>NZ_CP157428.1:956804-1275739 GCF_041021895.1 Acinetobacter sp. XH1741
TACTTTCAATTGCCGTAGGTTCAGTACTAGGGGCGTGGTTGCGTTGGTTTTTAGGCTTAAAACTCAACCCGATTTATCCGCAAATTCCACTTGGTACCGTTGCTGTTAATTTAGTAGGCGGTTTTATTATTGGTTTTGCGATGGCCTATTTTGCTCATAGTGATTTAAGTCCGAACTATAAGCTTTTTGTGATTACGGGTTTTTGTGGTGCTTTAACTACTTTTTCAACATTCTCAATTGAGATTGTGACTTTATTGCAAAGTGGTAAGTTGGGAATGGCGATGTTGGCAATTTCTATTCATTTAATTGGGTCGTTAATTTTTACATGTTTGGGGTTGGCGACTTATTATTGGGTAGCGGGCAACTGATTATTAAGTTGTTTAAGAATAGAGATATATTTCACGGCCTCGGTTTTAAGATATTTTCCAGCACCGGTTGTATAGGCATACCTTACTTTTGAAAGATCAAAAGTAAGCAAAAATCTTTTGTTTCGCTGATGCTACATCCATGTAGCACAGCAAAACAGCGGCATCCATGCCGCTTTTCACGATAGTAAATGACGAATCAAAAACATCTGATTTATTTTGGGATTTGATACGCGTTAAAGTCATCAACAGCCTGACTGAAATTAGCTATATCTAGTTTTTGCAATATATTGGATAAGTGTAAACAGAGAACAGGTTCTGTTGATCTTGCGCTGCTTTAGTCGCAGCTCAGGTTTTGCCTACTTTTCCCAAAAGAAAAGTAGGTCGAGCCGAAGGCTAGTCTAGATATAGAACGTCACTGAAAAACTCTGTTGTGATGATCTTCTAATTTAAGACATTACTTACTAGTACTTATTATTTTTCAGTTAAAGCCTGACCTTCAAACTTCACACCATCCCAACCATTTTGCATAAACTGACGAATATTTTGATGATCAGTTCCTTCAGGTGTAGCCAATACAGATGCATAGTGCTCTGCAAATAAACTTAAAGTTTGTGCTTGGTCTAAACCTTGTAACTTAGCAAAAGAGAAAACTTTCGCACTGCCTTGATTTTCAGTCGCAGCGTTATGCTGTGTGCCATTTTGAAAAGCTGTTGGAGTATGTTGGTAGCGTGCTTCAATATGAGCTAAAACATCTGAAAATTTTGCTGTGCCTGCTTGTAATTGGGCAAGTAACTCTTGTGCCATAATCTTAAACTTCCTATCAAATGAGGCTTAAGCATAGCATCGAATACAGGCTTTGAAAGCTTGGTCGCTATAAAAAATGATGGGATATTGGGAAAGTTGAGAATTTTTTTTAGACAAGTTGTGGATAAGTTTTCTTTTATACACAGTTCAGAAAAGTCTGAAAAATGCACATAAAAAAAGAAGCCTAAGTGGAGGAGATGAGTCTTAGGCTTCCAATGATTTTAGTGTATTGGTCAAAACTTAACGCAAGATTAACTCTTACGACTGAAGCGACCGAAGCGTTTATTAAAGCTTGCAACGCGACCTTCATTACTTGCTTGACGTACTTCACCTGTATAGAAAGGATGTGATGCACTTGAAATATCAAGAGTTACGTAAGGATAGACTTGTCCTTGATACTCCTTGGTTTGTTTCGTTTGAATAGTACTACCAATTAAGAAGTACACATCTGCATTGGTGTCATGAAATAACACTTGTTGATAAGCAGGATGAATATCTTTACGCATGAGAGATTGTCCTAAATTATTTTTGATTAAGGAAATGTTATAACATAACAATTGATAAGTCAATGTAGCCCCAAAAAGGCAACATTGATTAGTTCATTGAGTTAATTAGCAGGAGGAACAAGTTCTTCAAATAAATCGTTTAGGTTGTCATGTACTTTTAAGTGAATCAGGTTCCAGTAGTGCCCTGAAATGGTTCTATTGACCATTAATGTATCTGGTGAAGGCTTAAAGACATCCCAGTACTTCAATGATTTTTTCACGAGTAGCATGCCATCATGATGTGATGAGTTTTCGGCAAAATCGTAAGTGGTTGTAAGAGGGCGTAATAAAATTTCGATCCAGAGTTTATAAAGATCGCTCGGGAATTTGCCTTTTTCTACAAGAGCATGTAACTCGAGTAGTTCTGTTTCAATGAGCTCGATATTTTCATGACGGGCTGCATTTACCAATCGTTTAAAGTTATAAACGATTTCATTGGAAAGGGTTTTAACACTGCCATAGTCATAAATAATGACACTACCATCTTGGCGGAAGGCAAAATTACCTGGGTGAGGGTCACAGTGAAAACGTTTTAAAAAGAACATTTCCTGACCTAAAGCGCGTATAAGGCGGCGCCCAATCGTATTTCGAATCTCAACGGGCCAAGCGCTGGCTGTTTCAATGCTGTCACCTTGTTCAAGGCTCAATGTCAAAATACGTCTTGAAGAGTAATCTTTATAAACGCTCGGAATAATAATTTTGTCATCTAACTTGCTATGAAAAGTTTTAAAGACTTCAAGATTTTGAGCCTCAATTTCATAGTTAAGCTCGGCTGACAGACTATCTTGAATCTCTGCAAAAAGCTGATCTTGCAACTTTTTATCAATTTTGAGTACTCCCATTAAACGAAGTGCTAAACGAACTTGTTTTAAGTCACTCTCGCAGGCTTCATCAACACCGGGATATTGAACCTTCACCACCACTTGTTCGCCATTTGGCAAAACAGCTTTGTGAACTTGTCCAATTGATGCAGCGGCAAAAGGCTCGCGATCAAAAGATTTAAATGCAGCATCGAGAGGCTTTCCAAGCTCACGTTCAACTTGTTGCTGAATAGCGGCAAAAGGCATGGCTGGAGCTTGGCGTTGTAGTTTTGATATCGCTTTAGCAACTTCTGGCGGGAAGATATCTTTATATTGCGATGCAATTTGCCCGACTTTCATCACAGCACCTTTCATTTCACCTAAGGTGTCAGCAATCTGTAGGCCGATGTCTTGAAACAATTTAGTTTTTGCAGCTAGTTTCTGTTCTTCATCCGCAGTCAAGTTTCGAATCGAGTTAGAAACGGTTTTTGTTGCAATGCTCGCGGTCATTCCTGCAAGTTTCATAAATCGTTTGCCAGGTGAACTTGCATTCTTTGCCATATCTTCGATACCTCGTTGACTACAACATAATATTGTCTAGTTTTGATCATAGGTGACAAAACTTAAAAAGCCTATATGAAATTGTTTAGCGCATGTAAGAAAATTTTCGAAAAACAAAACGTTATTTTTAAAGTAAAAAAAGTGAAAAGCTTTTTAAAATTCATTTCATAAACAAAGCTTTAATATCTATAAGGTCGCTGTTTTTTTAGTGCTAAGGTGAAGGGCATGTTAGATAAAAAATAGAGACAATAAAAGTTATGACCAGTTTAAATTCGTCCTATGGGCGCTCTCAAGCCGTTCCTTTATCTGTGTTTGAACAAGCGAAAGACGCACATATTATTCGCTCTGATGAGGAAGCAATTGAAGTTGCTAAGCAACTTGCCCAAGTGTTTGCACAAGAAGCATCTGAGCGAGATCGCGAGCGTCGATTGCCTTTAGATGAAATTCAACAGTTCTCACAAAGCGGTCTCTGGGCAATTACAGTACCTAAGCAATTTGGCGGTGTAGAAGTTAAATATCGAACTTTGGCGGAAGTGATTAAAATAATTGCGAGTGTTGATCCATCTCTAGCTCAGTTGCCTCAAAACCACTTGGCCTTTATTGAGCATTTAAGACTAGATGCGAAACCTGAACAGCAACAGTTCTTCTTTAACTTAGTCTTGAGAGGGGTTCGTTTTGGTAATGCCTTCTCAGAAAAGCATAGCAAAACGGTGGCTGACCTCACTACCACATTAAAAAAGACCGAGCACGGTTATGAAATTAATGGGAAGAAATTCTTTGCAACGGGTGCCTTGCTCGCGCATTGGATTCCAATTGTTGCTGTAAATGAACAAGGGCAACCTTATGCTGCACTTGTGCCACGTGAAACATCTGGGGTCAATATTATTAATGACTGGTCTGGTTTTGGACAACGTACCACAGCGAGTGGCACGGTAGAGTTAAATCAGGTTCCAGTACGTGAAGAATATCTAGTTCCGATTTACCAAGCATTTGAGCGCCCAACACCAGCAGGTGCTATTTCTCAGTTTATTCAGGCTGCTGTCGATGCCGGTATTGCACGTGGTGCAATTGAAGAAACGATTCAATATGTCAAAAATCATAGCCGTGCATGGGTCGATTCAGGTTTAGAAAAGGCCAGTGATGACCCGTATACAATCGCAAATATAGGTGATCTGAAAATTAAATTGCGCGCAGCAGAAGCTGTATTGGATTTGGCTGGAGATGCAATTGATCAGGCCATTGCAGATACCACCGAAGAGCATATAAACCAAGCCACACTACTGGTTGCTGAGGCAAAAGTACTCACCACAGAAATTGCTATTTTGGCAGCTAATAAACTCTTTGAGTTGTCGGGTACGCGTTCTACTTTATCTGAACTCAACCTAGACCGTCATTGGCGCAATGCCCGTACCCATACCTTGCATGACCCTGTGCGCTGGAAGTATCACATTGTCGGTAACTATTACCTCAATGGTATTCAGCCACCTCGTCATGCATGGAGCTAAATTGAAGAAAAGACAAGATTAGGAGAATAACGATGACAACAGGTCAAATTGAATTAGAAGAACTATCGGTAGGCGCGGATTATGAAAAGCTCGCAAACAGATTCCGTCCCATTTTTGAAAAAATTGCGCAAGGTGCTGTTGAGCGAGAAAAAGAGCGAATCTTACCTTTTGAACCGATTCAGTGGTTAAAAGAAGCTAAGTTGGGTGCTGTACGAGTACCCCGTAAATATGGTGGCGATGGGGTATCTTTACCTCAACTGTTCCAGCTTTTAGCAGAGTTAGCAGAAGCTGACTCCAATATTGTGCAAGCTTTACGAGGTCATTTTGCATTTGTTGAAGACCGCTTGGTTGCTCATAAAGAGCACTCACAAGAGGTCTGGTTTCAACGCTTTGTCCAAGGCGATTTAGTCGGAAATGCATGGACAGAAGTTGGAAATGTACAGATTGGTGATGTGGTTACACGAGTTACTAAAGACGCTTCGGGTAACTTGGTGGTAAATGGTGAAAAGTACTATTCAACCGGAAGTATTTTTGCAGACTGGATTGATTTATTTGCTTACGATGAAGTAAATGACCGTCATGTGATTGCTGCTATTTACCGCCATGAAACAGGTGTGAGCATAATTGATGATTGGGATGGTTTTGGTCAAAAGACAACGGGCAGTGGTACTTTAAAAGTACATCAGGTGCATTTGCCCGCTTCACATCTCATTCCATTTGATCAACGTTTTAAGTATCAAACCGCTTTTTATCAGGTGGTGCACCTTGCAACATTAACGGGTATTGCACGTGCAGCCGTCGAGACGTTTAGTCAAGAAATCCGTGAACGTAAACGTATTTTTAGTCATGGTAATGGTGATTTGGTTCGCCACGATCCACAAGTTTTACAAGTAGTAGGTAAGGCATCAGCTCAAGCTTATGCAAGTGAAGCAATTACCTTAAAAACCGCTGAGGCATTGCAAAAAGCTTATGAAAGTCATTTTGCCGAGTCTGAAGTGAAAGAGCATCAGTTTAATGTCGATGCCGAGCTTGAGTCGGCACAAGGGCAGGTGGTAATTTCTAACCTAGTGCTCGATTTAACCAGTCAGTTGTTTAATGCCTTAGGGGCATCGGCAAGTAGCCAAGTGAAACAACTTGACCGGTTCTGGCGTAATGCTCGGACGGTGTCTTCACATAATCCACTTATTTACAAAGAAAAGGTTATTGGAGATTGGGAAGTGAACAGAACAGATTTACCATTTGTTTGGCAAATTGGAGCAAGCCCGCGGGTAAAGACTGCATAAAATAAAAAAGCCGATATTTCATCGGCTTTTTTATTAGGTTTGACTTAATCGTTTGGTGTTTAAATAGAGCCGCGAGAGCAATAAAACACAGGCAATACTTAAGCCAATAATTAAACCGAGCCATACACCAGCTACGCCCCAGTGGGTATAACGTGCCAAATAAAGACCGATTGGAAAAGCAATCACCCAATATGCCATAAGCGTAATCCACATTGGTGCTTGGGTGTCTTGCATGCCTCTTAAACAGCCGGCAGCACTGACCTGTAGAGCATCCATTAACTGATAACCCATAGCAAACCAGAGTAAATACATCGCAACAGGAAAAACGTTTATATCTTGAGTATAAACCGAGACAATTTGTTCACGGCCTAATGCAATAAAGGACATGGTCAATAAAGCAAAAAATATTGCTGTGCTCAAACCAATCTTTTGCACTTGATACATAGAAGCCCAGTTCTTTTCACCATAATATGTTCCCACGCGAATGGTTAAGGCAATTGCTAGTGAAAGTGGAATCATAAACAGCACAGAGGTAACTGAAATAGCCACTTGGTGTGCAGCAATAAATACTTCGCCCAGTGGGCTAAGGACCAAGGCACCTGTACTGAAAATACTCACTTCAAAGAACACAGCTAAACCGATTGGTAGACCAAGCTGTAAAATTCTTTTAACCCAAGTCAGGTTAATTTTATCGAATCGACTAAAAATAGACGTGTTTCGATAAGCCGAAGCTTTATAAATATAGCCTGCTAATGTGAGTAGCATCAGCCATTGTAAAATAGAGGTTGCAAAGCCACAGCCTGCGCTACCCAAAGCAGGTATTGGACCTAAGCCATGCATAAAGATCATGTTCAGAGGAATTAAGACGACTAAGGCCAATAAGCTAATCGCGGTTACAGGGCGAGGGTGACCTAAAGCCTCTGAATAGCCACGTAGAGCTGCATACATAGTTACAGCAGGCATACCTAACCCAATGGCATGCAAGAACAAGCTTGCTTTAGGACGTAAGCTCTCTGGCACACCGAACACGTGTAAGAAAAATGGCATAAGCTGCAAAATGAGCATAGCCATGATGCCTAGAATTAGGGCAACCCATAAGGACTGCCGAACAATGACAGGAATTTGTTCTGTATTTCTAGCGCCTTTTGCCTCGGCAACTAAAGGTGTAGTGGCAATCATGATCCCACTAAACAGCAGCATAATGGGAACCCATAAGCCTACACCTACCGCAATAGCAGCTAAATCGGTTGCAGATAAATGCCCAGCCATAATGGTATCAATTAATCCGAACCCTGCTTGAGCAAACTGCGTAATTAAAATAGGTAGCATTAAATGGAAGAGTTGTTTTAATTCAGACCGAAACGACGTGACATTCGACACAAAAGATACTCTTTATAAATATAAAAATGAAACTAGCGCTGTAAGGTGAGTAATACACCAGCAAAGATGATCACTCCGCCAAGAAACCGTTGCCATGTAACAGGGGTTTTGTCGGTACCTAACCAGCCAAAATGATCAAGCAACATAGAAATGACTAATTGCCCAAAAACGACTAGCCCTGTAAAGGTTAAAAAACCAAGCTTAGGTGCAGTATAAATGCTCATGCTAATTGCATAAACCCCAAGGAATCCTCCGGTCCAAAGAAGCCAAGGAATATTAGATATTTCACTTAAAGTGGGTTTCTCGGCACTTTGGACGAACACCATAATGGCTAATACAATAGTACCGATGAAAAATGATAATAATGCCGCTTGCAAAGGTGAGTGTAATTGCTCGCGAAGCTGAGCATTGATTGCGGTTTGAAAAGCCATGGCAACACCGATTCCCATAGCGAGCGGTAAGATCAGGAAAAGTTGACTAGAGAATTTCATCATTTTTATCAATATTTAAGATTGTTTAAATTCAGTCTAAAGCAATTAAGGTATGTTTTCATAAGACCATTGATGCAGTCATGTTAAAATAGAAATATTGTGTAAATTGGACATTGTTCCTTGGCTGTATTAAACCCTGCTTCTATTCCGTTATCTTTATATATCCACATGCCTTGGTGCGTGCGTAAATGTCCATATTGTGACTTTAACTCGCATGCTGTACCTGATGGTGCGCTTTCAGCAGAGCTTGAGCAAACTTATTTAAAAGCGTTGGTGGCTGACTTTGAAACTCAAGTTGAGATGGCACAGGGGCGTTCAATTCACAGTGTGTTCATTGGTGGTGGAACACCTTCACTCATTTCTGCTAAAGGTTATGCTTGGTTGTTTGAACAGCTTAAGTCACGACTTAACTTTGAAGATGACTGTGAAATTACCTTAGAGGCCAATCCGGGTACATTAGAACATGATCCGTTTGCAGGCTATTTAGAAGCGGGTATTAATCGTTTATCGATTGGTGTGCAGACTTTTAATACTGATCACTTGCAAAAGCTAGGTCGTATTCATTCAGCAAACAATGCTATGGATGCAATAGAACAGGCAAGACAAGCAGGCTTTAAACGAGTTAATGTCGATTTAATGCATGGTCTGCCTGAGCAAACTTTAGAGCAAGCGCTTTATGATTTAAAGGTCGCTGTAGAGCAGGGGGCGACACATATCAGTTGGTATCAACTCACCATTGAGCCAAACACGGTATTCTTCCGTACTCAACCTGTTTTACCTCAAGATGAAGTGTTAGAGGACATTCAAGAGCAAGGTGAAGCCTATCTAAAAGCAAATGGCTTTGTAAACTATGAAGTGTCGGCTTGGCGCAAAGAGCAGCCTTCTGCCCATAATTTAAATTACTGGGAGTTTGGCGATTATCTTGCAATTGGTGCAGGGGCACATGGCAAAGTGACACAACCAGATGGCGTATACCGTTTCCAAAAGACTCGTTTGCCAAAAGATTACTTAGCTAAGGTCCCAGCCGAGCATTTGCAAATGAAAAAAATTGAGGCAGATGCGCTACCTTTTGAATTTATGATGAATGCTTTGCGTTTAAATAATGGGGTAAAAGCTGAGCTATATGAGCAGCGTACAGGTGCAAGTTTAGAGGGTTTAAATGAGGTGCTCACTTCACTACGTTCGAGAAAGTTATTGGTAGAAGACAGCTCTCGTTTAGCTTGTACAGAGCAGGGGCATATTTTCTTAAACTCGGTACTAGAAGAGTTTTTATAATCAAATAGTCATAAAGCAAAAGCCGCACAATGAGATGCGGCTTTTTTTGATTTTAGCGTGTGGTATAGCCGCCATTTGCAAAAATAGTTTGGCCTGTAATCCACCAACCATCGGTCACCAGAAAGCGAACTAGAGGTTCGATGTCTTCAATTTTAGTAAGCCCCCCTAAAGCTGACGCTGATTTATGGTAAGCCACTGCTTCAGCAGATTCCTGTCCATAGAAAAACGGTGTATCCATAGGGCCAGGGGCAACAGCTGTCACAGAAATTTGACGATCACCAAATTCTTTGGATGCAGCGCGTGTGTAATGCTCAACAGGAGCCTTTAAACCCTCATAGGTTGAATAGAGGCCCGTGTAGGCTGCCAAAAGAGAAGTCACGATTGAACAGATTTTTCCGCCGTCATTTAAATGACGACCAGCCGATTGAATAAAGAAATAGGCAATTTTTGAGTTGATATCGCTCATGCTATCAAACTCTTGTTCTGTGGTATCTAAAAACGATTTCTTTAAAACCTTTCCAACCGTATTAATGGCAATATCAACTCCACCAAAATGTTGTGTGGTATCTACAAAAAGCTTTTCGATGTTATCAATATGAGTTAGGTCTGCTTGAATTAGAATAGCATCTGCACCCAATGCTTTTACATCTGCAAGCGTCTGTTCTGCATCTGCCTGAGTTTCAACACTGTTGTAATGAATCGCAAGCTTTGCACCTTGTTCTGCAAACTTACGGCTAATGAGTCCACCTAAGTTTTTTGCACCGCCTGTAATCAATACAACTTTATCTTTAAGGCTATGAGTTGCCATGATGTTATTCCTATGATGACTTGTTTTAATGTGTTTTTAGTCTAGATTGGCGGTAATTTTTGATCAATTATGCTAGTTTGGTTTAACTATTCAGAAAATACGAACAATAAAAATGGATCGTTTGCAGCAATTTTTTATTTTTACGGAAGTCGCTAAACGACAAAGCTTTAGTGAAGTTGCAAATCAGCTAGATTTGCCACGCTCTACAGTGACTAGTGCTATTCAACAGCTTGAAACTCACTATGGAGTACGTTTATTTCATCGCACTACGCGTAAAGTAAGCCTGACGCAAGATGGGCACAGAATATTGCCAGAATGCCAAAACCTGTTATTTGATTATGAACAGTTAGAGCAACTCATTCAGACGCAAAAGCAGCATTATCGTGGCACATTAAAAATTTCAATGCCGACTCGTATTGCACATCAAGTGATTATTCCTGAGTTACCCGATTTTTATAGCCGTTATCCAGATATTTACTTACAGCTCACGAGTTCCGATGACCTTACAGATCTTATTGAAAAGGGAATTGACTGTGTGGTTCGGGTTGGGCAGTTAGATAATAGTAGTTTAATCGCGAAGTTTGTTGGTAACTTGATTATGGTGAACTGTGCAAGTCCCCATTATTTAGAACAATACGGTATTCCTGAACAATTAGAAGATTTATCTCACCACAAACTCATTAACTACGCAGGAGCCGTAGGGGAAAAGCAGGGCGTATTTGTATATTCGGGTGGAACCGTGATGATGGATAGTGCTTTGAGTGTAAATAATACCGAGGCCTATAGTGCTGCAGCTTGTGCAGGTTTGGGGATTATTCAAGTACCTTACTATGATGTTCAAGATAAAATTGAGCAAGGTATTTTAGTTGAAGTGTTGAGTGCTTATAGTGCGCCGTCACTTCCACTTAATATTTTATATCCGAACCGGAGTTATATTCCCAAGCGACTTGAAGTTTTTATGAATTGGGTAGGGGAAATTTTAAATCGCAAATGCATCGTCATCTTTTAGTCATAAAAGCAAAATAAGATGACAATAAAAAAGCCTCTCGAAGGGAGAGGCTTTTTAGAATTTGGTGGGTCGTCCGCGACTCGAACGCGGGACCAACGGATTAAAAGTCCGCTGCTCTACCAACTGAGCTAACGACCCAAATAGGTCAAAACAAATAAGTGGTGGGTCGTCCGCGACTCGAACGCGGGACCAACGGATTAAAAGTCCGCTGCTCTACCAACTGAGCTAACGACCCTGAGCGAGGTTTAAGTAAAACAATGTTTTACTTGAATGTGTGAGAAGATCTATGATTTTCTTTAGCATTCAAACTCGAACTGACTCAGAGAGAAGTAATACTTCTAAACACTGTATCGTTTTGATGTCGCGTATTTTAGCAAGTTATTCAACTAACACAAGAGGAAATTTCAAAACATTTGCATGATTGCCTATAAAAAGCACGATTTCCTCTTGTTTAGCTAAAAAATAAACTAAAAACGGTATTTATATGCCTGAATGTTGTCAAAAATTTCAGTCGTGATGTCGCAATAACTGTTTGCACCAGGCAATAAAGCGAGTAAACGTTCAGAAGTTTTGTTCGGATTAAACGCATCTTCCTTCAATTTATTCTTCTGATATTTAAATGTACCTGTTGTTTCGACCTTTTTTTGCACACGCAAAAACACAGGTACAGCATAAGCAGGTAAACATTTCTTAAATACAGTGACCATTTCGGTTAAATCTGCATCATTTAACTCTTCGTTATCGGCCAGTGTGATGGCTGCCATACCAGCACGGCCGTTGGTATTTGGAATTTCTACACCATAAACGACAGCTTCAGCAATTTTTTCATATTCACACACCATGTTTTCCACTTCGGTAGTGGATACGTTTTCACCTTTCCAGCGGAAGGTATCGCCTAAGCGGTCAACAAACTGAGCATGACGGAAACCGATATCACGGACTAAATCACCTGTGTTGAAATAAGAGTCGCCTTTTTTGAAAACATCTTTCCAGATCACTGATTTGTTCTTTTCAGGGTCGGTATAGCCATCAAATGGAGAGCGGCTAGTAATTTTTCCAACTAACAGACCAACTTCACCTGCTTTTACTTTTTGACACCAGCCATTTTTATCGCGTATTGGTTCGTTTTTCTCTTTATCAAATTGAACGATGGCATATGGAGTAGGAGAGAAGCCAACCGTGTTGTCAAAGTTGAAAATATTGCTAAATCCAACGTTACCTTCACTTGATGCATAAAGCTCAAGGACTTCTTTAACACCGAAACGTTGTTTGAACTTGTCCCAAATATTTGGACGCATACCGTTACCAATCATTTTGGTAACACGGTGATTGCGGTCAAGCTCGGTAACAGGAGCATCCATTAGGTAACGACAAAGTTCCCCGACATAACCAATCGCAGAAGCATTAAATTTTTGAACATCTTTCCAGAATGCACTGGTCGAATATTTACGTCGAATCGCAAGTGTCGCACTTCCAGCAATGACACCACACCAGCAAACCACCACACCTGTTGCGTGGTAAAGCGGTAGGGTCACATACATAACATCATCCGGTCCCAAATTTAAGATATGACCATAAGTGCCGTATGCGAGTGTCCAGCGACTATGCTTGAAAATAACAGCCTTTGGTAAACCGGTTGTACCTGATGTGTAGATATAGAACAAACCATCATTCCCAGTGACAGAGCGAGTCGTCGATGGGTTAAATTTGGGGAATTGATCAATTTGGTCAGCCAGATTTGCATAACCTTGAGGCGCTGTACCCGATTTTTGACGTGTAGCTTGATCTGCGAACCAATGAAAACGGTCTTTAGGAACATTTAAATCTTGACGAATTTCATCAATAGCAGTTCTAACTTCTTCGCCCGCGATGACGGCAATTGGTTTTACTAAATTGATGCTATGAGCGAGAACTTTACCCACTTGAGATGTATTCACAAGTGCAATCGTGACACCAATTTTGGCTAGACCAACAATTGTTGCGATTAGCTCAGAGCGGTTTTCAATCATTACAGCAATGACATCCCCCTTACGCGCTCCGAGAGAAAGATAATAATGGGAAATCTGGTTAGCCCATTCATTTAAAGCTTCATAAGAGTAACTTTGATCTTCAAATAATAAGGCAGTGCCTTTCGGATTTCTTTTAACAGCTTTTTCAAAAGCAATACCCAACCCCGTTGGAGTATGTGATGTTCTTAAATAAGCCTGTTTAAGACCATTTAGGATATGGGGTACTTTGGGAATGAAGCTAGGAAGTCTTGTGGCAACATCACCAAGCGTAATGATATCGGTCTGTGTTGTCTGGCTCATATCAATCCTATTTATTTTTCGATCAATCCAAAAAAGGTTGTGTGGGCAAAAGTCCATTAGTTTGCATGGTTCATCATGCTTTTAAAACTTTTCTTCTAGTGCAATCAACCTAATTGGTTAAAAATAACAAAAAAAACCTAGTCATCGAAATGACTAGGTTTGTTTAAATTAGCTGCAATTGAGCAAATTGCTTACTCAGCTACAGGATTGGCTTTTTTAGGTGGACGACCACGAGGGCGACGAGGGCGACTCGGTTTATCCTTGTCAGCTTTTGCGTCTTCTGACTCGGCCTCAGCGGTTGCTTCAACCGGTGCTGCTGTATCTTCAACTGCTGCTTTTGCTTTATTTGCAGCTTTTGATGGAGCAGGTGCCTTTGCTACAGGAGCTTGAGCTACAGTTTCTGTAGTTTTTTCTTCTACAGGTTCTGGAGACGCTTCAGGTTGTGTTGCTTCAGTTGACTGATTAAGTTCAAGCGGTTGCTGTTCTGGTGCAACAGGAGCTTGAGTTTCAGTAGGCTCAGCAACAGTTTCTTCAGCTACAGGAGCAGCAGGAGTAACTTCTTCCGCAGGAGCAGAATGTTGTTGTTTCACTTGCTCAAAAGCTTGTTCCGCAGCTAGTTTTGCCAAACGACGGCGCTCACGCGGATCATTTGCAACACGTGGAGTTGGAGCTTGCGATGGAGTAAGTGGAAGTACGGGTGCTGGTTCTGCTTCTTCAGCTGGTTTACGGCTTGGAAGTTCTGCATCACGAGTTACCGGTTTTTTCTCTTCTGTTTCAGAAGTTACTTCAACCACCAAAGTACTAGCGTACTGCTCTGCAAACTTCTGCAATGCACGATTAAACGTTGGTACTAAACCAAATTGTTCAATTAGTACCGTGCAGTCTTCGCCATAAACGTGACGAATCAAGCTACCAATCGTGTATTGTGCCAAAGTCGGAATTTGCGATGGCGTAACAGAAGGAGCCGCAGCTTTAGCTTGTTTAGCCCCACGTTGCTGGCGACGACGCATACGAGGGTCATTGCTAGCACGTTGGATTTGTTGTGGCTGAGTAGCCTCTTCAGTTGGCTGAACAACTTCTTTAACTTCAGCAGCAACAGCTTTCTCTTCTACAACAGGTGCAGGAGTTGGCTCTTGAGCGACTTCAGCAGGTGCAGCTTCAACACGTTCAACTTGCTTTTCACCTGTTAGCGCAACAATTTCGCTTTGTCCTTGATCAACATTGATAATTAAAGCTGTGTTCATGACGTCATGCTTAGGTGCATCGATCACATCAACTTTAATTTGTTTCTCATCAACAACAACTGGTGCCGGCGTATTTTGATTTTCATTTAATACGCTTGGATCGCGGTGGCGATTTGGACGGTTTGGACGTTGTTGATTGTTACGATCACGACGTGGCACAGCGTTTTCAGGTTGTTGTACATCATTATTTTGATGTTGCTGATCTTGCTGTTGTTGACGTTTTTGCTGACGTTTTAACTCACGTTGCTCTTGGCGTGACAATTGAACCACTTCTTCATGAACTTGGTGCTGATGCTGTTGTTGTTCATGTGGTTGGTGATGTTGTTCACGTTGCTCTTTATGCTTACGCTTTTTGTTGTTCTGACGTTGTTGTTGAGATTTATCATCTTTTTCAACATGTTCACGAACTTCTTGTTTCACAGGTGATTGTGAAATGTAAGCATTGTTTGTTTGAACTGGTGCAACTTCAGCAACTGCTGGCGCTACAACTTGTCCAAACTGACCACGACTTACTGCGCCGGTATTGATCATTTGCTCAATTGCAGCAGCTGCATTTTGTGCTGAACGAGATTGATCAACTGTTTGCGCTTGTTTTTGAACAAATAAATTTTCTAACCATGCACAAGGGCTTGCCGATTTTTGAGCAGAAGGCTGTTGTGCTACTGGTTGATTTGCATGGCTTGCTTTTTTCTGAGCAGGGGCATTATTTGAAGCTGGAGCTGCTGCATGTGCATGCCCATGATCTGCTTCTTCTAAATGCCATTCAGAAGACTCATAACCTAACTCTTTTTCACTAGAACGAGTTGCTTCAGTACGTTCATAGCTAGATGGTGCAAAGCCATCTGGGTTATAAGCGATTTCGTAATGTGGAGTTTCTAAGTGTGGATGAGGTAATACAGTCACACGTACACCAGAAGTCTGTTCTAAATACACCAGACTATGGCGTTTTTCATTGAGCAAGAATGCTGCAATTTCAACAGGAACCTCAACTTGAACTTCACCATGACGTTCACGAAGTGCAATTTCTTCCACTTTACGCATGATTGAAAGAGAAAGCGAACGTAGGTCGCGAACCATACCTGTACCATGACAGCGAGGGCACACATAACCTGTTGCTTCTTCAAGCGATGGACGTAAGCGCTGACGGCTCATTTCCATTAAACCAAAACGAGACAATTGACCGAACTGGATACGGGCACGATCGCTTTGTGTTGCTTCACGAAGTTTTGCTTCAACCATACGTTGGTTGCGTTCTTTAGTCATATCGATGAAGTCGATTACAACTAGACCACCAATGTCACGAAGACGAAGTTGGCGAGCAATTTCTTCTGCTGCTTCTAAGTTGGTATTAAGCGCAGTTTCTTCAACATCATGTCCGCGAGTTGATTTCGCAGAGTTGATGTCGATTGAAACTAAAGCTTCAGTCTGGTCAATTACGATTGAACCACCAGAAGGAAGTTTTACTTCACGCTCATAAGCAGTTTGAATTTGGCTCTCAATACCAAAATGAGCAAACAACGGCTCGTTTAAAGTATAAGTTTTTAATTTGTCTAATTGACGTGGCATGACTGCTTTAACAAAGTTATATGCTTCGTTATAAGCCTGTTCGCTATCAATTAAGATTTCCGCAACGTCATCACGTAAGTAATCACGAATCGCACGTGTTACAACGCCAGCTTCTTGATGAACAAGCATCGGAGAAGGACCTGAGCTTGCTGTACTTTGAATTTGTGTCCAAAGGTCAAGCAAGTGTTGTAAATCGAGCTGTAATTCTTCTTGCGTGCGGCCAATACCAGCGGTACGTACAATCACGCTCATGCCGCGAGGTACATTTAAAGACGCTAAAATTTCTTTTAACTCTTCACGTACTGAACCTGAAATTTGACGGCTAATACCACCACCTTTCGGGTTGTTTGGCATGAGAACTAAATAGCGACCTGCAAGAGAAATAAAAGTAGAGAGTGCTGCACCTTTATTGCCACGCTCTTCTTTTTCAACCTGAACTAAAAGCTCAGTACCTTCAGTGATAAGTTCACGAATGTTTGAAGTCTGACGTGGGTCTGCTTGGAAATAGCTATTCGCAATTTCACGCATAGACAAGAAGCCTTGACGACCTGCGCCGTATTCAACAAAAACAGCTTCTAAAGAAGGTTCTACGCGGGTGACATGGCCTTTATAGATATTGGATTTTTTCTGTTCTCGGGTACGATTTTCTAAATCAAAATCGTAAAGACGATTACCAGTGATAAGTGCAACGCGAACTTCTTCGGCGTGAGTTGCATTAATCAACATACGTTTCATGGGTGTGACACCTAATAGTGACTCACACAAACAAACCAAACAAACTTAAAGGTTCTGAACGAACATCGAACATGACGGATCATTTCCCAGATCTCAAAATACTTGTGGTCTGAGTCATCTGTTACCGGCTACATTTAGCCTTAGCTTCGATTCTCGTCTGTGATGTAGGCAATACTGCTTCAACCTTTAAATCGGAATTCCTTTTTGCTTCACTGGCGGGTGAGCGGTGCATTGGTTAATGACTTTCACTGTCATTGGCCGCAAAGTGACTTCTTTATTGGAAGTTTGATACGGAATGCTCATCGTATCGGTGCTTTCGGCAGCTCCAATGCATCAACGCTTTAGCCTGAAGGCAACATTAAGGAGCGATTTGTCTGATGTGTATCAGTTTACGTTCCATAACCAACTAGAGTTGGTAACATATTTTTTTGAACAAACTGAATTAAACGCAACAGTTTGTCATTTTGCCGATATAATAAGCCTTCGGCGTCGGCATAATTCTTTAGGACCAATCCGAGCTGGTGATGAAAGCATCATTTTGATTGAGGTTTCAATCAGGGAAATTTCCCTTTAGATGTTCACTTACGGCGGTATCCGTGCGCTGACTATATCAAACCTTGCAGCATCTGCCTATGGGCTAAGCTTAGATTTCTTGTGAAAAAACTAAGCTAATCGGTCATTTATTAATCAAATTTCGTAAAATTTCAGGTTTAAATATTAGTATGAATTCTACACAGCAATGGCAAAGTGTCACTTGGTTTGAGGTGGATGAGCATCAAGCAGGACAACGAATCGATAATTTCCTGTTTTCGCGTTTAAAGGGTGTGCCAAAGAGTCGAATTTATCGTTTGATTCGTGAAGGTCAGGTTCGCGTGAATAAAAAACGTATTAAAGCCGAGACCAAGCTTGAAATTGGAGATCAGATTCGCGTTGCGCCTATTCGCTATGAACAAAAAGATGAAACTGCTGTTCCTGTAAGTGATGGTGTGGCTCAAAGTTTATTAAGCCGCGTAGTCTATGAAGATGAAGGCCTGTTAGTTGTAAATAAGCCATCTGGTATTGCTGTACATGGTGGTAGCGGTGTTGCGTACGGTTTGATCGAGGCTTTACGTGCAGCGACAGGTAAAAAATATTTAGAACTCATTCACCGCATTGACCGTGACACTTCTGGTCTTGTCATGATTAGCAAAAAACGTAGCACTTTAAAGTTGCTGCAAGATATGCTGCGCGAGCACAAAATTCGTAAGACTTATGCAGCAATTGTAAAAGGTCAGGTGAGCCTTGATAAACAACTCATTGATGCGCCTTTATTTCGTTACGAGTTACCAAATGGTGAGCGTCGTGTACGTGTATCTAAAGAAGGTAAGCCAAGTAAAACTGAATGGGTGGTCGTAGAGCGTTTTAAAAATGCCACATTGGTTCATGCTTCACCTTTGTCAGGGCGTACTCATCAAATTCGTGTACATGGTTTAAGTATTGGACATCCATTGGTTGGGGATGATAAATATGGCCACAACACGGTATATGCAGGGCCTGAAGCGCGTCGTCTGTGTTTACATGCAATGCGTTTGGATATTCCGGGTTATCCCCCAATTGAAGCGCCTTTACCAGAAGATATGACCCAGTTGTTAAAGGCTTTGAGAGTAGCAAAATGAGTCTGAAAACCGAATTAGTAATTTTTGACTGGGATGGCACTTTATATAATTCTGTTGGTCAGATTGTTGCCAGCTTACAGCATGCAGCAGAACAGCATGAATTAACGCTCACTGATGAAGCTGCAAAAAGTATTATTGGTTTAGGTCTGCCGGAAGTAATGCAAACCTTATTTCCTGAACATCCTGAGCTACATGAGTCGATTTTAAAAGCATATGGCGATCACTATATTACGAACTCGATAAGTGATGTATGGTTCGATGGCGTTGCTGAACTATTACATGATTTAAAATCTCAAGGTTTAAAACTTGCCGTAGCAACCGGTAAAAACCGCCGTGGGTTAGATCGAGTGATTGCAAAAACACAGAGTACTCATTTGTTTGATGTTACTCGAGCTGCCAATGAAACCCGTTCAAAACCAGATCCGCTCATGTTGCAAGAAATATTAGCTGTCACTGGAGTAAGCGTTGAGCGAGCAGTAATGATCGGTGATAGTAGCTATGATCTTGAGATGGCCCAGCGTTTAGGTATGCCACGTATTGGTGTTGGCTATGGTGTGCATTCGATCGAAGTTTTACAACAGTTCCAGCCTTTAACTATTGCAAAAGATGTACCTGAGCTACACAGCTTTTTAAGAGAATATACGAAGTTATCTACTGTAGATGTAGCTTAATCTAGAAGTATATAAGAAGGGGGATAATTCCCCCTTCTTTGAATTTGAAAACAATAAGAAGAGAGAAATGAGCCGGTCTATTCGTTTATTAAATCTATTGCAGCAACTTCGTGAGGCACGCTATCCAATTACTGCCCAAGTCTTGGCTGAGCGTATGGGAATTAGTGTTCGTAGTATTTACCGCGATATTGATAGTCTACGTGCCCAAGGTGTGAGAATTGATGCATCGGCGGGTTTAGGCTTTCAGCTTAAAGAAGACATTGTATTGCCCCCCATGACGCTCAATGAAAATGAAGTTGAAGCTATTTTTTTGGCGTTATATTGGTTGAAGAGTGTGCCCGATCAATCTTTACAATCGGCTTCTACATCGATTTTAGCTAAATTGAATTCTGTCTTGCCTGAACATCGCCAATATTTATTACAGCAGACAACCCTAAGAGCGTTTAACACATGGCTGCCTGTGGATGAAAAGCGAGTCGAACAAATACGTTTAGCCATTCGGCAGCAAGTCAAAATTTCGATGCATTATCATGATGAACAACAGCGAAGTAGTGTTCGAATCTTATGGCCTTTTGCCTTGGGATATTTTAATGACAAAATTGTATTGGCGGCATGGTGTGAATTAAGACAGGACTTTCGACACTTTAGAATGGATCGTATTCAACATTTAAGTTTAACCCAAGAATTATACCCATCATTTAAACAACAACTGTTTCAAAAGTGGTGGGCACAAGAATCGCAGACTACTGACAAAAACTGACAAAAGATATTTGTAGACTAGGAACCACGATAAACAAGGAGCCATAAAAATGAGCCTTAAACTTTATACTAACAAAGAATCGCGTGGGGTAGTTATCGACTGGCTGTTAGTCGAGCTTGGTGTTGAATGTGAACAGATTGAAGTCGCATACCGAACCGAGATGAAATCACCAGAATATTTAAAGCTTAATCCTTTTGGAAAAGTACCTGTATTGGTAGACGGCGATGTCGTTATTTATGAGTTAGGGGCAATTTGTGCATATCTAGCGGATAAGTATAGTGATAAAGGTTTAGCACCTGCATTGGATGATCCAAAACGTGGTCTTTACTATCGTTGGCTGTTTATGATGGCTGGCCCTTGGGAAGCAGCTGGTGTTGATAAAGCTCTAGGAATAGAAGTATCACCTGAGCAAAAAATGTTTGTGGGCTATGGCGATTACAACGATGTTTACCAAGCCTTAGTTCAGGGGGTAAGTGAAGCAAAGCCTTATTTATGTGGTGAACAATTTACCGCAGCAGATGTAAGTGTAGGTGCGATGCTGCTATGGCAATTAAAAATGAATAAGATTGAGTCACACCCTGCAATCACACGTTATGTTGAAACGATTAAACAACGTGAAGGATTAAAACAAAGCAGTATGGGCTCATTGTTGTAAATTTATGCCGCTTCGAGCCACCCTTTTGGGTGGCTTTTGTTTTCTATATAAAAAATTTTAGTTGCTAATAAAGCTCGCAGCAACGTTAATACAAATCGCTAAAATGGTGGTGTTAAAACCAAATGCCAATACGAAATGAAATAAGTTAAGTAAACGCATATGTCTAGTGGTAACCGATACATCTGCTGTTTGTGCCGATGTACCAATAATATAGCTAAAATATAAGAAGTCAGGATAAGTGGGACGTTTGGTTCCCGGGAACTCTAGTCCGCCGTTCTCTTCATTTCTGGATAAAGCCATATAAAAGTCATGTGCATAGTGCAATGCGAAAACGGTATGCATAAAAAGCCATGCTGAAACAATAGTGAGTAAAGCTAAAGCAACATGTCCTAATTTTGCATAATGCTCAGAAGGAAGCTGAGACAACTGTACTAAAATAGCAACCAGACACATCGAAATTGCAAGTAAAACAATAAGCATGATGACCCATTTGCTTTCATCTTGTTTTTTTGCTTGTTGCTGCATTTGTGAGTGATCAGCATTTTTCATCAGTTTAAAAATATTGAATAAATATAAACTGACAGAACCATTCCAGCTCGCTAACAAAATAGTGGACCATTTCCATGAGGTATACATTGTTAGTAAACTTGCGGCAATAACTCCGATAAACAAAGCAATAAAGAAGTGAGGGCGGTTTCGTACGCTACGACCTAAATGCTGTAATAGTGCTACCATTTACTCAACGCTCCTTATGCTATGGTAAATATATTTTTTACTGTTTGGTTAATTTAACATTAAGTTTTATATGTGTTTTATACTTTAGATTATATTTTTTGTTTTTAAAATAATTTTTTAGATTATCTGAAATATAAAAACTTAACGTGATTTAATGAATTGATAAAAGTATAAAATAAATTTTAAACGCATTTATTTTATACTTCCTAAACCATTTATTATTTAATTATAAAGATAATTTATTTGATGATATTTAATCTAAATTTTTATCGAGATGAAATACTTTATTCAATTGATCTATAAATCTTTTAACACCTACAGATTGTGTATTTTTACGATAATTGACAAATAAATCTAGAGACGGTAATTCAACATCTAAAGGACGAACAACTGTATTAGAAACTCCTAAAGGGGCCACATAGGCTGGCAAAATAGTACAACCTAGCCCTGAACCGGTAGAGTTAATATTGAGTAAAATACTATCGGCCTTTTGAACAATATTGAAGTCAATATCATGAGTCTTAGTGAACTCTAAAATAGTATTGTGTAGGGTGTTAGATTGCTCTACAGCAGGAATAATAAAATCAATACCATTTAAAGCTTTTACGGGAATACGTTCGTATTTAGCGAGAGGGTGATTTCTTGGAAGTAAGAAAATTAAAGGTTCGGTTAAAACAAATTGGCTTTGAATTTCATCAGTTTCGGTGTTGTCACGTGTGAACGTGATGTCGAGTTCACCTCTTTTCAAGGCTTTGAGTTGCTCTGTATTGTTTAAACTTGATAATTCAATGGTAAGGTCAGGGTGTTGTAAGCGCAGATTCGGAAGAACATAAGGAAAAATTTTCATTTCTGCAATGGGGACAAAACCAATGCGTAATAACTGTTGTTTGGCCTTTGAGACCTGGCGTGCCATTGCCACTGCTTTATCGGCTTGAGCAAGAGTTAAACGAGCATGCTCTAAAAATACTTCACCTTCTTCTGTTAACTCGACTTTCCTTTTTGTACGGTTTAAAAGCCGTACTCCGACATCTTCTTCTAAATCTTTAATTTGTTGGCTAAGGGAGGGTTGAGCGGTATAGAGTTTGAGAGCGGCCTTACTAAAATTTAATTCTTCAGCAACAGTAATAAAATATCGAAGATGGCGTAATTCCATAAGACTAATCCAAAAAATGTCTTACTATGATTTAAGTAAAGTATAAAGCATAAAACTATATAACGTGAAGGTGCTTTAGGTATTTATAAAATAAATGAAAATTTATAATTCATTATTAAATTAATATGAAAAGTTATTTAATTATTAATTTATAAAATATATTAGTTAATCTTCACAATTTAAATTATTGAAAGAAATTATAAATACTTTTATAAAAACATTTAAAGTTTTCTCATATTATGAAAAAACTATTATTAATCTATGTACTGAAATGCTGCTTTTTTAGCAAGAAATATGTGGAGAGTATTTTTTGGGTAAATGTATTACTACGTTTTTCATTTCTTGAAATTTATGAGTTAGAGGGGCAACCGTGCTTAACATGAGTAAAGGTTGATAAAGTTAAGCAGTTTTAAAATACGTTGTGATCTAGGTTCAAAGCAGTTTTCTTAAGTTATTTGGCTTATTCTATAGTATTGTTATGTTATACAGTAGCTTGTAATAAGAATAGTAAGTAACGAATCACAAACTCAACATATCTAAACATTTTTTTGTGGCACTTTAGATTGGTGTATGTCGGTGACAAGAATAAAAGGGATATTTATATGATAAATAAGTGTAAGTGTCATAGCTTAATTTATTTAAATCGCTAAGATAGAAAACACAATGATTCATTCTCCTGATGCTACAACCATAGAATAAGCCCATGAAAGACAAGCCGACATTAACGTATCAATTGCCGACTCAGTCCTGTTGGACGCATACATGGATAAAACCGCCTTTTTGTAATCCTGAATCAGGACATGAGGAAGATACTCGTTTTTATAATCAGCAGCCTAGATCGCCTGCACGAGGATCAAAAGAGCTATTACGTTGGTTAGTCACTCGTGAGTCTTATACGTGGAATGTGGATATTCAAAATGAATATGAAGTACGTGTTAATACACCAATTGCGTTGCCACAAAATCGCCCTCATGCCGACTTAGATGATTGGCAAGTTTGGTTTGTAGGTCATGCTACTGTACTCATTCAAATTGGACCTTATAACTTTATTACAGACCCGGTGTGGTGTGATTATGCGAGTCCATTACAAGGACGTGGTCCGCGCCGTGTATGTCCAGCTGGTTTTGCGTTAGAGCAACTACCCACTATACATGGGGTGCTACTGAGCCATAATCATTACGATCATATGGATTTGGCAACACTTGAATGGTTACATAAGAAATTTGCGATGCCAATTTATACAGGGCTTGGTAACGGGTTTTATCTACCTAAAGAGTTCCATGTGATTGAAATGGACTGGTGGCAAGAAATTCCTTATCACGAGTTAAGAATTGTTTATACACCTGCTCAGCATGGTTCGGGGCGAGGTCTACGCGATCAAAATAAAGCCCTTTGGGGTGGCTTTTCTGTTTTGGCAAAAACAGGACATTGTTTTTTTGCTGGTGACACAGGATATGCAGGACATTTCAAACAAATTCATGCACGTTATGGCGCACCGCGTGTTGCCTTACTTCCAATAGGAGCTTATGAGCCTCGTAAACTAATGAGCTATGTTCATATGAATCCTCAAGATGCTGTCCATGCCCATTTAGATTTACAAGCTCACCGTTCTATGGCGATTCACTATCGGACTTTTCAGTTAACAGATGAAGGACGTGATGATCCAGAACATGCGTTAGCTCATGCTATTAAAGCTTCTTCAAAACTTGCGAATCCTTTTTATTGTATTCGGGAAGGGCATAAATTGACGGTCTAGCATTCGTTTAGTTTGATATTAAAAAAGCCAGTTCAATGTGAACTGGCTTTTTTATTTTGACTTAAATTAAGCTAAGTCAAAACGGTCAAGATTCATGACTTTGGTCCATGCAGAAACGAAGTCTTTAACAAATTTTTCCTTACCATCTGCCTGAGCATAAACTTCTGCCAATGCACGTAAGATCGAGTTTGAACCGAAAACTAAATCATTACGTGTTGCAGTAAATTTCACTACACCTGTTTTGCGGTCTTTACCTTCAAAGACTTCATTTGTTGAATCAGCAGGTGCCCATACAGTAGACATATCAAGTAAATTCGTAAAGAAGTCTGTGCTGAGTACGCCAACTTGATGAGTGAACACGCCGTGTTGCGAACCATCCCAGTTGGTACCGAGTACGCGTAAACCACCAACTAATGCAGTTAACTCTGGTGCAGTTAAAGTCAGCTGCTGTGCTTTATCAATTAATAATGCCTCAGTTGATGCGTTGACTCCCTGTTTTTTCCAATTTCTGAAACCGTCAGCAAGGCCAAGCAGTAATTGGAAAGTTTCGATATCAGTTTGACTTTGTAATGCATCTACACGACCTGGCGCAAATGGAATGCTAATATTGAAACCTGCCGCTTGAGCAGCTTGTTCTACACCAACGTTACCCGCCAATACAATTAAATCAGCTAATGACAATTGGGTTGATGCTTTGAGTTCTTCAATTTTACTTAAAGTCGTAACTGCTTTTTGGTTTACTTCCCAATCACGTTGTGGTGCTAAGGCAATACGTGCACCGTTTGCACCACCACGCTTATCTCCACCACGGAAAGTTGACGCTGAGGCCCAACCTAGAGAAACCAACTCGCCAGCAGATAATCCTAGTGCAATAATTTTTGCTTTCGCATCAGCAATGCTGACAGCAGAAGGTATAGCACTGGCAGCAGGTAATGGATCTTGCCAAATTAAATCTTCAGCAGGAACTTCCGGACCTAAATAACGGGCTTTTGGCCCCATATCACGGTGAGTTAACTTAAACCATGCACGGGCAAACGCATTGGCGAAAGCTTGTGGATCGTTATGGAAGCGACGAGAGATCTTTTCAAACTCAGGATCAAAACGTAAGGTCAAATCTGTAGTGAGCATCGTTGGCTTGCGTTTAACTGATGGATCAAATGGATCAGGAATGATCGCTTCAGCATCTGCTGCTACCCATTGAATTGCACCAGCAGGTGAGCGTTCTTGTACCCATTCGTATTTAAATAGGTTTTCAAAGAAGTAATTGCTCCATTGCGTTGGCGTTTGTGACCAAATGACTTCTAAACCTGAAGTGATCGCATCTTTACCAACACCTGTACCAAAGCTACTTGCCCAACCAATTCCCATCTGTTCAATTGGCGAACCTTCTGGATCAGCGTGAACATGGTCGGCAGAGCCTGCACCGTGGGTTTTACCCAAAGTATGCCCCCCTGCAATCAATGCAACAATTTCTTCATCATCCATTGCCATGTTGCCGAAAGTCGCACGAATAAATGGTGCAGCTGATCTTGGGTCACCGCTAGCTTCTGGGCCTTCAGGGTTCACATAAATTAGACCCATCTCGGTTGCAGCAAGGTTACTGCCAGCCAAAGCTTCAGAGTTACGATGAGCTAACCATTCTTTTTCATCGCCCCAGTTTACATCGTTGTCTGGTTCCCATACATCTTCACGACCCGCACCAAAACCAAATGTACGGAAGCCAGAAGACTCAAGCGCAATGTTACCGGCAAGAATAAATAAATCTGCCCACGATATTTTTTGACCGTATTTTTGTTTAACTGGCCATAGCAAACGGCGTGCTTTATCTAAGCTCGCATTGTCAGGCCAACTATTTAATGGCGCAAAACGTTGCTGACCGCGACCAGCACCACCACGGCCATCACCCATACGATAGGTACCCGCAGCATGCCATGCTAAGCGAATAAATAAACCTGTGTAATTTCCCCAATCGGCTGGCCACCAATCTTGAGAATCGGTTAATACATTTTTGATATCAGCTTTGAGTGCGTAGTAGTCAATTTTTTTAAATTCTTCGCGGTAATTAAAATCTTTACCAAGTGGATTAGAGCGTTCCGAATGCTGATTGAGCAAGTCAACGCGTAATTGTTTTGGCCACCAGTGCAAATTAGTCGTGCCACCACCGACTATTACTTCCGGTTTTGAGTTATGACCTGAAAAAGGACATTTTGATTCATTTGACATGGTTATATTCTCTCTGGGTAATAATTATTGAGCTTTTAATGGAACCGAACGCTCATTTTCCTGGACTTCTGGGTTAAAAAAATTATGTGTAGCGAATAAAGAAATGAGAGAACAAATGGTGAGATAAACCGTTTAAAATTTTTTCACTGTTATGTCAGCTCATCATTTTTATTCAGCAATACATGAGTTTCCTTTGTTTATTATTCCTTCAATTTACTGCATGAAGGCTAAAAAACAAGAGGGAAAATGGTTCGAATTTTGCAAAGAATGATGCATGGCATGAGCTCCTTAATCATTGAAACATCGAAATATCTTTAAATTTCGTTCTTTAAACATACTAGAATCTGATTGTTTATTTTTCAAATGGATTAAATTGGCTATATTAATAGGTAAAACCGATTTTTGTGGTTAAATGAAAACTTAAGAATGCGTGATAAATCAAAATTTAAAAAATAGTCCAATAAAAAAGGAGAACCTTGGGCTCTCCTTTTTTGAATGTTTATACGTTTACAAGGCGATTGGATTTAACCATATCGGCTAAACCATGCGTTTTAAAGTAGTACTCAAGCCAGCTTTTTACAATCAGCGGGTTATTCATTTTCATGACATCATCGAGTAGCTTCTGCGCATCTGTCATTGGTACATGACAAATCGCTTTGCGTACACGCAAAATGTTACTTGAGCTCATTGAGAGGGTGTTAAAGCCCATTGCCATAAGCAAGATCGCTGATAATGGATCACCTGCCATCTCACCACAAATGCTTACTGGTTTTTGGTATTTATGGCATTCCTTTACCAGTCGGGTTAAGGCACGCAAAATCGATGGATGGAAGTGTGAATATACACTTGCCACATGCGGGTTATTACGGTCAACCGCGAGTAAGTACTGAGTTAAGTCATTTGAACCAACCGAGAAGAAATCGACAAGTTCAGCAAACTCATCAATTTGTAGCAGTACGCTTGGCACCTCTACCATAATCCCGATTTTTGGTTTGGTAATCTTAACCTGTTCTTCTTCTTGCACTGCAATCCAGTCACGCTCAAGCAAATAAAGTACTTCTTCGACTTCACTTACGGTTGTCACCATAGGCAACAAAATATGTAAATTATTTAAGCCGATACTTGCTTTGAGCATTGCGCGGATTTGTGCCGAGAAAATTTCTGGATGATCGAGTGTGAAACGGATACCGCGCCATCCTAACGCCGAGTTTTCTTCTTCAATACTGAAGTAAGGTAAGTCTTTATCGGCACCGATGTCGAGAGTTCGCATGACCACAGGTTTATTGGCAAAGTGGCTCAACTGTTGACGATAGATAGCACGTTGTTCTTCTTCACCCGGGAAACGCTCCCGTAACATGAAGGGAATTTCACTTCGATATAGGCCCACGCCTTGAGCACCGCGTTGTACGCCGCGAACAACATCAATCATAAGGCCGGTATTAACAAAAAGTTGAACAGAAACTCCATCTGGAGTAATCGCTTCTTTGGTCTCATATTGTTTGAGATCTTTGGCGATCTGTTCATCTTCTTTTTGAATTTCTTTATAGCGCTGACGTAAACGGCGTGGAGGGTTTACAAAAACACGGCCCTGATAAGCATCAACAATCATTTCTGCATCATCAAGCGTATTTACAGGCAGTTCGGTTACACCAACGACAGTTGGAATACCTAATGCGCGCGCCACAATCACCATATGTGAATTGGCTGCACCTTCTGATGTGACAATTGCTGCAATATTGTCGACTGGTAATTCAACCAGCGCGGCAGTACTGATTTCTTCACCAATTAAAATACTGTCTGGGCTGAGTTCGCGGTGACTTGAATCTTCTTCTTGCAAAGAGGCTAAAATACGCCGTCCTAAATCTTTAAGATCGGAAACTCGCTCACGCAGATAATCATCTTCCATTTGTGCAAATAGGGCAGTGTGCTTTTCAATCACACGACGTACCGCACCTTGTGCCCAATGCCCATCACGAATCAGATCTTTAATTTCTGCAGGTAATGCATTTTCATCCAGCATTCGTAAGAAAACACTAAATAAAGCGCGTTCTTCTGCCATTAAGGAATCATGCATTTTTTCATCTAAAGAACGAATTTCTGAACGAACTGATGAAATAGCTTGATCTAGAAGTCGAAGTTCATGACTAATATCTTCGGCTTCACGGTCAGGTACAGAACCCAAATCGGCAGGTGGATATAAAATAATAGCACGACCTAAAGCAACGCCACCTGCACCTGATGCACCTTGGAAGGTTTTATAGGCTGGCCCATTACTTGGCTTACGAAATACATCGATATTGCCAACAGCATGTGCATGCGCAATAACGCCAGAAAGCTGCGCACAGAGCGTAACTAAAAAGGATTCAGCTGCTTCGCTAAAATCTTGAGGAAGTCTATTTTGGACAACTAAAACCCCCATAACCTTACGACGGTACATGACCGGTACGCCGAGGAAGGAGTTATAAATTTCTTCGCCTGTTTCAGGTAAATACAAGAACCTTTCATGCTTTGGCGCATTGTCAAGGTTAACAATTTCTTCACGTTGCCCAACCAGACCAACTAGGCCTTCACCTAACTGCAATGAAACATGACCAACAGATTCCGGATTTAAGCCTTTGGAGGCCATCAAGACATAACGTTGATTACGCTCATCGAGTAAGTAAATAGAGCAAACATCCACTTTCATGGCCTCAGCAACCTGATTGACCATAATGTCTAACGATTCATGCAAACTCACGGACGCATTAATCTCTTGGACAATGCGTCTTAGAGTGTCGAGTTGCATGTTTGACATGGATGTATACTCCAGTATTTTTTTAGACTATGAATGTATTTATAACAGCACTTTTAATAAAAATCATTTGCTAGATAAATGATTTTTAGGGTAATTGTTGCAACGGCAACTGTGTACACAACTCCACCATGGCTTTACGGTAAACATCGCGCTTGAAGTTCACCACTTGTCCAAGCGGATACCAATAGCTAACCCACTGCCATTCGTCGAATTCGGGCGGGTCGGAGAGGTTTAACTGAATATTTTTTGCAGATGCAGTTAACTTCAGTAAAAACCATTTTTGTTTCTGTCCGATACATACGGGGTCAGAGTCTGACCGAATATACCGATGTGGCAAACGATAACGCAGCCATCCTTTGGTTTGCGCAATAATCTGGACATGTTCGGGCAATAAGCCGATTTCTTCTCTCAGTTCTCGAAAAAGTGCCTGTTCAGGGGTTTCTCCAAACTGGATGCCTCCTTGTGGAAATTGCCAAGCATTGTGACCAATGCGCTTTGCCCATAAAACCTGTCCATCATCGTTTGCCAAAATGATCCCGACATTCGGTCGGAAACCTTCTGAGTCGATCATTTGGCTACCTAAATATTTATCTATATCGTTGACTTTAATCGCGGGGACAAACACTTTTTTATGTCCAGCTCGAAAAGATCAAAGTAAAATGTTTAAATTGCTACGATCTTAACGAATTTCTATCGACTAGCGGAGATAGATTTACATTTTTTTTCTTAAATTTCAGTTTAAACGAGAATTTTCATGAAACTGGCGTTGTTTGATTTAGACCATACCTTGTTAAATACCGATTCAGACCACTCGTGGGGTGAATTTTTAGTCAATGAAGGTTTGGTTGATCCGGTTCATCATCGTCAGATGAATGATAAGTTTTATGAAGATTATAAAGCAGGGCAACTTGACCCTTATGCTTATAATGAATTTGTGTTTGGTTTTTTAACAAAGCATGACAATGACTACTTAACTGAGCTGCATCAGTTGTTTATGGAAAAAGTGATTCGTCCACAAATGCGTCCTAAGGGTTTCGATGCCATTAAGAAACATCAAGACTTGGGCCACACTATTGTTGGTATTACTGCAACGAGTGATTTTATTACTGTGCCAATTTTCCGTGAATTTGGTATTACTGAAATCTTAGCAACCAATGCTGAGGTAGCAAACGGAAAATATACCGGTAAGGTAGCGGGCTTGGCATGTTATCAACAAGGTAAGCTTGCACGTCTTGACGACTGGTTGGCAGGACGTAGCGTATCTGAGTCATGGGCTTATTCAGACTCAATTAATGACCGTTTTTTACTTGAGTATGCAACTCACTCGATTGCAGTCAATCCTGATGATCGTCTTGAGAAGTTGGCCCAAGAACACAACTGGGAAATTCAGGACTGGTCGATTTAAGATTGTAGAGTTGGATGAGCCATGTGTTAGGCCTTCCAACTCTTAAATATATTTAAAATAATTAATATTTCTTATTCATACTGATTTAAGATTAAATGTGGATATATCTAATAAAAATTATAAGTTTAAAAATGAGGTAATAATAATGCCAGAAACGTCACAGATTAAATTACCAAAACAACTTTGGAATGATCAAAGTATTGATTTAACACGTCATAGCTATAAGGGAAAATTACTAAGTAAAAGTGACGGCTTTAAATTAGGTAAGCTTCAACGTAAAAAAATACCGCGTGAACAGCTATCAAAGCTTTCTAACCGACCAAAAGGCACAACTGCTTTAACGATCTATGATTGGAGTAACCAAGGACGTTTAGAAAAACTCAAACCGATTCGTGCAAAACGAATGAGTATTTCTCCATTTACGTTTTATCGTGGTATGGCTTCTTTGATGCTTTTTGACCAAGCATGGGAGCAAGTAAATTCAGGTTTATTTCAACAAATTTGTGGTGATTGTCATTTAAATAATTTTGGTGGCTTTGCAAGTCCAGAACGTAACCTGTTATTTGGAATCAATGATTTTGATGAAACTTTAGTTGCCCCGTTTGAATGGGATATAAAGCGTTTAGCAACCAGCTTTGTGATTGCGGCGCGTGATATCAAGCTTGCAGACAAAGTGGGTTTAAAGGCAATTAAAATAATGCTAAATAGTTATCGTCAGCAGTTATTAGAAAGTGCAAAACTTTCGCCACTACAAGTTTGGTATGAAAAAATTGATGCCATGACCTTATTAGAAAATACTGAACGCCGAAAACTAAGAGAGAAATGCGAGAAGAATCTTGATTTAGAACAGAAAAAAACGGTGTATTCTGTTTTGCCGAAGCTTACAAAGCAAGATCAAGATACAGGATTACGTCATTTTGTAGATGCTGCGCCGTTATTATGGCACCCAAGTGCAGATGAACCATTTAGTCAGTATGTGGATGTATTTTTTAAACAATATCGTGATTCTTTAAAATATGATCGCCAAGTACTTTTTGATCGTTATCAATGTACAGATGTGGCTTTAAAAGTGGTTGGTGTCGGAAGTGTCGGTACACGATCAGCAGTTGCATTATTTCAGGATGCAGATCGAGAGCCATTAATTTTACAAATGAAAGAAGCTAAGCCATCCATTCTTAGTCCGTTATTTGTAGAAAAAGTAAATCACGAAGGCGAACGTGTGGTGCATGGACAGCAACTCATTCAAGCCGCAAGTGATATATTTCTTGGATTTTCTTCAATATCAAATCAAGATTTTTATATACGTCAGTTACGTGATATGAAAATCACGTTTGACCTGAATGGTATGGATGATGAGTATTTCTATGAGTATGCTGAAGGTTGTGGTTTGGCTTTAGCACATGCCCATGCTAAATCTGGAAATGCAGATGTACTTACGGGATATATTGGAGCGAGTAATACGATTATAGATGTATTACAAACCTATGCAGAAGAATATGCTGAACGTAATCTAAAAGATTATCAGCAATTTATGAATGAAATTGCTGATGGTAAGATTCAGATTGCTGGAGATAATGCACTTTAATAAATTATTTAACTTTCTCTGTGGTCAGCCAAATATTGGGATCAGGATTTTGTTGATGCCAAAGCTTGAATTGAGCTCGCCATTGCTGAAATGGGGTCGATAAGGTAGGGCGTGGGTCATCACTTAAAGTGTAAGCCATGCCTTCTACCAGCCATTTCGGTTTAGTTAGCATTGCAATATTTCCCCATTCTTCGGCTTGTCGATGATGAATGAGTTCATGGGTGATGTAAAAATCTTTCCAGCCACGTGGTGCAACCAATAACCCCAAATTACCCACAGCTTTAGCAGCTGCTTTTTCCATGCCAAACGTATTTGCACACTCTAGAGTTGAGCAAAAAACCATAGTGGGCTGTTGATGAAAAGCACCTACTTTATCTTGGGTTTCTTGTAATGCCCGATGATAAAGTGTTGTCGCAAGAGGCTCTGATTTTGGATCATCTACACATACATTGCCTTCACAGTGTAGCAATGACAGGTGATGTGCAAAAACAACGCGTATCGGTTTAAACCAGATCAATGTTGCAAGAATTAAGACAGCTAAAACTACGAATCCGTATAAACTGGTTTTAATTATCTTTGAATATTGATTCTTCACGATCATGAATCTTAAGTGAAAAGTGTAATGATAGTAGAATAAAAGATATATATTTACAGTATCATTTCCAATCAATATATAAATTTATTAATTAAAATAGCATGGTCAAAAACAAGCGTACTAAAAATGAACGTTGCAATGGTTTCTTTTCAGGAATTTATAGATCAGCTCATTACTGCTATTCTTGGTGAATTACTTATTTATATCATTGGCTTACTGTTCATGAGTGCAATTGGCGGAATTGTTTTCGCTGCTATATGTTTCAGTTGGGGCATTCTATTTTTACTGCTGCCGTTTGCTGTTATGATTTATATCCTTGTTAAAAAATATAGTTGTTAATGCGGTTATTCTTTCATCATTTTAATCAACTCTTGCATAGCTCTAGATTGTGTACGTGCAGGGTGCCATACCATGCCTAATTGACGATTCATCTCAACATCTAAATCAAGCTGTTGCATATCTTGATTCAACAAAGTTTTTGGTAGAACTGACCAACCTAAACCAATAGATACCAACATACGAATGGACTCAAGAGGGTTGTTACTCATGGTGATTTTTGGTTTAAGTCCTTGTTTTTCGAACTCCGCTAAAGTGATTTGAGCCGTATAGGTTTGTGCAGCAGGCAGTAAGCTTGGGTATTCGATTAAGTCTTGTAAGGTCAAATTCTTTTGCTGTGCCAATGGGTGAAACGGAGCAGCGACAAAGACTAATGGATCATTCCAGATGGTAATGTAGTTAAGGCGCTCATCACCTGAAGGTGGGAGTGTTAAAAATGCTAACTCCAAATCACCAGCAAGGACCTGTTCGTGTGCTTGTTCTGAGTCAACAAAATGTACATCTAGAGTGACTTGTGGAAATTGCTGAACAAAGTGCTTTAGCGGTACAGGTAAGTGGTGCAAACCGATGTGATGACTCGTCCCGATTTTTAAACGACCTTGTATTTGAGTTTGTTCATGACTTAGTGTGTGGTGAATGTCCCTAAGTTCGTTTAACCAGTTTTTGACTTTAGGTAATAATGAATGTGCAGCATGCGTTGCTTGAACCCCACGACCTGCGGATTCAAATAGTTTTACGCCGAAGTATTCTTCGAGACTATGAATACGTTTGGTGACCGCAGGCTGGGTAATAAAGAGTTGATCTGCAGCAACAGAGATTGAACCTGTTTCCATAACTTTTACAAAAGCTTCAAATGCTGCAAGATTCATAATACAACTCAACTTGGAATAGAGAAATCGAGAGAGGCTAAAGTCGCCACGTCAAAATCGTATCATGCTTGCAGCCAAACGTTCTATAAACTTGTGATTTAACGCATTAATCTTAGTCTAGGCGATGGTCTCTTTTTCGCTTAAGGCTGATATACGGCGGTCTTTAGCTGCCCAGACTTTTTCGTGAAAGAAAAATGCAAATGCTTGTACTGTTGGTTCTAACATGCTTAATGTTAAGGCCATCCAGATGTTACCTGTTACAAAGTATGCGACTAACATGGCAACACTAATGTGCATAATGTAATAACTGAGGGTTTTCTTTAATGTACGTTGATTATTTACAACAAATTTTTGAATTTTAGCCATCATCATTCTCTCTACCTGTTTTAGATATTTTTAGTATAGAGAGGAGAGTATAAGATTAAAAATGGATTATGCAAATGATAATCATTAACAAAACCGATTTATATATTTTAAGAAATATTAATAAATGCAGGAATGATTCCTAAAAGTTTTCTAATTTATAAAAATGATAAATTAGATTTATGTGAAACTCTGGCTATAATCGAAGAAAGATTAGAATTACCCAGTCCAATGGAGCAAGACGACATGGCAGGCAAAACTTTATATGACAAATTGTGGGATGACCACGTAGTTTCACAGCGTGATGATGGCTCTTGTTTGCTTTATATCGACCGTCATTTATTGCATGAAGTAACGAGTCCACAAGCATTTGAAGGTTTGCAACTTGCAGGTCGCCAACCTTGGCGTTTAAGCGCAAACGTGGCTACACCAGATCATAACGTTCCAACCTCTAAAAAAGAGCGTGATCAGGGTATTGCAGGGATTGAAGACGATACATCTCGTATTCAGGTTCAAACCTTAGATGATAACTGTAAGGCTTTTAATATTGTTGAATTTGGTATTAATGACATTCGCCAAGGTATTGTGCATGTTGTTGGTCCTGAACAAGGCTTAACATTACCAGGTATGACAGTGGTGTGCGGTGACTCGCATACCGCGACTCACGGTGCTTTTGGTTGTTTGGCACATGGTATTGGAACATCTGAAGTTGAACATGTTTTAGCGACACAATGTTTGATTCAGAAAAAATCAAAAAACATGTTGGTTCGTGTTGATGGCGTTTTAGGTAAGGGCGTAACACCAAAAGATGTTGTGTTGGCCATTATCGGTAAAATTGGTACTGCGGGTGGTACAGGTTATGCAATCGAGTTCGGTGGCCAAGTCTTCCGTGACATGTCGATTGAAGGGCGTATGACCGTTTGCAACATGGCAATTGAAGCGGGTGCTCGCGTGGGTATGGTCGCAGTTGATGACAAAACCATTGAATACGTAAAAGGTCGTAGTTACGCACCAAAAGGTGAGCAATGGGAACAAGCAGTTGCGTACTGGAACACTTTACATTCAGACGCTGATGCAGTTTTCGATGCTGTTGTTGAGTTAAATGGTGCACAGATTGAACCACAAGTGTCTTGGGGAACTTCACCTGAGATGGTGATTCCAGTGTCGAAAGCTGTACCAACTTTAGAACAAGCTAAAGATGACGTACAACGCAGTGACTGGACACGTGCTTACCAATATATGGGTTTAAATGCAGGTCAGGCATTGGCTGATATTCAGCTTGACCGTGTGTTTATTGGTTCATGTACCAACTCACGTATTGAAGATATTCGTGCTGCGGCTGAAGTCGTTAAAGGTCGTAAGGTGGCATCTAGTATTAAGCAAGCGATGATTGTGCCGGGTTCTGGTTTAGTTAAACAGCAAGCAGAAAAAGAAGGTTTGGACAAAATTTTCTTGGAAGCTGGTTTTGAATGGCGTGAACCAGGTTGTTCAATGTGTTTAGCAATGAATGCAGATAAATTACAACCGGGTGAACACTGTGCATCGACATCAAACCGTAACTTTGAAGGTCGTCAAGGTAATGGTGGTCGTACTCACTTGGTGAGTCCAGCAATGGCTGCTGCTGCTGCAATCGCAGGTCATTTTGTTGACGTTCGTTCATTTTAATTCGGTCTGGAGCAAATCATGAAAGCTTATACAGTTGAACAAGGTATCGTTGCACCATTAGATCGTGCCAATGTTGATACAGATTTAATTATTCCAAAACAGTTCTTAAAATCGATTAAACGTACTGGTTTTGGTGACAACTTATTTGATGAACTTCGCTATTTAGATGAAGGTTATCCGGGACAAGACAATTCAGTCCGTCCAAAGAATCCGGACTTTGTTTTGAACCAACCACGTTATCAGGGCGCAACAGTTTTAATTGCACGTACGAACTTTGGTTGTGGTTCAAGTCGTGAGCATGCACCTTGGGCATTAAATGAATATGGTTTCCGTACCGTTATTGCTCCAAGCTTTGCTGATATTTTCTTTAATAACTGTTTCAAAAACGGCATGTTGCCAGTTATTTTGCCTGAGAACATTGTTGATCAGTTATTTAAAGAATGTGCTGCGAATGAAGGATATCAGTTAACGATTGATTTAGCTGCGCAAGAAGTTCGTACACCAACAGGTGAAGCGTTTAAATTCGAGGTAGACCCATTTCGTAAGCACTGCTTGTTAAATGGCTTGGATGATATTGGCTTAACTCTTCAAAATGCGGACGCAATTCGCGCTTATGAAGAAAAAACTAAACAGATTCGTCCTTGGGTATTCCAAGAGATAAATTAACCTTTTGGTACATTTTAAACATAGTCATGGCGTCGTGTTCAAACTCTTGCTAACATGCTAAAGCATAACAACAGCTTAAAATTATGCACTAGATGAGGATTGGGCTTGAACAATGAAGAGGAACGTTACTCATAGCTTTTTGTTGGGCCTGTGCGCAATAACACTAAGTGCTTGTCAGAGCACTCATAATGTATTGGATACTGTTCGTATTAAGCAGGCTGAACAAGAAAATTTGGGGCAGAATGCAGCAATATATTGTTCTGGCGCAAAAAGTTGCGAATTTGAACGGCTAAATGATATTACTGTTGTTGATGCACAGACACGCAGAATTAGTAATCAGGCAATTCATCAAGGAATTGTAAGATTAAATGGTTCGGTGTTGAGTCAAAGCAATAGCTTGTATTTATCTGTGCCTGCTAAGCAATATGAAGTGGTGATTCGTTACTATCCGATTTCTCCAGATCGGGCAGAAACCATCCATGTTATTCACCAATTCAAAGCTAATCATCGCTATATGTTTAAAATGTACCGAGACAAATCTAACCGTTCGGGTAGTTTGCTCAATGTTTCTGTACCAGATCCATTATGTGTTGACTTAGAGCAGGATGGGCGTGTAATTCGCCGTTTTTGTCGACCATTTGATGTAACCACAGGACTCGGTGAATTTCTCGAACAGAAAAAACTAACACCACGACAGTCATAACGCTGTCTTGTCTTTGAAAATGGAAAACTTCATGTCTAAACAGATTTTAATTTTGGCTGGTGATGGAATTGGTCCTGAAATTGTTGGGGCAGCAGAAAAAGTATTAAATAAAGTAAATGAAAAATTTAATTTGTCGTTGACTTGGGGACATGGCTTATTGGGTGGGGCAGCGATTGATGCACATGGGGAACCATATCCGGCTGTAACAAGTGAACAAGCAAAAAAAGCTGATGCCATTTTGTTAGGTGCAGTTGGCGGACCAAAATGGGATACCATTGAACGTTCGATTCGCCCTGAACGTGGCCTTTTAAAAATTCGTAGCGAACTCAACCTTTTCGCAAACTTACGCCCAGCGATTTTATATCCGCAATTGGCCGATGCTTCTAGCTTAAAACCTGAAATTGTTGCTGGCTTAGATATTTTAATTGTTCGTGAATTGACTGGTGGTATTTACTTTGGTCAGCCACGTGGTATTCGTGAACTCGAAAACGGTGAAAAACAAGGCTATAACACTGACGTTTATGCTGAGAGTGAAATTAAGCGTATTGCAAAAGTTGCTTTTGAACTTGCAGGATTACGTGGTGGTAAAGTTTGTTCAGTAGATAAAGCAAACGTTTTAGAAGTGACAGAGCTTTGGAAGCAAACGGTTACTGACTTACAGCAAGCGAACTATCCAAATATTCAGCTTTCACACATGTATGTAGACAACGCAGCAATGCAGCTTGTCCGTGCGCCAAAACAGTTTGATGTGATTGTGACTGGCAACTTGTTTGGCGATATCTTGTCTGATGAAGCAGCAATGCTTACAGGTTCAATCGGTATGTTGCCATCAGCATCTTTAGATGAAAGTGGTAAAGGCATGTACGAACCTTGTCATGGTTCAGCACCTGATATAGCAGGCCAAAATGTGGCAAACCCATTGGCAACCATTCTTTCTGTTGCAATGATGCTTCGTTATACCTTCCGTGAAGAGGCTGCTGCTAAAGCAATTGAAGATGCAGTAGGGCAAGTACTTGATCAAGGTTTCCGTACAGCCGATATTATGTCTGAAGGCATGACGAAAGTAGGTACAGCCGAGATGGGGCAAGCTGTTGTTGCTGCTCTTGCTTAAAATCTATTTTGTTAAAAAACGCAGCATTAAGCTGCGTTTTTTTATGGCTGTGTTTAACAAGCTTTGCCTTGGTACTCAATAGATTCAGCAATGTCATTCTTAAGGTGAAAAATAACTTTGCAATTAAAGTTAACGTCGTACGAGTTGCTACCTAATATTCCCGATTGAATAGGGACTGGATTACCACCCATTTCAACATTACTTACCATAGGAATTGGAATACTTAATGGGCGTAAAACTGTGTAGATGAGTTGATTGGATGTTTTTTGTGGAGCGTTAGCCACTTGAAGACCGAAGCTTCTTAAGTTGAGATTTTGCTCAATAGTGGTAGATGATTTACCTAAGTAACCTTTTAAATATTCATGTAAATCTACTGATTGGTTGGGGTGGCTCATGCAACCGTTAAGATAAGCCAGCATGAGTGACAATAGGCTTATTCGGCATAGGGGATATATATTCATTTTTCTCTCTTTATCAAATTATATTTATTATTAAAGAACAGTAAGTTGTATTTATTGGCTTGTAAAGGCAAAAAGGAAGTTTATGATAAATGGAAGATGGGTGGTTATAAAATATGCACTCATATTCAAAATCACTTTATAATAATTTCGTAAAAAAACTTAAGGAAAACATGATGAAAAAAATACTTTTAGCAGTTTTATGTAGTGTTGGAATAACGTCAGTCTATGCAGATAATTGCGACAGTACGCGTAATACTTACGATGATATTTACTGTACAAATAAAATCTATGCGAGTGCTGATGTAGATCTAAATAAAAATTATCAGGCGTTAAGAGCAAAACTAAATTCAGCCCAAAAAAATACGCTTAAGAAGTCTCAGCTTGCATGGATACGCCAACGTGATGCTGACTGTACAAATTCAAATAGGAATAGTGTAGACGTGCAATGTCGTTTAAAGACAACGCAGGAAAGAAACCATTGGCTGCAAGAAAGATTGCGTGAATGCCAAACGGTAGGCTGTAAAACCAGTCGTTTAAGTGAATAAAAGACGCAATAAAAAAGCCACTTCATGATGTGGCTTTTTTGCATTCACTAATTAGCGAGCACGGTACGTAATACGACCTTTAGTTAAGTCATATGGAGTCATTTCGACTTTCACACTGTCGCCAGTAAGAATACGAATATAGTGTTTACGCATTTTACCAGAAATGTGTGCAATAACTTCGTGACCGTTTTCAAGACGTACACGGAACATCGTATTAGGAAGCGTTTCGGTGACAACGCCTTCGAACTCAATGAGTTCCTCTTTATTGGCCATAGCCTACCTGATGATCAAATTGGAAAGGCGCAAATTATAGTCAATTTATTTAAAAAAAACAAGATAGACATACTTCTGCTAAAGCATCTGGTTAAAGTATGACTAATAAAAAAAGATGTAATTTTTTTCACAAAAGAAGTGTAATTCTGTTGTCAGTTTGGTCAATCAACGCTAATCTAAAATCATAGTTATTAGGGACTGTTCATTGCTTAAAAGTCAACAGCCCTAAATATAAATGAAGTATCTACATGGAAGGGCACTGCGTGGGTCAGCTAACAGATGCATCAGTTGTATTACGCTTTGGCTACCAAGCGATTCGTCGTGCGGGTTTGCCAACAGAAGAAATATTAACTAAAGCGGGAGTCGCTTTAAATCAGGTCGATACAAATGCACGTACACCGTTAAGTGCACAGTATGCCTTTTGGACCGCCGCTCAGGAAGTCAGTAAAGATCCAGACATCGGTCTGCATTTAGGTGAACATTTGCCTTTGTATCGAGGGCAAGTGATTGAACATCTTTTCATTAGTAGTGACACCTTTGGTGAAGGCTTAAAACGGGCCTTGGCATATCAACGACTTATTAGTGATGCATTTGACGCAAAACTGGTGGTTGAGGAAGGGCGTTGTTATTTAACTAATGGTGAACAGATTGGTGCTGACAATCTAGTTAATCGTCATTTTTCTGAATGTGCAATTTCGGGTGTACTTAGATTCTTCAAGTTTATTACCGAAGGACAATTTCATCCTATCTTCATCGATTTTAATTTTAGTGAAGGTGCTTCTGAGGATGAATATTTCCGAGTTTATGGCTGTCCAGTTAGCTTAGGTCAGAAAGAAACGCGTTTATATTTTGACCCTGCCATTTTAGATTTCCAGCTTTGGCAAGCAGAGCCTGAGTTATTGCAATTGCATGAACAGCTTGCCATTGAAAAGCTACAAGAGCTGGCGCGTTATGATCTGGTGGGGGAAGTACGTAGAGCAATTGGGTCAACACTTGAGAGCGGAGAAACAACCTTGGAAACGGTTGCTGCTCAGTTGAATATTACCCCGCGTCGTTTGCGTACTCAGTTAAGTGAAGCAAATACGAGTTTTCAGCAAATACTTTCTGACTATCGTTGCCGTTTGGCTAAAAAGCTTTTGGCAAACACCAACGAGAGTGTGGAGCGTATTGTATATTTAACGGGTTTCTCTGAGCCAAGTACGTTTTATCGTGCATTTAAACGTTGGACCAATGAAACACCAGTTGAATACCGTAAGCGTAAACAGCATCGTTAATTTATTCTATGTCATGGCGGAGTCGTGCCATTAAGGCTTTAATAACTGGATTGGCCTTCAGCTAGAGTTACTTTTCTTTCGGGAAAAGTAACCAAAACCATTGTCACACGCAAAACCTGTTAGATAATTATTAATATCTAATGCATCGCAAAAACATATACTTATATATTTAGGGCAGGTTGCGTATGACTTTGTCGAGTATCTTATTTAGTGCTTAATTTGGATACTGAGTTTTAAAAATTTTAATCGGGTAAATTAAGCCAATGTGGCCCAAGTGCTGGTTGTGGCAACTCAAACTGCTCGGGATAATAACATTGAATAAAATACAGACCATCTGGTGGAGCAGTGACTCCTGCTGCCTTACGATCTTGTGCCGCGAACATTTCATCGATATGGTCTATTTCATACATACCTTGACCAATTTCAAGTAGGCATCCAACAATATTGCGAACCATATGGTGTAAAAAACCATCTGCCTGAATATCTAAAACCAAATAACGGCCATGTTCAAATAGACGGCAATGCGTTACATGTCGTACAGGTTGATTTGACTGACATGCTGCTGCGCGGAAAGTTTCAAAATTATGTATACCTTCAAACTTGCTGGCCGCTTTAATCATCTTTTGCACATCTAACTGTTGGTAAATGTGTGTGACTTGCTTGTGTAATAAGGCTGGGCGACAAGGGGTGTTATAAATCACATAGCGATAACGTCGAGCCGTTGCTTTAAAGCGCGCATGAAAACTTTCATCCATCAGCTTAATCCACTGAATGGAAATATCTTTTGGTAACTGACTATTTGCGCCTCTTAACCACCCTGTTTCTGGACGAATGGCATGTGTGTCGAAGTGGGCCACCATATTTGTCGCGTGTACTCCCGCATCTGTACGACCTGCACCGTGAAGTGCGATAGGTTCATTTGCAACTTTACTAAGCACACGCTCAATGGTTTCTTGTACGCTGGCAACGCCTGGCTGTTGTGTTTGCCAACCTCGGTATTGAACTCCGCTAAACTCAATACCGACCGCATAACGTTGCATGGCTTTACCTCTTAATGCAAATTTTCATTCCAATGGTTCAACCATTGTTCTGGGGTTGCGTATTTTAAATACATTTGAAGTGCTTTTGCATAGAGATCTGCATGACTATGGGCATTATTAATGACAATTTTTGCAGTTTTAGCCCAAGCACTAATTGCATAACGTTGGTCAATGCCTCCAAACGTCACTTGTGTCGCCAAGATCGGAACACAACCATGAACATAGAGTTCATCTAATGTTGCCAATAGTTCAGGATTTACTGCGATATTACCTGTACCAAAACCTTGTAGCACTAAGAAATGCGGTGGGGCAGGGAGTAAATTTTTTAATTGCTGTACCAAGTGCTGTGTTGCAATCGGTTGCATCATCCAGTTTAAAATCTGGAATGAAGCAGCTCGTTCAATTTGAGCATCTTGTACGATCAACTCATTTGCCTGAGGTGTAAATTCAACTTCACTGCCTAACCCTGAAAATGCATCGAGTTCAGTCGTATGCGTTTTCAATGCAGTTTGTGCGTGAAATACTTGATGGTGAAAAGCGAGATAAGCACCTACAGGTAGGGCAATCACTTGTTCTAAGGCAAGATATAAGTTCTCAATAGCATCTGTAAATTCACGAGTATTATCGCCTTGAATATTGAGTAACGGGTATTGACTACCAGTAATCACAATATGACAGCTTTGACCTAAAAAGCGAGCTAAGGTTGCAGCTGCATAACTAAGCGTATCTGTACCGTGAATAACAACGAAATGTTGATAGCCTTCAAGTTGTAGTTGTTGTATGCGTTGAATAAGGCGTAACCAATCAGGTGCTGTACATGCACTGCTATCAACAATATTGGGTGCAGCGAAGCAATCAACGGTTAAGTGTGGCGGAATCACTTTTTCCAGTTGAGGCAAGAATTGGTCATAAGGCATAGGCGCTAAAGGTTCACCAATGCAACCAAAAGTACCACCCATATAAAATAAGGCTATTTTTTTCATATTTTTGCAGGCATAAAAAAGCAGTCATCTCTGACTGCTTATGGTAAATCGAACGGTTCTAAGAAGCTATGCGATTCAGTAGGTTTTTCGCATGTTGTTGTTGTTCTGTGTTGAATTTTTGCTCATCGCGCTGTAGTAAATTGCGCGCTGCTTGGTTCGCTCCAAACTTAATGTATTGCTCAGCCAATTTTAAGTCGAGCTCATTTTCATTGACTTGTTTTAATTCTGGAAAAGCTTCTAGAAGTGGATCTTCTATTTGAGGTTGCGTAACTTCTTTACTTACTACATCAATATGACTTTGAGCTTCAACCTCAGGTGTTGTAACGAGGGCAGGTTCATCTAACGAAAACTCAAGAGGTGCGATAGAAGTCGCTTCTAATGGCGCTTGTTCTACGAGTTTAATTTCATCTAATGATGGAGCCTGTTCATCAGATTTCGTCTCTGAACTTGGAGGGTTTAACTCAAGATTAAAATCCAATGCATTGATGCTGTTCTCTTGATTTACTTCTACTGCTTGAGTTTTTTCCTCAGTTTTATGCAGAGGTGCCAAATCAAAAGAAAACTCTAAATCAGCTAGCTCATTTGTTTCCTGAGATGACGATACTTCTGGTTCTTGTGGAGAAGTTGATACTTCTGGCTCGTGTACAGGTTGGCTGGTATTTTCTGTAGCCGCAGTTTTTTCGAATGAAAAGTTAAATTCTAACGGTTCAACTTCAACAGCAGGTTCTTGTTTTACAGGGGTATAGTCTTTCTGCAAGTCATCAAAAGATGCTTCAGAAGAACTTGTTGTTAGCTGGTCAAATTGAGCAGTGGTATCAGCAGTATTTTTTGGCTCTTCATATGTGGGCGCTTGTGGAAAATCAATAGCATCCGGTTGTCTTGATGACTCGTATTCTTTTTGTTTGGCTTCTGCCTGAATGACTATTTCATTTAATGCCAAGCTACGAATATGACTAATCAGCTGTTGAATCGCAAATTCGTCTTTTTGAGCAATATGAATGTCGAGAAGTAATAAATACAGTTCGTGCTGGGTATTATCTTTTTTAAGCGCCTGATTGACTTGAGCTTCGGCTGCTGAAAATTGTTTCTCTTGAGTGAGCTGCTGGATTTTTTGACGTAACGCTTCTGGAACAGAGGTACTTTGGGGAATAACGGGTACAGCTTCTTCAACTGCATTGGCTTTACTTTTTTCGCGTGAGCTTTTGCTAGCTTTAGAGCTTGTTTTTTTGTTGGATTTTCTATTGATACTCTTTGGGGAGGTGGCCTCTTGTTTCTGGCTATTCTCACGCTTTTTTAGAATAACGGCGACCACGAGTAATATGATAAACGGAATCACATATAACATTACTTTCCCCTTAAAAATAAAATATTTGCAATATAAAGCGAGCTGACTCTGGTTTTAACTTAATGTTTTTGCTTGTGAGTTTGTTGCTGTGCTTGTAACTGCTGTTGTAACTCTGCCAAACGTGCATTCAAAAGTTGAATACGTTGGTCTTTTAAACTTAAAGTTTGATTTAGTTTGGTTACATTCCTTTGTAATGTAACGGTTTTTTCTCGCGTTGTCATAACTTTTACTGCTAACTCAGTATTGTTTTGACCTTGTTGTGTGCTCTTTTTTGCACTTCCATGAGTAGAATTTTGGCTATTCTCTGCCACGATACTCATTTCAGCTTGTTGTAAACGATATTTTGCTTTGCCAGAAGCAGCTTTGGCTGTACTCACATCCCCTGATTTAGGTTTTGTATGTGAATTTTTAGCTGAGTGGGTAGGTGTTAAGTTTAGTGCAATTCCTTGACGTAAACGGTTTACATTACCTTGAATAAATGCATGTTGATTTTGAGACTGTATATCTCGCATGACTTTAGCAACAGGCTGTTTGGTCTGGGCTGCTATACGGTTGGCAATACTCCATAAAGACTCATTACGCTGTACAACATATTTGCCGGTAGGTGCTGGGCCTTTATAACTACTGATTTTTTGCTTTTTCGGTGTATTTTTACTTAATACATTTTTTGGTTGGACAGGCTTCGGTTGAGCGACTTTTTTAGCTGTCGCTATTTCATTTTCTCTGTTTTGTTGAGTGTCGCTCGATAGTTGTTTTTCTGAAGGTGGTACAGAGGTAATTGCTGTTGTTGATTGTGCTGTCTGAGAGGACGTTGTTGCCGTAACTGGAGTTGTAGGGGCAGAGCTATTTAACGCTGGAGCTGTTCCAGCGCTAATATTTAGATTGTGTTCACTCGTTTTAGCCTCTGTTACAGGTGTTGACGGCTCAGCAGAAGTATATTGAGTGCTTTCTGGTAAATTTAATGCAATATCTTTTTCATTCACAATAAATTGTGGTGAAAGTGGACTCTCATTAGGGGGAGCCTTTTTTATAGATGATGGCTTTATAACGGTTTTAATGTGTTGAAGATGAGTTGCGTTTCCTTCACTTACTTTTACGACAATGTTTAGTTCAGGATCAATAATAGGACGAGATGAGGTAATCACAATAACACCCGTACCCTGACCATTTTGTCGTGTATAGAAATTTAAGTTACCAGGAGGTTGATGTGTTACGCCTAAACTATTTAGATCATCTTGAGTAGCTAAACTGACTTGTAATGGAGTATTAGGATCGGCTTGCTGGAAATTCATTTCAGCGTAAAGCAGCTCACCAGGCGCAGATTGAATTTGAATAGGATCTAATGTAATCGCATAAACAGAAGGCGAAGACATAATGGTGAAAATGGCAATTTTTAATTTGTTATATGCAGTCATCTCAATCCATGACCTGATCAGTCGTAAAGTCGTTCAAAATTATACAATAATGAAATGTAAATAAATTGTTAATTTTTCACAAACCAGTTACGAAAAAGCCGATCAAATGTGATCGGCTTTTTATTTTGACTGAATGATTCAGATCAAATTATGCGCTTTTGTATTCTACTAAAATACGTAGCATACGACGTAAAGGTTCAGCAGCACCCCAAAGTAGCTGATCGCCTACTGTGAATGCACCGAGATACTCTTTACCCATATTGAGTTTACGTAAACGGCCTACAGGTACAGTTAATGTACCAGTCACAGCTACAGGTGTAAGATCAGTCATTGATGCTTCACGTGTATTTGGTACAACTTTAGCCCACTGGTTTGAGTTACGAATCATGTCTTCGATTTCATCAAGCGGCACATCTTTTTTCAATTTGATGGTTAATGCTTGAGAGTGACAACGCATCGCACCGATACGGACACAGTGACCATCGATAGGAACGATTTGTGAGTTACCTAAAATTTTGTTGGTTTCAACTTGACCTTTCCACTCTTCTTTAGATTGACCGCTTTCAAGCTGTTTATCAATATAAGGAATCAATGAACCAGCAAGTGGCACACCGAAGTTCGCAGATGGGAAACCTTCACCACGTTGTAATTCAGCAACTTGACGGTCAATATCAAGAATTGCAGATTTAGGATCATCTAACAACGTCTTGGTATTGTTATATAAATACCCCATACCTGTTAACAACTCACGCATGTTTTGTGCGCCAGCGCCTGATGCTGCCTGATAAGTCATTGCAGTCATCCACTCAACCAAATTATTTTGGAAAAGTGCACCAACACCCATCAACATCAGTGATACGGTACAGTTACCACCAACGAAAGTTTTAGTACCTTTCGCTAAACCGTCTTTAATCACGTTAAGGTTAACTGGATCAAGAACGATGATTGCATCATCAGACATACGTAAAGTAGATGCTGCATCAATCCAGTAGCCATCCCAACCAGTTGCTTTTAACTGTGGGAAAACTTCAGAGGTGTAGTCACCACCTTGGCAGGTAATAATGACATCCATTTGCTTCAGACTTTTAATGTCCGTCGCTTCCATAAGTGCTGGGGCAGTCTTACCACCAAATGAAGGAGCTTCACCACCTGCATTACTGGTAGAGAAATAAAATGGCTCAATATGAGCAAAATCATTCTCTTCAACCATACGTTGCATAAGGACGGAACCGACCATCCCGCGCCAACCGACCAGACCTACTTTCATGTCATTTTGCCTCGGTGCGTTAAAATTGTTAGGGGGAGTTGAGTGTATCAAAAGTGCTCACAACTGCAAGCTTTACAGAAACAAAACAGCAATTTTATTGAGTAGAATATCTTGTTTATGTTACATACAAAATTGATAAAGATGACGAAAATATTAAAAAACAAGTCATCTTAAAAGAGTAATTTCAATGATTTATATCGAAGTTCTATCTGTAGTGGTGATTTGGTTGACTTTCTGGTCACTTATCCCTCGTGATGAGTGGTGGTTTAGAGGGGCTGATTTTCCAAGGTTACAAATTCTATTTATTGGCTTAATTGTTTTCATTGGCATGTTGTTTTGGCCGACTGAATGGAATGTATGGCGCGAGATTTTGCTTGCGGTACTCATCGCGGCCATTGCTTATCAGCTTAAAATGGTTTTGCCCTATACCTTATTTTGGAAAAAGCAGGTTAAAAAGGTCAAACAGCAGCAATTAGATCCTCAAAAGCAAATATCACTTATTGTTTCTAATGTGCTGACGCCTAACGATAAATATCACTTGCTTATTGAACATGTTCAGTCGTTAAAACCTGATTTGTTGCTGACGCTAGAAAGTGATAAGACTTGGGAAAATGCATTAAAAGAAATTGAAGAAGATTATCCTTACCGTGTACCGGTACCCTTAGATAATTTATATGGAATGCATTTATATAGCCGGTTACCGCTTAAAAATACTGAAGTTAAATTCATTTTAAGTAATGAAATTCCTTCTATTCATACCACGGTAATTTTACGTTCCGGCATGCCAGTTCAGCTTTATTGTTTGCATCCTAAACCACCTAGTCCAACTGAAGCTAAAGATTCAACCCTACGTGATGCAGAGCTTTTAATTGTTGGTGATCAAATTAAAGACTTAGATGAAAGTTGTATTGTGATGGGTGATTTAAATGATGTCGCATGGTCACGCACAACTCGTTTATTTCAACGTATTAGTGGTTTACTCGATCCTCGCGTTGGGCGGCATTTTATTAATACTTTTCATGCAGACTATTCGTTATTACGTTGGTCACTCGACCATATCTTTCATAGCACTGACTTTGGTTTGATTAAAATGCAGCGCTTATCTCATATTGGATCAGACCATTTTCCTGTTTATGTCGTTTTACAGACAGGTAGAATATTTGAACAAATCCAAGAAGAAGTAGAGCAGACTCAAGAGGATGAAGAAGAAGCTCAAGCAGCGATACAAGATGGCATCGCTAAAGCTGAAAAGGAAGAAAAAACTGTGACTGATGAAATTGCAGAACCTTACAAAGGAAAAAGTATATGAAAGAAAGTTGTAAGCAATAACGTACAAAGATTTGAGTCTAGGGCGAATAGGCAGGGGACGTTAAAGCTCGTATTCTACATTCATCGGCACACGGAAGCGGGAATGGAAAATCCCAAGTAAGGATGCACTAAGCTGATATGGAACGACATCACGGATAAGATGTTAGAACGGAAGCGATAAAAAGAATTATATACCCTGAAAGCACAACCTCATTTACCCGAGTTTTGCAGGACGCAGAACTCGGGTTGATATTTTCTAAATACCTCATTTAATTTATTGTAAATAAAAGAAATATTGTTAAGCTAAATTTAATTTTAAAATCTATTTAATAATAAGTAGTAGTCCATGAATTTCTTAATATATCTAGGCAATTTTCGATGAAAATAGATACAAAAAACTTTTTTGATAAGTTTTTGTTTTTATAGATTATTGAAGAATAAATATATGCTTTGATCTAATTAGACATAAATTGGGCTTGTTTAATTGGCAAATCTCAATAGAATGTGCCGATCGTTGACATGTTGGATCGTCAGCAGGCATTGTTGTTTACTTCGCCGGATCGGCGGGTTGTGATTTGCTTGTGTATTTAAATTTCTGTTTGGAAATTACTGCACATATTGAGGTTTCACTCTAAGAAAGTGTTCTTCTCCCTCTCATATTTGATACTTTGCGGTGCATAAGGATTGTCTTATGAAGAATTTTAAATTTAGCCTTGCGTGGCAAATTTTAATTGCTTTAATCCTAGGGATAGTTGTCGGGGCTGTTTTACATAATCAGCCTGAGATCAAAGATAGTATTGTAAATAACGTTCTTACTCCATTAGGTAAGATCTTTATTAGCCTGATCAAAATGATTGTTATTCCAATCGTTTTCTCTACATTGATTTTAGGTATTGCTGGTGTTGGCAGTACAAAAAGTCTAGGGCGTCTTGGTTTTAAAACCATTCTCTATTTTGAAATTATTACTACTATTGCTATTTTGGTTGGCTTGGTTGCAGCGAATATCTTCCATCCAGGTTCAGGCATTGATATGTCTCAACTGGTTCAAACTGATATTTCTCAATATAAGCATACTACTGAAGAAGTTCAGTCACAGTCTCATGGCATCGTGCAAACTATATTATCGCTTATCCCAACGAACATTATTAGTTCGATGGCGCATGGCGAAATGTTGCCAGTGATTTTCTTTGCTGTGCTTTTTGGTATTGGTTTATCTTCATTACCAGCAGCTACTAAAGATCCATTATTAAACGTATTTCATGCCGTATCGGAAACAATGTTCCGTGTGACGCACATCATCATGAAATATGCGCCAGTGGGTGTGTTTGGCTTAATCGCTGTAACTGTTGCAAACTTCGGTTTTGCTTCACTTATTCCATTAGGTAAATTAGTTGTATTGGTTTACGGTGCAATTTTATTCTTTGCTATAGTGGTACTTGGTTTAACTGCAAAAATGTTCAGCATCAATATCTTTACTTTGTTTAAGATTTTGAAAGATGAATTGATCTTGGCATATTCGACTGCAAGTTCAGAAACAGTTTTACCGCGTATTATGCAAAAAATGGAAGCTTACGGTGCGCCAAAAGCGATTTCTAGTTTTGTAATTCCAACAGGTTACTCATTTAACCTTGATGGTTCTACGCTTTACCAAAGTATTGCAGCAATCTTTATTGCACAGCTTTACGGTATTGAAATGTCAATTAGCCAACAAGTTATTTTGGTTATCACATTAATGATTACTTCAAAAGGTATCGCAGGTGTTCCTGGCGTATCATTCGTTGTGTTATTAGCGACATTAGGTAGTGTTGGTATTCCTGTAGAAGGCTTGGCATTTATTGCTGGTGTTGACCGTATCATGGATATGGCTCGTACTGCGTTGAACGTGGTAGGTAACGCTCTTGCTGTACTTGTAATCAGTAAATGGGAAAAACAATACGACTCTGAAAAAGCTGCCGCTTATGAAGCATCTCTTAAATAAGAGAGAAGTTTTTAGTCGTAAAAAAACCCGCGATCATCGCGGGTTTTTTATTGGGTTATTTCAAAACACTTTGATAAAGCTCAAGCGTTTGGTTACACATATCTTTTAAGCTGAACATGGTCACAGGAGCAACTGTTTGAGGTTGTTCAATATGCTGCTTTACCGTTTCTATTAAGGCTTTTTGGTTGTCTACTTCAATAAGCCCTTGTGGATAGACGTTAGATAAAATCTCGGCAACACCTCCACGGTTCCAGCCAATCACTGGCGTACCCACTGAGAGCGCTTCTAACGCTGTTCTACCGAATGTTTCTGCTTGATTGGATAGAGATAGCACAATATCGCTAAAAGCCAGCCATTCGCGTATATCTGAGCGATGGCCTACAAACGTTATTTTATCAGCAAGTCCTTTGTTTTGAATGGTACTTTGTAATTCATTTAAGTAGGCTTGTTTTTTTGCATCGGCACCACCCACAACAACGGCATGCAATTGAGGATATTGCGATTGTAGCTGCTGCATGAGTTCAATTAAGCTTTCATGCCCTTTTAAACGGGTAATACGACCAGGTAGGCATAGTAAAAATTTATTTTCGAGTTCAGGAAAGTCATTAAAAACTTGATTAAACCACTGTGCTGACGGTTGGTAGTTATGGGGGAAAGCAACTGGATCAATGCCTCGATAAATCCGGACAATATCTTGTGGTGGACAATTTTTATAATGGTCAGTAATGTATTTAACCACGCTATCAGAAACAGCAATCACTTTTTCGGCCTGAGTCATAATTGCACTATAGCGATTGACTGAATAGAAACCATGTACCGTGCTAATGAGGTGAGGGCGCTTATGTGCTGGTATTCCTTTTAAGGCAAAATGGGTAAGCCAAGCTGGCACACGTGAGCGCACATGAACAATATCGGGTTGATGCTGCTCAATTAACTGACGTAAAGGGCGAATTTGCCACAAGCTCGATAAAGACTTTTTATGAATCGGTAGTGTTAAGTGCTTAGAGCCTTCAGCTTCGAGCTGTGAGACCAAACGCCCGCCGTTAGATACAACTAAAGACTGATGGCCTTGTGCAACGAGTGCACGTGCAATTTCCAGTGTGCCGCGCTCTACGCCACCGCTATTGAGTTCTGGGAGAAGTTGCATCACTTTCATTGTTTTTTTGCCTTATACATTCATAAAAGATGGACCATCCACAGATACATCATTTCAAACTAAATCATTATCCGGAATTTACTATCGTGATAGCGACATGGATGTCGCTGTTTCGCTGTGTTACAAGGAAGTAACATCAGCGAAACAAAGGATTTTTGCTTACTTTTTATCCTTAAAAAGTAAGGTCTGCCTATTCGATAGTATTTGAATTTCACTTTAAATTGAGGCTGTGCTTACTATCAATTTAAAATTATTGCAGCTTTATCTTAATAGATCTCGTCATATCCCTCAGGACGTGTTTTAAATCGGCGGTGGAACCACATATATTGGGTTGGCGCGATACGAAGCTGATTTTCAATAATCTTATTCACGCGTGTTGCATCATCAACTTCATCTTCACTTGGCATATTATCCACCGCAGGTTCAATCAAGATGTGATATTTAGGATCCTGTACATCGCCATGACGATAAAAATATAAAGGCACAGCAACAGCCTTGGAAATTTTTAATAAACGACGATGCGCGGTTACTGTGGCCGCAGGAACTCCAAAAAATGGTGCCATAACGCCTTGTTTGAGGCCGAAGTCTTGATCGGGGCTATACCAAATTGCATCGCCATCTTTAAGGTGACGGATTAAGCCACGCATATCATCATGGTCGATCTGTGCTTTATAAATTGTGCCGCGGCAACGATAAATCAGCATATCGAGTAGTGGGTTGTTTTGAGGGCGATATACCACATCAGGCTCAAAATACTGAGCACAAACATAACCACCAGCATCAAGCAAAGTACTGTGAGTTCCCAGTAGTAAAACCCCTTTGCCCTGAGCTTGAGCGTTGGTAATGTGCTCTAGGCCGTCAATCGTGACACGGTTTTTAAACCAGTAAGGCTTATACCATGCATTTAATGTCTCAAAAATACCAAGCATCATATCTACAAAAACTTGCTTTGCTTGCTGCTGTACTTTTTCAGACGACCATTCGGGAAAGCAAACTTCTAAATTACGAATAGTGGTTTTGCGTCGAGATTTTAAATATTTCCAAGCGAGGTTTGCTAACCCATGAGCCAAACGCCATTGGATTGCCCACGGTAAAATAGCCAAAAGCATGAGGAAAGTAATCGCAATCCATACACCCCAATATTTAGGTAACAAAAAGGACCACTGAAACTCACCGGGCGTATAGGGCTGCTTTTGGCTCATAACGATATAAAAAATTTAAAAAGTTAAAACTGCCAAAAGTGTATCACGAACTGAATTTATCGTCGTAATACACAGGGGGAAATTGAAGGGTTAGAGTAAAGAAAGAAAAATAAAGTGGGTTATCGGCGGTGTTCGAGAAGAATACGAACAGCAAGTCCAGCTAACACAGTCCCCATAATCCAGCGTTGGATGCTTGCCCAAAGTGGTTTTTGCTGTAGAAAGAGTGCGATGCTACCAGCAGAAAACACAATCAGTGCATTGATTGAAACGCTCACAAAAATTTGTATGGTACCGAGTTGAATAGACTGCGCTAAAATACTGCCTTGCTGTGGGTGAATAAACTGCGGCAATAAAGACAAATACATAATGGCAATTTTAGGATTAAGTAAATTTGTCAAAAAGCCCATTAAAAATAGTTTTAATGGTGAATCGATAGATAAGTCTTTTACACTGAAAATAGGGGTTGCATTTGGACGTAGTGCTTTCCATGCGAGCCAGAGTAAATATACGGCCCCTACAATACGAATAGTGTCATAAGCGTATGGAACGGCGACAACAAGTGCTGTGATCCCGAAAGAAGCACAGAGCATATAAAATACAAAACCTACAGCAACGCCACCTAAGGAAATGAATCCTGCGATTTTGCCCTGACTAATGGAACGCGAGATAAGATAAATCATGTTGGGGCCAGGGGTAAGTACCATCGCTAGGCAAATGACTCCAAATGCCAAAATTTGAGAGAGATCTAGCACGGAAATATCCTTAAATATTATTATACTGATAGGTATATCATAATTGTTTTGTATACAGCGGAACTTTATTAATTGTCTTTTTGAATCGAAAAATAAGAATAATTCAGTATGATATAAATATCCTGATTTCATAGAAATTTATGAGAAATCTCCATATTGATGCCACAAAAGGCATCTTAATTTTTCTGGTTGTATTGGGCCATTACCTTGAAAGGTTGATTGGCTGGAGTGAACCTCTAAATCAAGCGATTTTAGGGAGCATTTACTTTGTTCATATGCCAGCTTTTATTTTTATATCCGGCATGTTTTTTAAAGAAGAAAAAATCCTAGAAAAGTTAATTTACTTTTTATCGTTGTATTTGCCATTTCAGTTTTTATTTCAACTGTTTGATGCCTTTTATAACGGAAGTTTATGGAATTGGTCATTTCATTTGGTATGGTTTGCTAAGCCTTATTGGGTGCTATGGTATTTATTTGGTATGGTGGCTTGGACGGTTCTCGCTTTTTTCCTAAAAAAGACGGCTTATCCAGTTTTATTTTCAATAGTTTTAGCTCTACTTATTGGATGCTCACCCATCAATAATTACAGCTACTCGATTGGTCGTATTTTCGTTTTTCTACCTTTTTTTATGGCGGGAGCAATCTATGGCAAAACCATTTTTCAGTATCTTCCGCAGTTGCCTTATGCAAAGTTATTTGCCGTTATCACATTATTAATCATTACTGCTGTAGCTGCTATAAGTCATTATAGTTATTACTGGCTATTTGGCAGTTTGTCATATTTTCAGCTTCATGTAGGTCTGTGGCAAGGAATGCTGATTCGCAGTGTGATTATGTTGCTATCGGTTATGGGTGTTTTGAGTTTATTTGTGCTCACTCAAAATTTTAAACAGCCATGGATTGGTTTAGGCCAAAAAACTTTGCCAGTTTATATATTGCATGGTTTTGTGATAATTATTTTGACTCATCAATTAAGCTTTAAATATTCGGTAGAGATCAATATTTTCATTAGTCTCGTTCTGGCTATCCTGACTTGTATGATTTTACAGTTACAGCTATTTGAACGTTTAACTCGCTTTATCTCTTTATTTGTTTATAAGCCCTTTATGAAATTATTAGCAACTCTAAATCCAAAAAAAGGGCTTTAATTAAAGCCCTTTTTTTATTGTTTAGTTGCCTTTACTCATTTGCTCAAGTTCATCCCAACGCTCTAATTTTTCAAGCAGTAATTCTTCAATTTCTGCTAGGCGTTGGCTGGCTTGGGTCGCAGCATCTGCATCAGACACAAACCATGAACCATCTGCAAGTTTCTCAGAAAGTTTAGCCTGTTCATTTTCTAAGTTTTCAATTTCAGCGGGTAATTGCTCTAATTCACGCTGATCTTTATAACTTAGTTTGACTTTTTTAGTGTTGGCTTGAGCAGCGGCTTTTTCAGCTTCTGCTTTAGCCTGAGCTTTTTTAACATCAGATTTCTGATCTACGACTTTGTCATCTGGACGTTGTAATAAGTAGTCTTGGTAACCACCAATGTATTCTGCAATATTGCCTTTGCCATCAAATACCCAAGTAGAAGTGACAACGTTATCCATAAATGCACGGTCATGCGAAATAAGTAATAGCGTGCCTTTGTATTCAGAAAGCATCTCTTCAAGTAGCTCAAGAGTTACCATATCCAAGTCATTGGTTGGTTCGTCCATCACAATCAGGTTCGATGGTTTAAGCAATAATTTAGCAAGCAAAATACGATTACGCTCACCACCAGAAAGGGCTTTGACTGGTGTGCGTGCACGTTCAGGTGAAAACAAGAAATCTTGTAAATAACTGTAGATATGACGACGGTTGCCATTCACATCAACAAAGTCAGAGCCTTCTGAAACGTTTGCCATGACTGTTTTTTCAAGGTCTAAGGCATTACGTAATTGATCAAAATAAGCAACTTCTAACTGTGTACCTGTCTTAACAGAACCACCGTGCTCGATTTCACCTAAGATCGCTTTAATCAACGTCGTTTTGCCAACGCCGTTATCACCTACGAGGCCAATACGGTCACCACGCATGACAAGGGTCGAGAAATCTTTGATAAGTGGCTTGTCATCATAAGATACGCTCAAGTGCTCAATATCAAATACTAATTTACCAGAGCGATTTGCTTCTTGAGTCGCCATGCTCACTTTACCTTGTTGTGAGCGACGTGCTTTAGATTCTTCGCGTAAAGCTTTCAAAGCACGAACACGACCTTCATTACGGGTACGACGTGCCTTAATCCCTTGGCGAATCCAAGCTTCTTCTTCAGCTAACTTTTTATCAAATAAAGCGTTTTGTTTCTCTTCTGCTTCCATTTGCTGAGCTTTAAGCTCCAAATAGCGAGAATAATTGCCTTCATAGCCGCGTAAAATGCCGCGGTCAAGTTCAACAATTCGAGTTGCAATGCTATCTACAAAAGAGCGGTCATGCGAAATAAATAGAAGCGTTAAATTATTTTGATCGAGTAGGAATTTTTCTAGCCACTCAATACTTTCAACATCTAAATGGTTCGTCGGTTCGTCTAGAAGGAGTACGTCTGGCTGCGTTAAAAGAGCACGAGCGAGTAAAACACGACGTTTACGACCACCAGATAAGTCTGCTAAGTCTGCATTTGGGTCGAGGCCCATTTTACTTAATAGGGCATTTACCTTGTTTTCAAGTGCCCAGCCGTCTAGTTGGTCGAGCTTGTGCTGGAGGTTACCCATACGGTCACAAGCTTCCATATCTCCAAGCATACAAGCATCAGTTGCTTCATGATAAGCTCTGAGTACTTCAGCTGCTTCTCCTGCACCATCAGCCACAATATCAGCAACTTTGCCAGAATCCATTGGAACGTCTTGGGCTAACATTGAAACTGTTAAACCATTTTGAATAGAAACTTCACCAGAATCTGGTAATAGGCTTCCCTCGATGAGTTTAAGTAAAGTAGACTTACCTTCACCATTACGCCCAATTAAACAGACTCGTTCGCCACGTTCTAGATTAAAGTTCGCGCCATCGAGCAGGGCAGGTCCGCCAAAAGCAAGTTGGACATCCCTTAGGGTAATATAGGCCATAATGTTTTCCAGAATCTCAAATGAGGATTTAAATGACTAAACCACCATATCATGATGATCAAGCGTCATTTTCCGCACCCATTGAAGATTTGCAAGTGCGAATTACATTTTTGGATGATTTAGTTGAACAATTAAATCAACAACTCGCTATTCAAACTCAGGAAATAGCTGATTTGAAAAAACAAATGCAATTACTTTATCAACGTGTGGAATCTTCGGATTTATCAGAAGGCATTGCACCTTTTGATCCATTAACGAATAAACCTCCTCACTATTAATAAAAAGGCAAGTTCGATACTTGCCTTTTTATTTGAAAATATTTTCAATTTTGCTTAAAAACCATGTAAGACAATCTTACCTTTTGTCGTACCACTTTCAATTTGCTCATGAACTTGTTTTAAGTTTTCAGCATTAATTGGACTTAAAACCTCAGTCACTGTCGTTTTGATTTTTCCTTCATCAACTAATTTACTGACTTTGTTTAATAGCTCACTTTGTTTTGCCATATCTTCAGTTTGAAACATTGAGCGCGTGAACATAAATTCCCAATGTACAGATACGGACTTCGATTTAAACGGTTTAATGTCTAGCTTTTCTGGATCATCAATAAGTCCAAAATGACCTTGTGGTGCAATCAGCTCTACGATATCTGATAAATGCTGATCAGTTTGAGTAGTCGAGAACACATATAAAGGTGCATTTAAACCTAATTGTTTGATTTGTGGTGCTAAAGGCTCACGATGATCTAATACATAATCTGCGCCGAGTTGTTTTACCCATTGCTTTGTTTCAGGGCGGGAAGCTGTCGTAATAATCGTGAGGTTAGTTAACTGTTTAAGAAGTTGAATGGTGATTGAACCTACACCACCGGCCCCACCAATGACTAAAATAGTGATATTGGCCGATGCAGTTTTTGGAACTTGCAGGCGATCAAATAACATCTCCCAAGCCGTGATTGCAGTTAAAGGGAGAGCGACTGCTTCAGTTGCAGCTAAAGTTTTTGGTTTATGGCCAACAATGCGTTCATCAACAAGTTGTAATTCACTATTACTGCCTTGGCGATTTAAAGCGCCTGCATACCAAACAACATCACCCACTTTAAATTGAGTGACTTTATCCCCAATCGCTTCAACCACACCTACGGCATCCCAGCCAAGTACTTTCCAACCAGATTCGGCGCTTACATTTTTGCGTATTTTGGTATCGACAGGGTTTACTGAAACAGCTTGTACGCGAACGAGTAAATCGTGTCCTTCAGCAATAGGGTTGTCGAGTTCAATATTAACGAGTGCATTGGGCGATGTAATGGGACCTGCTTTTTGATATGCCACAGCTTTCATAATTGTGATTCCTCTTGTTGAGATCTTGATCATAACGTAAGCTTAAAAATTGTGACTACAGACAAATAACGCTCATAGTGTCAAAAAGGATACTGTAAAATGGCAAAAGCTCGACATTCAAGTTTTGATTGTTCACCGGGTTGCTCCGTTGAAGCAGCGATCAGTCTGATTGATGGTAAATGGAAATGTGTCATTCTTTGGCATTTATTAAATGAAGGCACTTTACGATTTAATGAGATTCGTAAGCGTGTTCCAAGTATTACGCAAAGAATGCTTACCAATCAGCTTCGCGAGTTAGAACAAGACGGCATTATTCATCGAGAGGTTTATCCTCAAGTTCCTCCTAAAGTGGAATATAGCCTGACCGATTTAGGGCAGGGTCTTGAGCAGATTCTTTTTGCTTTAAAAACATGGGGAGATGCACATCTGGATCGGTTTGGTAAGTTATCAACACTTGAAACTGAAAAGAGTGCCTAAATATTGTGCCTAGATTGCTAAGAATATCTATGAGGAAATGTTGCTGTTTTTAACCTCGTCGGTTAATTGGACATTATTTTTATGATGTAACTTGCGTTTTCTGGTCAGCTTATGCAACTCTAATAAAAGAGATTAATAGGTTTTGCTATGGACAATATGGGAATTTGGGTTACCGTTATCATTGTTCTTTTCGTACTAGGCTCCATTTTTGGTTTAAGAGTGAGTCCACGTGAAAAGGCACTTGGTATTATGCGAGACAAAGCCCGCAAAATTGGGCTACATCCACGCGTAATTGCCGCACCTGAATGGACACATGTCCCAATGGCAACTGAAAAGCGTGCCAGCATGGTTGCTTATTATAGTGTATTAATCCCCGATGCTCGTTTAACGCTCATGCGTGCTCGTGTTATAGACGGAAAATTAAAAGTAGTGCAGGGTGATGAGAAATTTAATGATTCTCCCATTGCATTAAAAGGGATTTATGCTATTGATATGCAGGCAAACTGTGTAGGCCTTTATTGGGATGAGGAATCGGACCTAAAAGCCACGCAATTAGATGAGATGAAGGCTTATCTGTTGGCCTTGGCTAAAGCCTGATTTTTAAATTTATTGGTATAGGAATAACATTTTATATGGCGAATACCTCGCGCTCTGCATCTCAAAGCACAGCATCTACTGCCTCTGCTGCACATAAACGTGCCTTAGTGATTGTGGAGTCGCCTGCCAAAGCGAAAACCATCAACAAATATTTAGGTTCGCAGTACATTGTTAAGTCTTCTGTGGGTCACGTACGTGACTTGCCAACAGGTGGCAGCAAATCAACAGAGAAAAAGCCGGCTGCCCGGACAAAACTCACTGAAGCTGAAAAAGAACAAAAAGCTCAATCTGCGCTGATTAATCGTATGGGCGTCGATCCGGAACATGACTGGAAAGCCCACTATGAAGTTCTACCTGGCAAAGAAAATGTTGTTGCTGAACTCAAGAAACTTGCTAAAGATGCAGATGCCATCTACCTCGCAACGGACTTGGATAGAGAAGGGGAAGCAATTGCTTGGCACTTACGCGAAGTGATTGGCGGCGACGATAGCCGTTATCATCGTGTGGTATTTAACGAAATTACTAAAAATGCCATTCAAGAAGCATTTAAGCAACCAACCCGCCTAGATTTAAACCGTGTTAATGCACAGCAAGCACGCCGTTTCTTAGACCGCGTAGTAGGCTTCATGGTTTCGCCGTTACTTTGGGAAAAGATTGCCCGTGGTTTGTCGGCAGGTCGTGTACAGTCTGTGGCTGTAAAGCTTGTAGTTGAACGTGAACGTGAAATTCGTGCTTTTATTCCAGAAGAATATTGGCAAGTTTTTGCAGACACACAAGCGAAAAAAGATGATATTCGTCTTGAAGCTGTAAAACAGGCTGGTAAGACGCTTAAATTAAAGAATAAAGCTGAAACAGATGCACTTTTAGATATTTTAAAAGGTGCTGAATATAAAGTTGCACAGCGTGAAGATAAACCGACTAAGGTGAATCCAAGCGCACCATATATCACTTCGACTTTGCAACAGGCTGCAAGTACACGTTTAGGTTTTTCTGTGAAGAAAACCATGATGTTGGCACAGCGTTTGTACGAAGCTGGTTTTATTACCTATATGCGTACGGACTCAACATTCTTGAGCGATGACGCTGTAAGTATGGTACGTGCTCATATTGAAAGCCAATTCGGTGAAAAATACTTACCGGCAAAGCCAAATCGCTATGGTAACAAAGCTGGTGCTCAAGAAGCCCATGAAGCTATTCGTCCGTCAAATGTTGCGCTTACAGGTGATCAACTTGCAGGTGTAGAGCGTGATGCTCAGCGTTTGTATGATTTAATTTGGCGCCAATTCGTTGCTTGTCAAATGACACCAGCTGAATATTTATCTTCAACTTTAACAGTTGAAGCAGGCAATGTTGAGTTAAAAGCAAAAGGCCGTACGCTTGTATTTGATGGTTTTACACGAGTTCGTGGTGCCAACAAATCAGACGACGATATTATTTTACCTGCTATTAAAGTAGGTGAAATTTTAAAATTACAGAAGTTAGATCCAAGTCAGCACTTTACTAAGCCACCAGCACGTTTTACTGAAGCTTCTTTGGTTAAAGAACTCGAAAAACGTAGTATTGGCCGTCCGTCGACCTATGCAGCGATTATTTCTACGATTCAAGAACGTGGTTATGTCAAATTAGAAAATCGTCGTCTCTTTGCAGAGAAAATGGGCGAGATCGTGACAGATCGTCTTGATGAAAGTTTCAATAACCTAATGAATTATGCTTTTACAGCAGATTTAGAAGGTCAGCTTGATAAAGTCGCGACGGGTGAGCGAAACTGGAAAGAATTACTCGATACATTCTATGGTGATTTCAAAAAGCGTTTGACCAATGCTCAAGGTGAGCAGGGAATGCGCCGTAACCAGCCAGTTGAAGTACCAGCAGTGCATTGTCCTGAATGTACGCGTCCTATGCAGATTCGTACGGGTACGACGGGCGTGTTCTTAGGTTGTTCAGGTTACAACTTGCCTCCTAAAGAACGTTGTAAGGGTACTTTAAACTTAACGCCAGTTGAGTCTTTAGCAGCGTTATCTGATGATGACAGTGCTGAAACAGCAGACTTAATGTCAAAACATCGTTGTTCAAAATGCGGTACAGCGATGGACAGCTATGTTATTGATGGTGGCCGTAAACTCCATGTCTGTGGTAACAACCCTGACTGTGATGGTTATGAGCTTGAAGAAGGTGAGTTCAAGATTAAAGGGTATGATGGCCCAACCATTCCATGTGATAAATGTGATGGTGAAATGCAGCTTAAAACAGGCCGCTTTGGTCCATACTTCGCTTGTACAAGCTGTGATAATACTCGTAAAGTCTTGAAAAATGGTCAACCTGCACCTCCACGTGTAGAGCCAATCAAGATGGAACATTTGCGCTCAACCAAGCATGATGACTATTTTGTGTTGCGTGATGGTGCGGCGGGTTTGTTCTTGGCTGCAAGTAAGTTCCCGAAAATTCGTGAAACACGTGCACCAAAAGTGGCTGAGCTTCGTAGTGTTGCTGACCAACTTGATCCAAAATATCAGTTTATTTTACAAGCTCCAGATGTAGACCCTGAAGGTAACCCAACGATTGTGAAGTTTAGTCGTAAGAACCAATCACAATATGTGGGATCTGAAACACCAGAAGGTAAACAAACCAAATGGAGTCTAATTTACCAAGATGGTAAATGGATTGAAGGTTAAATAAGACAGTTAAAAAATGCTAGCTCAGCTAGCATTTTTTATATCTACAACAATAAAAGAAAATTTAAATTTTTATGGGGAAAAAGAATGTGGAAAAACATTCGGATTTTGTGTCTATTGATCATTTTACTCATAGTTGCAGTTCAGGCATGGCGTGATCAGAACCAAGACTGGAATCAACCTATTGTGGTGGTACTTCATCCTGTAAATGCGGATGGCTTACAAACCACTCAAGCTTATATTGGGCAGTTACAAAACGCTGACTTTCAAATGCTCAAAAGCTATTTAAGTGAATGGTCACAGCATTATCGTGGGCAAGCAAGTAACTTTGAAATCCGCTTAGGGCAACAGTTACAGCAGCAGCCACCTGAAGTTCCCCAAAATGCCAATGTTTTGCATGTAATTTGGTGGAGCTTAAAGTTTCGTTTTTATGCATGGCGACAACAGCAACCTGAAGATAGCGGAGCGTCACTCAAGCTTTATTTAAATTATTATGACCCAAATTATCAAAAAGTTTTGGTGCATTCGACTGCTTTAGAAAAAGGCCGTATTGGTAGTGTGAATTTGTTTGCTACACGTGGGCAGGCATCACAAAATCAGGTCGTGATTGTTCACGAACTTTTACATGGCTTTGGGGCAACAGATAAATATGATTTAAAAACTGGCCAACCGATTTATCCACTAGGCTATGCCTATCCTGACACAGTGCCTTTATACCCACAAAAGTTTGCAGAAATTATGGGTGGTCGAACACCATTGACTGAGCAGACCAGCAAAATGCCAAGTGATTTACAAGACACCATAATAGGATTACGAACAGCTCAAGAAATTGGTTGGTTGAAATAAAATTGTGGATAAATACTGTTTTATCCACATCAATTGTTAATAAACGATGCAGATCTTATACAGACAATAAATGTGAAGTAAATCACTATAATGACAATATATAAACTTCCTAATACCTGATAATAAGAGTAGCCATGATGAAAACTGTAGGTAATGATTTAATTCGTAATCAGCTACATGCTGATCGTAAATGGTATCTAATATTAGGCTTCGTGCTCATTATTTTCGGTTTGATCCTATTTAGTGCACTACCATTTGCCACATTTTCAGTTGTTTTCCTATTTGGTATTTTAATGATGATCGGTGGTGTGCTGCATTTGATTGCTGCCTTAAGTGTTTTTAAAGGCGGTAGCCGATGGCTTTGGGCACTTTTTGGCGTGCTGTATTTAATGGCTGGCTATTACGCATTTTCTACGCCTGTTACTACGGCTGTAGTTTTAACAAGCTTATTATCGATTGCACTTATTATTGCAGGGGTAATCCGTACCATAAATGCATTTTTATTAAGACCAATTGCAGGGTGGGGATGGACATTATTTTCAGGATTGTTAACACTCGCTACTGGTATTTTAATTTTAGTTTCTAAGGACTCACCATTTTGGGTGTTGGGAATGTTTTTAGCAGTAGATATTTTATTTCAGGGCATTAACTTTTTAGGATTGGCTTCGGCAATTAAACATTTACCTTCTAGTTCAAAAACAGTTTCTTAAATTAAATCGCGAACAAAAGGGCACTTAAGGTGTCCTTTTTTGTTTTTAGTGAGCGAGGGTCCATCTCATAGCAGGGCTCTGTTAAACTACGCATTATTGTTTTGGCGATATGTGTTTATGAGTCTTGCAAAGTTAATTAATGAATTAAATGCTCAGCAAAAAAAAGCAGCAACTACGACGGCACAGAACTGTCTGGTTTTAGCAGGTGCGGGCTGTGGCAAGACTAAAACTATTGTTTCTCGTGCAGCTTATTTAATTGATCAGGGGCTACCTGCCAATCAAATCCAGATTTTAACGTTTACCCGCCGTGCTGCGAGTGAAATTGTTGCAAGGGTTGAACAGCATGTTGGAGTACAAGCTAAAGGTCTTCGCGCATCAACATTCCATACCTTTTGTATGTATTTGCTGCGTCGTAATCCACAAGCTTTTGGTTTAAATCAATTTAGTATTATTGATCGTGATGATCAGTTACTCATGTTTCGCTTATTAAGAGGCAAAGATAAAGATAACGTTTTGCCTAAAGCGGCAGAGCTATGTGATTTATATTCTTATGCCCGAAACACTCAATCTAAGCTTTCTGAAGCATTACTCAAGCAGTTACCTGAAGCATATGAGTACAAGGCACAAATTGCGGAGCTAATGAAAACCTATGAACAGCGTAAAAGAGAGCGCAATTTTTTAGATTATGACGATATTTTGTCGATTGTCGCTGTTCACTTACAAAATTCGGAAGCACTAACGAACTGGGTTGCTGGTTTCTGCCAAGCTTTACTGGTTGATGAAATGCAAGATACTAACCCTTTACAGTGGGCTCTTTTGCAGCCACTCATTGGGAAGGTGAAGTTGTTTTGTGTGGGGGATGATGCTCAGTCAATTTACGGTTTCCGTGGTGCTGACTTTGAAAACATTCATTCTTTTAAAGAATGGATTCCTGATGCCGTTATTCATACCTTAGATCTCAATTATCGTTCGACCCAAGAAATATTAGACTTATCAAACTGGCTATTGGCGCATAGCCCAATTGATTATCAAAAACAGTTACAGGCACATCGTGGCAAAGGCCAAAAGCCACAGCTCCATTTGTTTGGTAATGAATTTGAAGAAGCCAACTGGATTGCACAAGACTTAATAGAACGTCATCAGCAGGGTGCAAATTGGTATGACCATATGGTGTTAGTCCGTTCTGGCTATAGTGCTCGCTATTTGGAAGGGGCGTTTATTGCCGCCGAAATTCCTTATCGTTTTATTGGTGGCGTAAAGTTACTTGAATCAGCGCATGTAAAGGATGTACTTAGCCTATTGCGTATAGTGAGTAACCCTCACGATGACTTGGCATGGATGCGCTTTTTAACCTTATGGGATGGTATTGGTGATGTCGGTGCCAGCAAGTTAGCGCAAGAGTTAATGAGCATTACTGATGTTGAAGAACGTTGTCAGCGTTTAGAACGTCATGGAAAAGTCCCTTTACAGGCTATTTTAATTTTAAAGCAGCTAGATGTGCTACAGCAGCATGTTGAAGCCAGTATTGGTCTGGCACTGGATGCCTTAAGTGAGCAGTTAGAGCAAAACTATAAAACTAAAGACTGGTCACGTCGCGCGAAAGATTTCGACTTAGTAAAACAACTTGCGCGTAAACATGCATCACTGGGTGAGTTTCTCGAAGAATATGTGCTTGAGCCTATTTCAGTTTCTGAAATTGAAAAAGCGGGTGATGATGACTTAGTGACTTTAATTACAATTCATTCGGCTAAAGGCGCAGAGCAAAAGGTATGTTATGTACCGCATGTTTCGCCAAATCAATTTCCATATGCACGCGCACAAGGCGATTTTGATGACGTCGAAGAAGAGCGCCGTGTGTTATATGTGGCATTAACACGTGCAGAAAATGAATTGATTTTGACTAAGCAAAATCTCAATACATGGTCACAAGACACTTATGATGAGCAAGGCCGCAAAATCGAAAGTTATTTCCTGAATGATTTACCAACTCATTTGGTTCAGGCAAAAATTCATCGTCAAGTTCCGCAGCCATTTGCTAAAAAACAATGGAACACTTCACGTACAGTAAATTTAGGTTTTGGTATCGATCTTGACTAAACTACTGTATAAGACACTGTAAATACTCAAATGTAGATTGGCCTTTATTTTGATGGCCAATGAAGGTTGGAAAATGAAAATATTAGTTCGTAATTTAGATCGTTTAGTGACTGAAGCTGAAGTTTTAGAGCTGTTTAAAGCTTATGGTAAAGTTGATTCTTGTGTTGTTGTAACAGATAAAGAAACAGGTAAATCAAAGGGTTTCGGCTTTGTCGAAATGCCTAATCCACGTGAAGCGATCAAAGCCATTAAAGGTTTAAATATGCTTAAAGTTAAAGGCTATGGAATTCGAGTTAAAGCAGCCGAAGAATAAGTTTTTCTTATGAAAAGACAATTTTTAGCTCTCTCGGTTGTAACGCCAAATGGTACTCGTATCGCTGAAGGTATCAAAACACTTGAAGTGCGTTCATGGATACCTACACAGTTACCAGTGAAAGATCTATTAATTGTCGAAAACCAGAACTTTCTGCTAAAAGATGCTGATAAAGAAGAAGGAATTGCTGTCGCTTTGGTTGATGTCGATTCTATTCATACTTGGCGAAATGACGAGGTCAAAGCAGCCTGTGCATCTGTTTGGAGCGAAGGGTATTTTGCTTGGGTCTTAAGTAATGTTCGCCCTATAAAACAGCCAGTGAAAATTCTAGCTAAACGTAAAATTTACCAAGTTGAGCTGGATTTTCCATAAATAGCGTTGATTTTATCAATGGAGTCGTTAAGCTAAGAATAGCCATATTGATGGCAATTTCAGAACAGGAAAGTTTAGTTATGTCACGTGTTGCTCGTTATCATGCCGATCGTACCAATCAAAAGCTCTATTTTGCGCGTCTAGCGTGTCAACAAGCAGAGCAAACTGATCATGTACAGCAGGTACAAGCGTATCGTGAAACAGCTGTATTTCATTTACATGGTGCAATGTTGGCATTTCTGCAAGAACTGGTGCGTTACTACCGTTTAAATGATTCACAGCCAACATTGAAGTCGATTGAAGAGCATATGGCTGCAAAAGGACAAGTTTCTCCGGAAGTTTCTGTTTTGCAGCAGCTTGCGAAAGACGGGTTTATTGCAGAATTAAAACGTGCTTACCGTATGTGCCAATATGCGCCGGAACCTACTGAGCCGACACCAGAAGAAGAAACATCTTCTAACCTGATCATTAAAGTGACTCAAGGTCCCCAATCGTGGTTACCTGATGTGAAAATTTTGCGTGAATGGCATAGAGATTTAAGTCATTTAATTGATGGTTTTCGTAACGAAATGGTCGAGTTCTAAAATTAAACTACCTGAGTGCTTGAAATTTAATTCCATTGAGCCTATATAAATAAGACGAGAGATGCAAAGTGCAAGGGTGCTTTGCCACCATGTTGAAACATGGAGGAAGTATATGTCTATACAGCAATTGAAAGAGTTATTTGGAAATCAAGAAGCAGTGTTGGAATTAGTCCAACTTGAAGGTGGTGAACTTGCCTTGCGTAATGCCGGTTCTGAAAAAGAGCCCTTGGTTAAAATTCAGTTTAGTGATGAACTAAAAGAGATATTAGGCGAACAAACGCCTGTAGTTGCCCAGCATATGATTCAAGCTGCGTTATTTGGACTGCTCGAAAAGCAGGTCAATGAATGGCAGGCCGAAGTTGTAGATGAGCAGCCTAAGTTCCTAAGTTAAAAAAAGCGTACTCTTGAGTACGCTTTTTTTGCATGAGTTAATGATGTGTTGACTGATGCGCAAGTTCGATTTGATTTAAAATATGATGACTCATATTCTTTGCCATTTCTTCTTTTGCATAGAATACTTCACCAATATTCTCATCTCGAATGATGGCAGCTTCTTCTTTACTTTCTGCACAAATTAAAACCTGAATTTGAGGGTTTAATTGCTTGGCAATATCTACAATCCGGTGAATATCTAAAATATCCATAGGGGAAATCACGAGTAATCGTGCGTGCATGATATGAGCCTGAATTAGAACACCAGGCTCGGTTGCTACACCACTCACAGCGGCAATATTTGACTGACGTAGCTTTTCTACAATTTCACGATTTTCTTCTGCAATCACGACTTTAATATTCTGATCAATTAAATTTTCAGTAATACGTCGTCCCACGCCGCCATACCCGACAATTACGACTTGGTCGCGTAGATAAGCCTGATCGACTTCATCTGGCAACATAGCTAATGGGTCGCCACTGCGTTCAAGCAGCCTTGCTAAATGAGAGCGTTCACGAATCCAGCGTTGTACAGGCTCAATTGCCGAGAAGACGAAAGAGTTAAGTGTAATTGAGAATAAAGCACCTGCTAAAATCAGATTTTGAGCTTCTAAGGTTAATAGCCCTAAAGACACTCCAAGCGTTGCTAAAATAAATGAAAATTCACCAATTTGTGCAAGGCTAGCCCCTACAGTAAGTGCTGTATTTATTGGATAGCGGAAGAATAAAACTAAAGCCATTGCAGCAAGAGTTTTACCTATCATAATAATCGCAATAACAGCCAAAATATGTAGTGGGCGTTCAATAAGAATATGTGGATCAAACAACATTCCTACCGAAACGAAAAATAAAATTGAGAAAATTTCACGTAGTGGGAGCGTTTCTTCTTCTGCGCGGTGGCTAAAGTCTGATTCTTTAACGACCATACCTGCAAAGAATGCACCTAATGCCATGGATACCCCAAAGATCGCATAAGAGCCATAGGCGATTGAGACAGCAGCAGCTACGACGGTTAGCGTAAAGAGCTCTCTTGAGCCTAGACGCGCAACAAACTGCATAATGATAGGAACAACACGCTTACCCACAATCAGCATAAAGGCAATAAAGCCAACTACCTTTAATAGGGTGATTCCAAGGGTTAGCCAGATGTTACCTTCTGCGCCGGCTGGTGCTTTCCCGCCGAGTAAAACTGCTGTAGCAGGAAGAAGTACTAAAACCAGTACCATCACTAAATCTTCAACTAGCAGCCAACCTACAGCAATTTTGCCGTTTACAGAGTCTAAAAGACCACGGTCTCCTAAAGCTTTTAATAATACAACGGTACTCGCACACGATAGGCTTAAGCCGAAAACCAGTGCGGAGCCAAAGCTCCAACCCCATAACATCGAAACGCCAAGCCCAAGTAAGGTTGCAACGGCAATTTGTAAAATAGCACCGGGTAAGGCGATACGTCGAACTTGTAAAAGATCATTTAATGAAAAATGCATCCCAACGCCAAACATCAAAAACATTACACCGAGTTCAGCGAGCTGGTTGGCAAGATGAATATCTGCTTCTATACCAGGAGTGTTGGGACTAATAATAATTCCGGCAATTAAGTAGCCGATAAGAGGGGGAAGTCGTAGTCGGGCGGCAATATAGCCAAAAAAGAGGGCAACGCCGAAACCAACAGCAAGTAAAATAATTAAATCTACGTCATGCGGCACTAAAAACTCCTTTTACGTGAGTTAGGCTAAAGACAAGCATAAAAAATGCCAAGGCGGAATATGTAGAAAGTTTAACAAAAAGGTGGGTATAAAAAAAATGCAAAAAAAAAACGACTTCTTAAAGAAGTCGTTTTTTTCGACGCTAAAATTATTTGATTTTAGCTTCTTTGAAAATCACGTGTTGACGGATTTTTGGATCAAATTTTTTGATTTCCATTTTTTCCGGCATAGTACGTTTGTTTTTAGTCGTGGTATAGAAATAACCTGTACCAGCTGAAGAAACGAGACGAATCTTATCACGCATTGCTCAGACTCCTTAGATCTTTTGACCTTGAGCACGAAGGTCTGCAACAACCTTTTCGATACCCAATTTGTCAATAATACGCATACCTTTAGTGGTTAAACGAAGACGTACAAAACGTTTTTCGCTTTCTAACCAGAAACGGTGGTGGTGCAGGTTCGGCTCGAACCGGCGCTTGGTTTTGTTGTTGGCGTGTGAGACGTTGTTACCAACGACTGGACGCTTGCCGGTAACTTGGCAAACCTTAGACATGGTGTAACTCCATTGATTTAGCCAACAGCAAATCTGTGGCCAGTCATACTAAATGTAAACGGATGAATTCATTCAAGGGGCGTTTTATACCAAAAATACGATTAAAAGACAAGCGAAATTGGTAAAAACGAGGCATGATCTAGTGTAACAGATCATGCCTTGATCAGTTAACGCAACAAGGTTTTCGAAATGAAGCGATGAATCGGTTTATTAAACGGCGGAAGAATATATTTGAGGCTATAAAGTTTTGGATTTGACATCACTGAACGTTCATGTGACAGCCCAAAGAAGCCTTCTGGTCCATGATATTTGCCCATACCTGATGCACCAATTCCGCCAAATGGTAAGTCATCTTGAGCAACATGAGTAATAACCATGTTAATTCCGAAATGCCCTGAGTGAGTATGCTCCGACACATAATCGGCGCGTGCCTGATCATAATCAAAATAATACATCGCTAAAGGACGTGGTCGACTATTAATAAACTCGATGACTTCTTCTATTTGGTCATATTCTAAAATGGGTAGAACAGGACCAAAAATTTCATTCTGCATAATATCCATTGCAGTTGTTACACCAGTCACTAAGGTCGGTGCAATTTTGCGGACATCATCTAAAATTTCATTTTGAGGATTGATTTCAACAATACGGGCACCTTGATCACGAGCATTTTCGAGATAGCCTTGAATACGGTTATATTGTTTATCATTAATAATAGAGGTGTAATCCTGATTGTTACGGAAATGAGGATACATGCCAGCTACAATTAATTTGAAATTTTCGATAAATTCAGCGGTTTTACCACGTGGTAAGAAAATATGGTCTGGCGCAACACATGTTTGACCTGCGTTCCATAATTTACCAACAGCAATACGCTGTGCGACATCCTTCATATCTACAGAAGCATGTACGAGAGCAGGGGATTTACCGCCCAACTCAAGAATAACGGGCACCAGATTTTGAGCTGCGGCTGTCATAACTGTTTTACCAACAGAAGTTGAGCCTGTGAAAATCATTTTATCGAAAGCTAAATGACTAAACGCATCAGAAATCACGCCACCACCATTTACCACAGCAACTAACTCTTGTGGAAAGGCTTCTGCTAATACACTTTCAAGTACTCGTCCAAAGTGAGGAGAGGCACTCGAAATTTTAATCATGGCATGGTTACCCGCTGCAAGGGCACAAATGAGTGGACCAACTGATAAAAGTAATGGATAGTTCCACGGGGTAATAATACCAATTACACCCATTGGCTGATATTGTACCCAACCTTTTGCTGGTTGATGTAATACACTGATATGGCGTTTTGATGGTTTCATCCATGCGCTTAGGTGTTTGCTGTAATACTTGATTTGTTCAAGACACGTAAGCAATTCACCAATTTTGGTTTCCATAATGGCACGATTGCCATAATCAAGGTTAATTGCTTCGGCAATCTGATCTTGATATTTTACCAAGACTCTTTTAAGACGAGCTAAACGATCAATACGTTCTTTAGCAGTGGGTACCGGATGACGTAAGTAGCCAATCTTTTGCTGCTCAAGCAAATCATTTAAATGCTGAACATCGTAAGGAAGCTGAGTTTCTGGATTTGTTTTTGTTTGACTGTTCATCGGTACTTACCAAATATACTGATATACTTATTTTTTAGAGTAAATACTCTAAAGAGTCAAGTTGGTTTCTGTGTTCACGTCTTAACCATATGAATTAACGAAGGTTATAAAAATGTCTCTACCTAAAGCTCTGAAGACAAAAGACCGGATTTTACAAATCAGTTTGCAGCTTTTTAATGAGCGCGGCGAACGGTCTGTCACAACCAATCATATTGCTGCAGAGTTGGGGATTAGTCCTGGAAACTTGTATTACCACTTTCGAAACAAGCATGAAATCATTAAGGAATTAATGTATCAATATCAGGTTGAGACTTTAGAGATGCTCTCTTTACCTGAAGATAGACCCTTAACAACCAGCGACAAAATTAACTACTTTCAAGTGTTAAGTGGTCAACTATGGAACTATCGTTTTATCCATCGTGATGTTTATCATTTAGTTGAAAGTAATGAAGACTTTAAAAAGATTTACCCACGATTTGCAGGGCAAGTGATGCAACAAGGGCAAAAAATTTATCAAGCTTTTGTTGATGCAGGTCTTATGAAAATGACGTCATCAGAAATTGAAGCGCTCATTATTAATCTCTGGATTGTCTTAACAAACTGGACCAACTTTTTATATATGTCTGGCCATATCAGTGACAACAATAATCTAGAAGAAAAATGGGTTTGGCAGGCATTACGTCAAATGGTTTTCTTGGAAGGTCCGTATTTGATGGGCGAAAGCCGTGCGACTTATGAACAATTGCTTGAGTCGCTTGGACCGTCTGATCTATTTGCCAGCTTGTCGTCCTTAAAAGATGAATAGTTGTGCTTGTTTATTTAGAGCGCTAGAATACTCGGCTTATTAAAAATTTGTCTCAATTAAGTGATATTAACCAAATGAATATGACCACTGCCAATACAGCCCGTTTACTGATTACTTGTGAAGACAAGCCTGGGATCGTACAGGCTGTATCGAGCTTTTTGTACCACCAAGGTGCAAACATTACCGCGCTTGATCAGTATGCGACGGAAGCTCAAGGCGGACGTTATTTCATGCGTGTTGAATTTGAACTTGATCATTTACAGTCACGTAAAGATGCATTAATTCAAACATTTGCTGCGAACGTTGCTGAGCGTTATGAGATGCAATGGCGTCTTGCTTTTGTAAACGATGTTAAAAAGGTTGGTATTTTAGTTTCTAAAGTCGACCATGCTTTACTTGAGTTATTGTGGCGTCATGCACGTGGGTCGTTACCTTGCGAAATTACGCATGTTATTTCTAACCATGAAGACTTACGTGAATCTGTTGAGAACTTTGGTATTCCATTTACTGTAATTAAAGTAACCAAAGACAATAAGGCAGAAGCCTATGCGCAAATTCATGAAATGATGCAAGGCAATGATTTACTCGTTCTTGCTCGCTATATGCAAATTTTAAGTGAAGATTTTGTTTCTAAATGGGAAATGAAAATCATCAATATTCACCACTCATTCTTGCCTGCCTTTGTTGGTGCAAACCCATATAAGCAAGCTTATGAAAAAGGCGTAAAATTGATTGGTGCAACAGCTCACTATGTGACTGCTGACCTAGACCAAGGCCCAATTATTGAGCAAGACGTTGAGCGTGTAAGCCATGACTACAATGTTGAACAATTACGTGAGCTTGGTGAAGATGTTGAGCGTAATGTCTTGGCTCGTGCTGTTAAGTGGCATTTAGAAGACCGGATTATTGTAGATGGCAATAAAACTGTAGTTTTCTAATTCGCTAATAATTTTTAAAAAGCATGCTTTTCAAGCGTGCTTTTTTTATGGCTAAAATAAATTTAAAATGTTATAACATAACCTAAATTCGTTGTTTCATTAAATCACCTTAGGATGTGACTACTTAATCATTTTTTAAGTTAGATGCGATTTGATAGATGAAATATGGAACCAACAAATTTTGCGTGTTGTCTAAGCATGAGAAAAGTAAAGTGATATCACTTTATTAAGATAGACGACACAATGATGAGCGGTGATTTTCGCAAAAAAGTAGTTGCAAATGAAAACACTTCTCATTTATTATTGTGGCACTTTATTGTTCTATCCGATGTTTGAAATCGTTTCTATAAATTAAAAGACGAGATCATCATCCATTAGGTAATTAGATTCTTATGAGTCAATCTTCCGCAGCCTTAAACTCTCCCAATCCGATGAAAAAGAAAGTCATCACGGCACTAATTGCGGTTGCAATTGGTCATATCGGGGTCTTATGGGCAGTCAGCCATATTAAGCCTGCTGAATTAAAGCCAATTGATAAGAAACCTTTACAAGTCCGCTTCGTTAAAATTCAAGAGCAACCAAAGCCTTTACCACCGAAACCAAAAGAACCGCCTAAAAAGCCGGAACCTAAAAAAGAAGTGAAAGAGGTTAAAGTTGTTGAGAAGCCTGTGATTCCACCTAAACCAGTGGAAAAAATCCAGCAGGTGAAAAAGGCTGAAACTCCTAAACAAGCAATAAAGACAGAACCAAAAGTTGAACCAAAAGTAGTCACTCCAACGACCACTGTGACTGAAAAAGTTGTTGAAAAGCCAAAGCCAGTGGTTCAAGAAGCACCTAAAGCTCAACCTGCGCCAGATCCATCACCGAAACATGTCTCAATTGGTGGTTCAGGTGTACAGTGGAGTCGCTCACCACGTTTGACTGTTTCACCAAAAGATTTACAAGGCGAAGCGCGTTCAGTTGTTGTACTCATTGAAGCTGATGAAAAAGGCAAGATTACCAACGTACGCGTAACCCGTAGTAGCGGCATTTCAAGTCTAGATGACAAAGTTGTCCGTGCTGTACGTGGTGCAAAATTTAAACCTTATATGGAAAACGGTGTTGCTTATCCAATTAAAGCCGAGCAACCCTTTGATTTAACCCCTTAAACGAATTTGAGTCCCAACGGCTAACCTTAATCAGGAGTTCGAATATGAACTTTTCAATCTATTGGCAACATGCAGATGCAGTGAGTAAAACCCTGTATTTCATCTTATTGGCAATGTCGATTGCTACCTGGACAGTTTTCATCTTACGTTTGATGGGGACTCGCCAACTAAAACAACAAGCTTATGCTCAACTTTCTAAGGCTATTACTTCGCTAAAAGCAAAGTTACAACCTTTGAGTTTTGAGCAGCGTAAAGCAGTTGCAGAGCAAGCTCTACTTCGTCAAATTTCTGCTGAAAAGGTCAATGCTGAAAAAGGTATTTCTGTTTTAGGAACAATTGCTTCAATTGCACCATTCGTTGGTTTGTTTGGTACGGTATGGGGTATTTTCCATGCACTTGTTGCTGTAGGTAAGAGCGGACAAGCTGGCTTGGCTCAAGTGGCTACACCAGTAGGTGAAGCACTGATTATGACTGGCCTTGGTCTTGCAGTTGCGATTCCTGCGGTATTGGCTTATAACATCTGTGTACGCGCGAATCGTGGTCTTGCTCATGATTTACAAGATCAAGCGCACAGTTTGTTAATCGATACAATGTTGCAGCAAGACTCAACTGTAAAGTCTGATGTCAAAACTGCAGAGCAAAGTTATGTTGGAGGTCAAGCTTAATGGCTTTTCAATTGGGTGAAGACCACGATAGTGGCATAAATGAGATGAACCTCATTCCGCTAATCGACATTATGTTGGTGTTAATGATCATCTTTTTGGTCACAGCAACAGTTGCCAACCCATCGATTCCATTAACACTTCCTAAAACAACTGCTGAAATTATTGATCCACCACCAAAAGCAATTACGATTAGTATCAATGCAAATGGTGAAGTGGCTTGGGATACTCAAGTGATTAGCCTTGATGAGCTTCAAAAACGTTTTCAAGAAGCAGGTCAGGCCAATGTTAAACCTACAGTTCAACTTCGTGCTGATAAAGAGTCGAAGTACGATACTGTTGCTCAGGTAATGTCTCGCGCCAGTGAAGCCGGACTGAGCGATATTGCCTTTGTAAGTGAAAACTAAAATTTAGTTTCCTCAATAAAAAAGCAACCGATTAGGTTGCTTTTTTATTGCTCTGATTTATTGATCTTTCATCAGATGCTGGAATTTACTATATAGCTTTAATAGCTTAGGTGGAATCGCAAAGTTGCAATAACCTTGTGAAGGGTTCTTTGCATAGTAATTCTGATGATATTCTTCTGCCGGATAGAATGTCGGGACAGGGGACAACTCAGTCACAATATCAAGATCATCATTTTTGAGAGTTTGAATTGTGTGTTCTGCTGCCTGCTTTTGCTCTTCATTATAATAGTAAATAACAGAGCGGTATTGCGTGCCGATATCATTACCTTGGCGGTTTAAAGTCGTTGGATCATGCGTCGCAAAGAACACGTCAAGTAACTGAGAATATGTAACTTGTTGTTCATCAAAGTCAATAAGGACTACTTCAGCATGCTGAGTATCTCCTTGACAGACTTGCTCATAGGTTGGGTGAGTTGTATGCCCACCTGCATAACCACTTGTTACTTTTTCTACACCGCGTATTTGTAAAAATACAGCTTCGACGCACCAAAAACAGCCGCCACCAAATAATGCCTGTTGCATTGTTTTTCCCTCTATTTCCTGCCTATTACAATAGGGTTTATCTATTTAGATTACAAAGTAAAGCATGTATAAAAAAGTAAAGAAAAAGAGAATAACTTATTCAGTTTTCGATAGCCACTAACAGACCTTCTATATTTGAAGGGTTTTTAGATAAGCTTCTAAGTTGGAGAATGTTCCATTAAATCCTTGTGTCATTCCATTGCGAGCAGAATCAAAAGTTGAGTTTCCAACATCGTCAGAGTTCCATGGTTGCCAAGTAATTGTGACTTTTGTTTTTATATTATCAATATTTTCAAAAGTTGTGGTTGCTAACATTTCTAATGGCCATGTTGGTGACATGGGGTGTCGTGTGTTGTTACCATCTTTATCTGAGAAAGATTGAATAAAGGTTAATCGTTCATTGGGTACAATCTCACGAAACACTTGCTTCCCCCACATTTGTGTTCCATCGGGTCCTTCTAACCCATAGTGATAAGTGCCTCCAACTTTAAAATCCATTGAGGTGTGAATGATTTTGAAATTTTTTGGACTCATCCAATTTTGTAAGTGATTAATATCAGTATGTACCCTGAATACAAGATCACGAGGTGCATTAAATACTTTAGAAATACTAAATGGTGTAATTTTTTCTGTCATGATTATTTTCCTTTATTAGAAAACTGGTTAATTTACAAATTGAATAAGTTATACAATTACTTTGTAATTTTTGCAGATCATATTCAATGCTCTCAAAGTATTCTTCTAATATTTGGCGAAAATAAGCCTATAAAATATCAAGCAGACTCTAGTCAGCTTTGGGTAAACCTTGTCGCACAATTTGAGAAAAGTGTTCACTACTCTGATCTGAAAGTTGCTCAAAATGCTCAGTGCGTGGATTGATATGCGCAATTTGATACCACTGGTCTAAGCTAATATTTTGATTGAGCGCTTTAAGATCATATAAATAGTTAGGTAAGTAACCTGAGGCAATTAAACGATAATCTTTAGGAAGCTGATAGGGGTTAATCGCTTGAACCATATCAAAAATTAAGGTTGTACAATTACTTGTGAGCGTATTGTACCACTCTGGTTTTGCACGTAACTCATCCGATTTTTTAAGATATTCTAAAAACAAAGCTTTTCGCTCGGTACGCGGCATATTCACAGGGAAATTATAAACTTGCTCTTTGCGGATGTTACTGCGTGTATAGACAATATCTTTTTCATCAGAGGCAATTAAGCTAAGTTCGTATTTTCTAAAAAAGCCGCCAATCGCTGAAAACTCTTCGCCTTTCTCTTTGCGAATTTCAATTGAAAATACGAGAGGTTGTTGATTTTTAAATTCAAAACTGACCAGCGTATGCGCAATTTGCGGTCCCATCCAGTATGAGGTAATAATGTTTATTCCATTTAACTGGTTCAAGTCAAAAGTTCGGGTTTCCCAGCGAACATCATAAGTTCCATCTGGATGCCAGTTAAAGTTGCGAACATTGTGTAAAGTGATCACATCGCCGTGTTTTTCATAGCTCAGCATATTGGCAACTTCAGGATTCCAGTCACGATCTTGACGTGCTGTAATCGAAAAATACCAAACTAAAGAACAGGCAAAAACTAAAAGATAAATCAGGATATCCATACGGCGACTAATGATATGTCCATTGACATATAAGCCAGCCATACTTAAGGCAAAAGCCACCCAAATACCAATAAGTATACGGCTACCTAACCAGCCAAAAGGTTGCTGAACCCAAAGGGCTAAGCAGACCCAAATGCTAGAGAACACAATAAACAGCGTGAATAGACTATGTAAAAGCCCAAAGAGAAGGGCGATAAGAAATTCACGCGTTCCAATATTGTGCATAGATGTCCATAAAATTATTTTTTATATGTTGCAAATTCGAATGAAGTCCCAGACTTTTCATCTACTTGCTGCTCACTCGCAGTTTTTTGAAAATCACTCGGTATTGTTGGATAATGTGCATCACCTTGCACATCTAAGTCAACATGGGTGAGCTCAAGACGGTCTGCAATTGACAGCGTTTGCTTAAATATTTCACCGCCACCAATGATGAACAATGCTTGTTTTTCGGTATTTTTTACATCTTCTAAAGCTGCATTTAAAGCGTCTTCAATTGAATATGCAACTTTTACACCGTCAAAGTACCAGTTAATATCACGGGTAATTACCCAGTTTACACGGTTTGGTAGAGTACGGCCCATAGACTCAAGCGTTTTACGGCCCATAATCACCACACCACCTTGGGTGATTTCTTTAAAGTGTTTTAAGTCGGCAGAGATATGCCATGGCAACGCATTGCCTTTACCAATACAGTGATTTTTGTCCATTGCGACAACGTGGACAACTTCTACATTTTGCCATGCCATAATCTTATTCTCTAAACCGTAATCTAATGAAATTCAAGCCGTCTTTATACTGCAACTGGTGCTTTAATTGCAGGGTGTGACTCATAACCTACAATCTCGATATCTTCAAATTTGAAATCGAAAATGTCTTTAACTTCTGGATTAAGTTTCAATTGGCATAACGGTAATGGTTCACGCGTTAGTTGTAGTTTAGCTTGTTCAAAATGGTTGACATAAAGATGAGTATCACCACCTGTCCAAACAAAATCGCCCACTCCTAAACCGCACACTTGAGCAATCATATGAGTGAGTAGAGCATAACTTGCAATGTTAAAAGGTACGCCTAAGAACACATCGGCACTACGTTGATAAAGCTGGCATGACAATTTGTTATCTTGTACGAAAAACTGAAAAAGTGTGTGACAAGGCGGTAAAGCAACTTGTCCAGCCTCATTTGGGTTCCAGCCAGAAATAATTAAACGACGTGAATTTGGATTGGTCTTGATTTCATTAATTAACCATTTAATTTGGTCAAAACCATCTTGATTATATGTTCCATCAGCATTTTTGGTTGCGCCGAAATTACGCCACTGATGGCCATAAACAGGTCCAAGTTCATGTTCGGGACGACCAAAACGAGCTGTTTGTTCTGCTGTTGCCCATTCGTCCCAAATTGAAACTTTATTGTCTTTTAAATATTGGACGTTGGTGTCGCCTTTTAAAAACCAAAGTAACTCAATCACAATAGAACGGAAGTGAACTTTTTTTGTGGTGAGTAAAGGAAAACCTTTAGAGAGATCAAAACGCATTTGATGACCAAATACAGAACGGGTTCCTGTGCCTGTACGGTCGCCTTTGTCACCGCCATTATCAAGGATATGTTGTAGTAGGTCTAAATATGCACGCATAACACTCTCGAGTTCGGATTAATTCCATTAAATAAAAGGGGGAGATAGCTCAATGATAAATACTTATGCAATAGAGCTGCTTCATCATGAACCACAGAAGATGATACCTGTTGTAGCTCAAGATGAAAATCTAAAAATAGTTCTATAAGATTTCGATGGACGCAATTATTCAAAACGTTTAGCACGATTTTGGTAAATCGAAACTAGAAAAAATCCAACCAGTACAAAGCCTAAAGCTTGTATCGTTGCGATCCAATTATGTTGAGGCGGTAGAGCCCATATCACAATAGCAATAATAATGAGAGGATAAATTCTAAGCAGAAACTGGAAGTTAGATTTATATGAACTACGATCTGAAATTTTTGTTTGTAAATATTGCCCGAAATGAAGCCCAAAACCTAACACAAGGCTAAGAACTGTGTAAGTGGGTGATAAAGGCTGCACTTGATTAGCTACATAAATTGCAGCACAAACCGCAATAATGAAGATAAGTTTGATGTGACGCGGTGCGTTGTACCAATAAGCCAACATAAAAATTGAGCCTATTTGTTAAATAAGGATTGTGGAGAAAAAATAAAAGCAGCAAGCGCCATAAATGCGATGCCTTGCACACCCCAAATAAGCAAGTTAGGCATGGCTTTCACAAAAATAAGTGCAAACAAGAGGGCAATAGGGACCCATGTAAATAGACGGTAGAGTAAACCGGTTGGATTACTTTGAGCGAAATGTATTTTAAAGTAGCGGCAAATTAGAAAAATAATCCCGGTTCCCGTAAACATTAAAATAGTATCTAACGGCAACGGTTGATATTGATATAACCCAATACAGATCAAGAGCGTAATAATTAAAATCACTAATTTTTTAAATGTCGGGACTTGCTTGTTAAACCAGAATTCCAGCATGGTGAATCTTCTTTCTTGGGAGATAAAAACTTTAGCATAAAAAAGAGGAGCCGAAACTCCTCTGATGTACATGTTAACTGTTCTTTTGTGGGCCCCAGTCGTAAATTTTCTTCTGGTAGGCATACCACATCATCCAAAGGCCAATCAGCAGCATCGGAACTGTAAGAATTTGTCCTTTAGTCATCCAGCCAAACAGAATATAACCTTGGTCTGCATCTGGTTCACGGAAAAATTCCATAACAAAGCGGGCAACACCATATCCCATTAAAAATAGGGAAGAAACGGCCATACGTGGGCGTGGTTTTGAACTAAACCACCACAAAATAATGAATAGAATTAAACCTTCGCAAAGTGCTTGATAAATTTGAGAAGGATGGCGAACCAAGTGTAATGGATCGGTTGGGAAAATCATTCCAAATGGATAATTCGGATCGGTAACCGCACGACCATATAACTCTCCACCAATAAAGTTACCGAAGCGTCCGAACATTAAGCCTGTCGGTACACAAGGGGCAACAAAGTCGAGTGTCTGGAACCATGTTTTTTGATATTTTTTACACCAGAATAGCATTGCAATCATGACGCCTAAGAAGCCGCCGTGGAAGCTCATACCACCAGTCCAGACTTGGAATAACCAGATTGGGTTTTCAAGGAATTTATCAAATTCATAGAAAAGCACATAGCCGATACGTCCGCCTAGTACAACACCTAAGGCGCCGTAAAACACCAGATCGGAAACCATGTCCGATGTCCAGCCATCACGCTGTTTGGCACGGTAGGAAGCGAGTCCCCAAGCACATAAAAATGCCAATAAATACATGAGTCCATACCAATGGACTTGCAGAGGTCCTAGATGTATTGCGACCGGATCGATATTAGGATAGGTCAGCATTGCTGCTCCTTGATCTTACGTTTTGACAGATTGTAGCGGAATGATGTGAAAAATGTTGTACATTCAATGTGTAAACATAGGGAACAAGAATCAATGTGTATTGTGGCTTTAGCATGGCATGTTCTGGATGATATGCCCTTGTGTCTTATTTCAAACCGTGATGAGTTTTATCATCGGCCAACTGCGTTGCTACATCAATGGGAGCATACGCCAATTGTTGCAGGGCAAGACTTACAGTCAGGTGGTACTTGGATGGGCGTCACGCCTCAAGGCCGATGGGCTGTGTTAACCAACTTCCGTGATGGACGTGATAAACAACAATACGAGACATCCCGTGGTCATTTGGTTCAGGCTTTTTTAGAGTCTGATTTATTACCGATTCGCTTTGCCCAACAATTAGAACAACAGCAACAGAACTTTGCGGGTTTTAACTTGTTTATAGGAAATACGGATCAAGCGGTTTATATGAGTAACCGTGGTGAAGCTCCTCAAGTATTAGCCAATGGCGTGTATGTGGTTTCCAATGGTTTGATGTCTGATCACTGGGAAAAAACGAGGCACTTAAGAACACGTTTTACGCAAGAGTTTTTGCCTATGCATCAACAGAAAACAGAGGAGTTGAGCTTGCAATATGCAGCGTGGGATATTTTAGAAGATGAGCGTAAAGTTACCACCGCATTGTTGCCAAACACCGGCATTCAACCAGAAATGGAAGAGTTACTATCGTCGACTTTTATTCAAAGCCCCGTATATGGAACACGATGTTCAAATTTTTTAAGAATGACTCATCATGAATGGATCTGGTTGGAAAAGACACAGCAAGGTGAACATAGCGGTCAAATTGTAGAGCAGCAGGTGCCTTTAATAGATAGGAATAAATGAACCTGAAATACAATAAAAGAAACCTGCATAAAGCAGGTTTCTTTTATATTGACTGAAGAATTATTTCTTCACAACAGATGGTGCTACAGGATCTGCCGTAATATAACCAACCGCTGCTGCAAAGCGATCCTTGAAGTTTGTGCGAACAAGAGGGTCAAGAGTCGGTTTTACTTTATCGTGTAATGGAGATTCCCAGTCACCAGGGTGCTGGAAGTTACTCATAATGTAAGTCCAATCATTCACTGCATCTACAGCATGTAAGCCTGTAGATTCCGCACCGGCAGGTGTTGATAAGATACGACTTAATTGTTTGGTATCTACGTTGTATGCCCATAAGAAGTTATTTACGTGCATACCACTGTCTTCACCAATAAACAGCGTACGTAAGTTTTCAGAGAACTTAAGGTTATCTGGGTTGGCAACTTTATCTGCATTTGCAGTATTACCCAAAGCATCGGCAGTTGCTAGGTCTTCACCTACTAAAGCTGCTGGTGGTTCCATATGAGTTGATACCCATTCACTGTTAATGAGCTGGCCGTTGTTATCAACTTGGCTGCCTTTTAACGTATGTGCATAAACTGCACCAGCTTTTGGACCTTGTACTTGAATATCAGTTGTTTTATCAACCATCGAAGACTGGATGTAAGACATCGCAGAGTAAGCGATTTTGTCTTTGATATTTACAGTTGTGCCTTCCATCTTGGTAAAGCCCATACTTGCACCAACCAAGGCTGCATAACGATGCGTTTCTAAGAAAGCTGCTTCACGTTCTTTACCAGGTACAAGTTTTACCCAGTTATCTTTACCGCTATAACGGATTTTGGTATAGCTTGCATCTTTAGGATCAGAAGTTTTTACATCCATCAGGTCTGAAATCTTATATTGGTCAGCCCAACTTTTCACTTCAGCACTTGTTGCATGTCCAAGGTTAATCCAAGAAATATCACCCGCACCAGCACCTACGCCTGAGGTTTGTTTCCATTTAGCGACATATAATGTACCTGCAGATAAATCTTTTTCTTTATCTGCAACAAACATGAATAAACCACCATTGGTTGCATCATCACCCATTAAAGCAGTGCGGTTATCTGGCATCACTTGAATAAGTTCGTGAGAGATACGACCTAAACAGTAATGTTTTTTGATTGAACCCGTACCATCTGTATTTACAGTCACTTCTGGTAAATGACCGTAGTGGTAAGGATTACCTTTGGTACTGTCGCCGAATAAGTTTTTGCTAAATACTGGTAAGTAGCTTCCAGCAACATTGTTTGCGTCTGGTTCATATTCTTCACTCGACAGGTGAGTTCCCCATGGAGATAAACTTGCACCACAAGTGATCCATAGGCCGTTTACTTTAGAAGTATCGACATTATGGTATTTAATTAGCGTTAAATGACCAGTTTTAGGATCTTGGTCTAAAGTTAAAATTGCAATTGGTGATGGTAGTAAGCCATACATAGAAGCCAAGCTTTGGTCACGAGTCGTATATTCAAACTGAACTACGTGAAATACAGGGTTACCCGTAACACCTAAAGCTTGTTTGTCTGCATCGGTAAAGTCACGGCCTGTTGCTTGTTTAAAGCTAATTAAAGAGCTTCCATCTGGACAGTCAGAGAAGAATTGACGTTCTTGACCAGGTTTTGATTTATCAATAATTGGCTGATTATTAATATCAACATAACCACCCGCTAAAATTTTCCCACCTTTACCGTCTGCAACAAGGTCACCTGTTGTAAAGAATGGCTTATACGCTAATGTATAGTCAGTTTTTGAACCATCTTCCCAGTTAATTGAAAGAGTTGATCCAACCGTTGTGGTTGCCATTGCTGCTGGATTAGCTAAAGATGGTGCAGCCATTGAGGTAAAAGTCGCATTTTTAAAGTTTACTGTTGGAGTAACAACGTTTGAATCATTATTGCTGTCATTACAGCCTGCTAACGTTGCTGCCGTAGCCATCGCACCTAAAGGAAGAAAAGGAATCCCCGTAAACCATTTTAAAATATCGCGACGTGTTGGGTGGTTAGAAGCAGTTGTCATAATAAATCCGTAACTTTTGTGTGTATATTTGTTGACTCGATTCTATGGATTAGAAATGACACTTTTCTTACATTTTGAAGTCACTTTAAAGACAGTTTATGGGGTGTTTAATTAAAAGGATGCTGAAAATAAAAAGCCCAAATTTAAATATTTGGACTTTTTAGAGAAAGATTTAAATTATTCAGTAGAGTGGCTTTTTCTTTTTTCAAGAATTCTGCCGAAGAGTAGTCCTAATTCAAAAAGTAACCACATAGGAATAGCTAACATCACCATTGAAATTGCGTCAGGTGGGGTAATAAACATGGCTACAAAAAAACATCCCACAACAATAAAACGTCTTTTTTCAGCAAGGCTTTGGGTATTTACTACACCAATTAAAATGAGTAACAAGGTCGCGATAGGAATTTCAAAAGTCACGCCAAAAACTAAAAATAGCTTTAAACAGAAACTTAAGTAGCTATTAATATCAGTCATTGGTGCGACGGTTTCAGGTGAAACGCTAATAAAGAAATGCAGTATCGCAGGCAGAGTAATATAATATGCAAACGCTACACCTGCATAAAATAGAACGATACTACCAATCAACAATGGAAGCGCTAAATGGCGTTCTTTTTGATAAAGTGCTGGGCGAACAAAAGACCATATTTCATAAAGAATAAATGGCATTGCAAGCACAAGTGCAACAAATAAATTGAGTTTAAATGGCGCCATGAAGGTTGCTGTAACATCCGTTGCAATCATTGATGATGAAGCAGGAAGTTGTAACCTTAAAGGCTCAGATAATAATTGGTAAGTATTATTTCGAAAGGGTAGTAAACAAAAAAATAAGAATAATGTTACCCCTACAATCCTGAATAAATGGCGTCTTAAAACCACCAAATGATTCATGATTGGCATCTGGTCTAAGTTTTCTTGACTATTTACAGTGGTTGAAGGCAGTTGGTTCATACGGCAATCTTCAATTCAACCGGAGATGTTTCTGAGATATCAGCTGTAACCAAAGGCGTAAGCTTTTTAAGGTACGGCACTTTGTAATGATCTGATATAGGAATACATTTCCGAATAGGCTTTTGTGTTGTTTTTGGCGCTTCAGTGACTTCTTGGTGTTCTGAAAGCTGCTGTTTTTGTATTTCTTCAAGCTGTTGTTGTACTTTTCGCTCCAATGCTTCAATGCGGTTAAGTTCCTCTTGCATTTCTTTACGGAACTCAGAAAGACGCAGCTCTTGATCAATCTCGTTTTGCAGATTCGTAATATAGCGTTTTAGACGAACATACCAACGACCTGCAAAGCGTGCAGCCTCGGGAAGCTTATCTGGACCTAAAACCAAAATTGCAATAATTGCAAAACAGAGTAGCTCTGTCATTCCTACATCAAGCATGGGACAAACCTTTAGCTTTTCACAGAAGTACTTTCAGATGTTTTAACTTGGGCATCGATCGTACGAGGGCTATTTAAAGTTCCAGTTTCATCTTCTTCGCGAACTGATTTTTTAAAGTCTTTTACCGCACCGCCTACATCTTTACCGATGTTTTTTAATTTAGATGTACCGAACAATAAAATAACGACAATTGCGAAAATAACGACATGCCAAATAGATAAACCAGCCATAATTTTATACCTCTTTTTAGTTCGCTTTATATCAACAGGTTGCCATGACAGGAATGTGACACTTATATTTCATTTTTAAGACAATATTTATAAGTGGTAAGTTGTGATTAGATTTTTATAAAGATTTTTTTTGACCAATTTTTAAATTTTTATCTAACTTCATTTTTAGTCTAATTTACTTGAAAACGATCCTACATTTCAAAAATAAAAGGTGTAGCATAACAAGCTGGTTTTGATGAGCAAAAGGAGAGAGCGTGGCATTACTACTGCCGATATTGGCATTTATTACAGGACTTTTTCTTGCTCAGACCTCCATTGCAGAAACCGTAAAACCTATTCTTTCAGCTTGGCTTGCGCGGTTACTCATTCCGATTGTGATTATTTACAACATGGTCTTTTATCAATCGGGAAGCTTGAGTTTAATGCTCTTTAGCTTTGGCTCTGCGTTTATTATTTTCTTTGCCTATTTAGTTCTATTTAAAGACCGTTTATTGGCGCTTTGCGTAAGTTATACCAATATTGGATGGCTAGGTTTTCCTTTTGCCATGGCTTTATTTGGCCCTAAAGCGACTGCTCCGATAGTTGCTTTATATATTGGGATGTCGCTTTTTGGCAATGCTTGGGCTGTGACCGCTGTAACAACGGAACCGCAAAGCAAGCTCAACATATTAAAAAAGGTTTTAACTTCTCCACCTTGTATCTCGATATTCTGTGCTGTGGTGCTTAGACTTTTAGGTGCTCAACATATTGAACATCCTGCTATACACTGGATTTATGATGTTGCTAAATTTGCAATGACTTTTGCAGGTATGTGTGTACTCGGAATGTGGCTACGCCGTACCAGAGTTTATGCAAAAGATTTAATTTACAGTACAAAAGCTCAAGCTTTTAAGATCGCGTGTGGCTTGATTCTATGTGGATTAACTTATAGATTTTTACCCATTCCAAATATAAGCCAGCAAATAGGGGTAATGTTTTTAATGTTCTGCCTGCCGCCAGCAGCCAATATTGTCGCGTTAGAGACACATTATCAAGGAACAGGAAGATCTGCGGCTTATATCGCTTCAGGCACGATTGTGAGTTGTGTGTGTATTGCGATTTATGCAGTGTTTTTGCACTTGTTCGTCTAATTAATTATTGAATTCTAAACATACACTTGCTTATGCGAAGGCGGCATGAATACCGCCAGTTAGACTGTGGCACAGGGAAGTGCCATCAGTCTAACAAAAGATTTTTGCTTACTTCTGCAAACTTTCTCTAAATAACTGCATCGCGTGTCCACGATGACTAATCTTATTTTTGTCTTCTTTAGAAAGTTCAGCACTAGACACTTGTAGCTCAGGCAACCAGAACAGTGGGTCATAGCCAAAACCATTTTCACCGCGCGCAGCTTCTAAAATTTCGCCGTGCCAGATACCTTGGAAAATTTGTGGTAATGGATCTTCAGCATGAGTCACTAAAGCAAGTACGCATACAAACATACCTTCAATCACTTCACCATTTTTACGGTAAGGTAAAAGATCATTTAATAATTTTGCATTATTCGCTGCATCATCACCATGTTCTCCAGCATAACGTGCCGAATAAATACCAGGTGCGCCGCCTAATACAGGGACACAAATGCCTGAGTCGTCAGCCATCGCAGGTTTACCTGAAATTTTAGAGGCATGACGCGCTTTAATAATGGCATTTTCAATAAAGCTTAAGCCGTCTTCAATAGCATCTGGAATATTAAGGCGACCTTGAGGAATAATTTCTACAGGTAACTTGAGCTGTTCAAAAAGTTTTTCAAACTCTGCGACTTTACCTTTGTTATTGCTGGCAAGAACTAAACTGCCCTGATCAAACCAATGTGGGGTAGACATAATAAAACCAAACTTTATAACCAATATTGAACGTGAGTTATGTTACGTGTTTTTTGGAAGGGGATATAGAGGGAAATAAATAGAATATAAAAAGGGATATCTAAACTAAAGCCACCTTGTAGAGCATACAAGGTGGCTTTAGTCGAGTAAGCATGTTTACGGATGAACCGTTATTATTGTGCTTGAATCCATTTGTCTGCACGGTCACGTGCTGTACGAATTTGTTCTTGAGTTAAGTTTGCTGCAAGCGCAGTTTTCTTACCTTCAGATAGGCTGATTACTTTATTGTCGAGCATGCCATCACGAGTTGAAAGCTCATACCACTGGTAAGCACCAACGTAGTTTTTCTTTTGCTCTTCCATCATCGCGAGATTATAGCTTGCACGGTTATCACCATTGCTTGCCGCTTTTTCGAAATATTTACGAGCCATAGACTCATCTTTCTTAACGCCAATACCATCAGCGTACATACGGCCCACATTTAACTGGGCTGGTGATAGACCTTGGTCAGCAGCAGCTTTAAACCAAGTAAATGCTTGTTTATCATCTTTTGCTACATCTTTACCGTGTTGGTAACGTGTACCAAGATAAAACTGTGCGCCAGCTTGGCCAGCTTGAGCCGCTTTTTGAAGGTCATGAACCCCCATTGTAGAAAAGCGCGCAGCCTGGCTCGCAACCGATTGTGGCTGGGCGATATAATCTGCATGAGCCTGCATACTTAGCAGTCCTGCAATTAGTGTGCTAAATAATGTCTTTTTCATAGTGCACTCACTCGATAAATAGCGACTTCACCAAACAAATTCGGAACATGTTTGCTTAACAGGCTTCCCTGCTGGTTTCCATTGACGGCGAGTCGATTAATAATTTGTATTTGATTTTCCGCACACAGTGCTTCGAAATCTTTAAACGTACATAAATGAATGTTGGGGGTGTTATACCACATATATGGTAGAGCATCCGATACAGGCATCATTCCTTTTAATGCTAGAAAAGAGCGAGTCTTCCAGTGTGCAAAGTTCGGAAAAGTAATAATAGCCTGTTTACCTACACGCACCATGTCTCTTAATAAAACATCGGGTGCATCTACGGCTTGCAACGCCTGTGCCATGACCACATAGTCAAAAGACTGGTCAGCAAAACGACTCAAACCGAGATTCAAATCTTGTTGAATAATATTTAACCCGCGACTGACGGCAATTGCAATCTTTTCTTGATCAATTTCTAAACCATAAGCACGAATTTGATGCTTTTGGCTCATATGAGCGAGTAATTCGCCGTCACCACACCCTAAATCGAGTACGCTTGAGCCAGGTTTAATCCACTTTTCTGCCAGTTGTTGATCAATACGCATTAGCTTGCCTCCAGTGATGTCGATTTTAAATGTTCTTCACCGCCTAAGAAAGCGCGCAGTGTTTTGACATACAGTGGAATCGGGAATAAAAATGAATCATGACCTTGTTCAGCATCAATATCGAGATAACTGACAGGCTTATGGTTGGTTATGAGTGCATCTACAATTTCTTGTGAACGACTTGGGGCAAAACGCCAGTCAGTTGTGAAAGAGACAATCAAGAACTGGCATTTAGTTTTACCCATTGCTTCAGTTAACGAATGGCCGTATTCACGTGATGGGTCAAAATAATCCAAAGCTTTGGTCATAATGAGATAAGTGTTGGCATCAAAGTTACGGCTGAACTGTTCACCTTGATAACGAAGATAGCTTTCGACCTGAAACTCGACATCAAAACCATACATAAATTTGCCGGATTTTAAATCACGACCAAATTTTTGCTTCATGGCTTCTTCAGAAAGATAAGTGATATGGCCGACCATTCTAGCCAAAATTAGACCACGCTTCGGATAACTATCATTTTCTAAATAACGGCCATGATGGAAATCTGGGTCAGACAAGATTGACTGACGTGCCACCTCATTAAAAGCAATATTCTGTGCTGAAAGTTTTGGTGCGCTGGCAATAACAACACATTTTTGTAAGCGGTCAGGATAGTCTACCGACCATTGTAGTGCTTGCATGCCCCCTAATGATCCGCCAACCACCGCATACCAGACATCTATACCTAAACGGTCAGAAAGCATGGCTTGAGTTTTTACCCAGTCGCGTACTGTCACTAATGGGAAATCTGGTCCATACGGGCGATTGTCATTTTCAGGATTTGGTGATGTTGGCCCAGTTGAACCGCTACATCCACCAATATTATTGAGCGAAACTACAAAAAACTTATTCGTGTCGATTGCCTTACCCGGGCCAATACAGCTATCCCACCATCCAGCTTTTTTATCATCTTCGTGGTGATAACCTGCCGCATGATGATGTCCAGAAAGGGCATGACAGATTAAAATAGCATTTGATTTATCTGCATTTAAAGCACCGTAAGTTTCGACCATTAGTTCAAAACGTGGTAAAACACGATCACATTCAAGGTGTAATGGTTCGTCAAATTGGAACTTTTGCGGAGTGACTAACCCCACTGAATCAGCTGGAAAAGACACGGGAACATTTCGCCTTTTAAATCTTTCAGGAATAAAAAGAAAGGATACCAAGCTAGGTATCCTTTCCAAAGTCTTTTTTTAAATTAAACAGCAGCGGCAACAACCTGATCTGTACTTAAAACACCTTGATCAATCAAACGGTTGGTACATGCAATAATTGCTTCAATCGATGAGGTGACAGTGTTGTCATGAACACCTGCACCAAATGAACCTCTACCTGTACCTTTCACTTGAAGTTCAATTAAGGTCAAGGCTTTGGCATTTGCACCTGAACTAATACTGCGTTCTTCATAGTTCAATACATCAATTGGTAATTGAAGTGCATTTAAGAATGCAGAGATTGGTCCGTTACCTTCACCACGTAATTGTTGTGTTTCACCTTCGACATCAACATCAAGCTCGATGATTTGAGTACCATTAATGTCAGATAACTTATAGTGTTTGACTGTGTAATGGTGATTTTTTACATCAACATACGTGTCTTTAAATAAGGTCCAGATTTCTTTGGCATTAATTTCAGTACCGTTCTCATCAGCATATTGCTGAACAACTTGACTGAATTCGATTTGTAAACGACGCGGCAACACCACGTTGTAGTTCGATTCCAATAAGTACGCAATACCGCCTTTACCAGACTGGCTGTTTACACGAATTACAGCATCGTAGTCGCGGCCCAAATCTTTCGGGTCAATTGGTAAGTAAGGCATATCCCAGATTTCTTCGTTTTTCTGGTACTCGAAGCCTTTTTTGATTGCATCCTGATGTGAACCAGAGAATGCAGTAAATACCAAGTCACCTGCATATGGGTGGCGAGGGTGTACAGGTAATCCCGTACATTCTTCAACTGTTGCAATCACTTCATTAATGTTAGAAAAATCTAACTCTGGCGCTACACCCTGGGTGTACATGTTCAATGCAATGGCTGCAACGTCAACGTTACCAGTACGTTCGCCGTTACCGAACACACAGCCTTCGACACGGTCAGCACCCGCCATAATTGCAAGTTCTGATGCTGCAATACCACAGCCGCGGTCATTGTGGCAGTGAACAGAAATAATCACACCATCACGACGTGCCAAATTACGATGCATCCATTCGATTTGGTCTGCATAAACATTTGGCGTAGATACTTCAACAGTCGCAGGTAAGTTTAAAATTACTTTATGGTCTGGACGGGCATCCCAAATTTCTGTGACGGCATCACAGACATCTTTAGCAACTTCTAATTCGGTTGCAGAGAAACATTCTGGGCTGTATTGGAAAATCCAGTCTGTTTGAGGATATTGCGCAGCATATTCTTTCACTTTCTGAGCTGCATTAATTGCTAATTGTTTTGCACCATTTACATCTACATTCAACACTTTCTGACGGAACGTTGGAGAGTTAGAGTTATAAATATGCACAATTGCACGCTTAGCACCGACTAAAGATTCAAACGTACGCTCAATTAAATGGTCACGTGCCTGAACCAAAACTTCAATGTATACATCATCAGGAATATGATTTTCTTCGATCAACATACGAGTAAAATCGAAGTCGATTTGAGATGCAGAAGGGAAGCCGATTTCAATATGTTTAAAACCGATTTTTACAAGCATTTTGAACATTTTGAATTTTTGTTCCATGTTCATCGGTTCAAAAATTGCTTGGTTACCGTCACGTAAATCCGTACTCATCCAAATTGGCGCTTTTGTAATTTCGTTATTTGGCCATTGGCGATCTGGTAAATCGACTCGCTGGTACATACGGCGGTATTTTTTGCTAGGGTCAGCCAACATCATGAGAAAACTCCTTATCTCGTAGCACGGTTGCTCTAGGTATGGTGTGAAAGGCAACGTTCTACAGTTATATATGGTATCTAATACAGAAAAATTAAAGGGAATTTGAAATGGTCTGCTTTAAAATATGCAGACAAAAATTTATACGCGCGCGAGGCGCAGCATCAGGAGTTCGAGATGATGTCTTGCTTGAGTAGGCTGGGCAAACAAGTGATTCGTTTTCATCTATAGACCATGTAATAGTAAGTTTGGTGGTTTGCTAATATGCTTATTGTTTAGATATATCACATCTAAACAATGATTACACGTTGTGCAAAAGTCTTATAGTCATTTTAATTTCAGTGTTCAGGAAATAATTTTCTAATTTTGCGTTGTTTTATGTTTTGTGGAAAATAATTTTCATTATTTTGCCTTATTAAGGTAAAAAAACTTAATTACTCTAAATAAGGCAAAAATAAATAGAGTTACAGTTCAGCCCATTTGCGCATTAGGTTATGGTAAAGATTAGTGAGTTTAATCACTTCACTATGATTATCACCTAGCTGCATTCTCAAGTTTTGTACGGTTTGATCTAAGTTAAAAAGCATATGTCGTTCGGCATCATCTCGCACCATACTTTGTACCCAGAAAAAAGAAGCGATACGACAGCCAGCAGTAATTGCAGTCACTTCATGCAAACTGGTAGATGGATATAAAATCATATCTCCTGCAGGAAGTTTCACTTCGTGATAGCCATAAGTGTCTTCTACGACCAGATCACCACCTTCATATTCTTCAGGTTCGCTTAAAAATAAAGTACAGGACAAATCCGTTCTAAGTCTTTCATTCGTGCCACGGATGCGACGAATAGAATTGTCTACATGAAAACCAAAAGATTCCTGATTTTCATAACGATTAAAAAGAGGGGGGATAATATCAAGTGGAATCGCGGCAGATAAAAATAATGGGTGTGTGCCTAGCGCTTCGAGAATTATATTGCCCAGATGTTGGTTAAGTGGATGGTCCTCAGGGAGTTGCTGATTGTGTTTTACAGTTGCAGAGAGTGTACCAGCGGTTACTTTGCCATTGACCCATTCAATTTTGTCCATTTCATGACGAAAATATTGGACCTGTTCTTTACTCAATACATTGGGAATATGGTGGATCACGGTGATACCTGCGAGTAATAAATCGTAAAAAAATTAAAATAGCCTCTAACAATAGAGGCTATTTTATATCAGAACCCATAAAAATATTATGGGATTCTAAATTAACTTAGTATTTAAAGTTAATTGCGAGTACTGCACTACGACCTTCTGCTTCTGTTGCATAGTGAGAAGCATACGCTTTAGTAAAGTAGCGCTTATCAGATAAGTTATTTAGATTAAGCTGTAAATTAACGTTCTTATTTACATCATAACGAGCCATGGCATCATAACGAACGTAAGATGGGACCCATTTAGTATTCGCAACATCACCATATACTTTATCAGAGTAAACCGCACCAGCGCCTAAAGTAAATTGTGGTAGTACTTTATAAGTGGTCCATAATGTAGCTGCTTGCTTCGGAACATTTGGCATTTGATTGCCATTGTAAATAGATTGGTCAGTACATGTAGTACCACGGCAACTCATACCATTCTTTGTTAGCTCACTATCTAAATAGGTATAGCCTGCGGAGATATTCCATTTATCAGTAATTTCACCATTTAAGCCTAACTCGATACCATCAACCTTACTTTCACCTACATTTGCGTAAGTCGTTGGATCGATTTGTACACGCGTATTTTGTTTCTCTGTACGGAAAATAGCTGCTGTTAAATTTAGATGGTTATCTAGGAAATCCCATTTTGTACCGATTTCAAATGTTTGAGCCTTTTCTGGATCAATCAATTGATTATTAGCATTAATTGCTTCGCTATTATCGCCCCAACCCGCATTCAAGCCGACTGGACTAGCAGAGGTTGCATAGCTTGTATAAATAGAGCCATTTTCTGTTGGCTTAAAAGTAATCCCAGCTTGGTAAGTAATGAAATCTGAATCATTTTTCGCTGTATAGGCTGCAGCACTAGAAGTTGCGAAGAAGTTTTGTTTAGCTTCATAATTATCCCAACGCAAACCAAGATCCACTAACCATTTCGGTGTGATCTCAATATTGTCGAGTAAGTAGACTGAGGTACTTTCGACAGTTGCGTCAAAGTCTGGTCGCGCTTGTAGGCGATCAACAAATGGCTTTTGAGTCGGACCATTGAGTGAGGTACACCAATTGGTTGATAAGTCGGAACAGTCACTATAGAAACCGGTAGTAGAAACATTACCTTTTGCATCAATAATGTTATAACCGCCTTTATCAGTTTTTTGTTTGCTATATTCTGCACCCACATTAAATTTGTGCTTTAAGAAGCCTGTATTAAATTTACCTGTAAGTGCTAATTGGTCTGTAAATGACTCACTATCTGTAATAGCTGAGTTTAAACGATGCCAAACCAGACCTTTGCCAACATTACCTTTTGAATCATCTGGATTCGTCCAGACATAATCATTTTTCGACTTGGCATACATGGCTGTATTTGTAATAGTTATATTATCGGTAAGGTCATGTTCTAATTTGATTGTCCCGATGTGATTTTCTTGTTTTTGAAAATCTCGATCTTTCCAACCGTAATATGTACCTTGCTTCACTTCAGCTGGTTTACCTTGAGCTTTTCCAAGAGAGGAATCCCAATAAGGAATACCTGAATCAGGTTTATCATCAGTTTGTAAATAATAGTAGCTTAAAGTTGCACGTGTCGGCGTATCTAAGCCAAATGTGATACTTGGTGCAATACCAACACGCTTATATTCTGCGCCGTTACTTTGTCCAGCTTTGTCATTCTGATGTCCCAGAACAGCTACACGTGCTGCAATACCATTTCCAAAATCTTTATTGCCATCTAAGGTAATACGTTGGTAGTTATCTGTACCAGCAGCTACCGAACCTTCTAAAAAGTCACCTTTTTTAGCAACTTTAGAAATCATATTGATACTGCCACCGGCTGACCCAGCACCACCCATTGCTGATGCAGAACCTTTAGTCACTTCTACTTGATCGACAGCAAACATCTCACGGTTTTGCGAGGTTGAGTTGCGAATACCATCAATGTACATGGAGCTTTCTGAACTATAACCACGAATGAAAGGGCGGTCGCCATTTGGGTTGCCACCTTCACCTGCCCCTAAAGTAATACCAGGAACTGTACGTAATGCATCTGATAAAGTCGTTACTTTTGTATCTTCAATCAGTTGTTTTGAAATAATTGAAACTGATTTTGGTGTATCTAAAAGAGGAGCTACAAATTTAGAATTTGCTGATTGATCTACCTTTAAAGATTCTTCTTGTGTTGCTTGAGTATGAATCGTTGGTAGTTGTGAAACAGCTTCTTGTGCCATTGCAGTTGTTGCAATCATAGATAGGGATGATGCGATTGCAGATGAAACAATTTTTTTACGTGTTCTAATCAATGACATGACTTTCAGGACTTAAATACAAAACGTTATGCGAATAATAATAATTCTTATTTATATGTACAGTTTGTGTTAATTGGATTTGCCGATAGGATTGTGAAGAAAATGTGAAAGATCTAATGGGGTTTTGTGTCTAAAGTTCTCTAATTGATTGATTATTCTTAACTGTTTGTAAAAACGATAATAATTACAAAGTCAATTGTAATTTTAGATTTATGAAGAATAACTAAAAAATCATGCAGAAGGGCTGTTCAGTTAAAAAAAATTAAAAAATCATAAAATTATTGTGAATTTTACCAAAAAGATGACCTTCAATTTTGTGATCTGATCGGTTAATTTTGTATATCTTGAAAGTTGTCATATAATACAGCACTTTTTTAAAAACTGTTCCTACTAACTAATTTTTATCGAGGAAGCCATGCAAGTAACGACTGAAGCGGTTTCGGGCGTTGCCCGTCGTTTAAATGTTTCTGTACCGACGAGCCGTATTAACGAGCAATTTGAAGCTCGTTTGAAGCGCACTGCCAAAACTGTGAAGATCAACGGCTTCCGTCCGGGTAAAGTACCTGCAAACGTTGTTCGTCGCGAATACGGTGCAAGTATTTATCAAGAAGTTGTGAATGACATCATTCGTGACAGCGTGTTTGAAGCAATTCAACAAGAAAAAATCAATGCGGTAGGTATGCCGAACATTGAGAAAGTTGAACATAAAGAAGATGCTTTAGTTTTTGAAGCAACTGTAGAAGTTTATCCTGAAGTTGAAGTAAAAGCATTTGACGGTTTAGAAGTTGAACGTAAAACAGCTGAAATTAAAGACGCTGACGTTGACACTATGATCGAAAACTTGCAAAAACAACGTCAAACTTGGGCTGTGACCAAGGGTATGGCGAAAAAAGACATGCAAGTGACTTTTGACTTTGAAGGTTCTATCGACGGTGAGAAGTTCGAAGGCGGTTCTGCTGAAGACTTTAAACTTGTGTTAGGTTCAGGTCGTATGATTCCTGGCTTCGAAGACGGCATCGTTGGCATGAAAGCTGGTGAAGAGAAAGTAATTGATGTGACTTTCCCTGAAGATTACCAAGCTGAAAACTTAGCTGGTAAATCAGCTCAATTCAAAATCACTGTGAAGCAAGTTGAAAAACCTAAACTTCCAGAGATTGATGCTGAATTCTTAAAAATCTTCGGTGTTACTGAAGAAGAAGGCGTTGAAAAATTAAAAGCTGACGTTCGTAAAAACATGGAACGTGAAGTTCGCAATGGTTTACGTAACCAAGTTAAACAAGCTGCATTTGATGCTCTTGTTGCTGCTAACGAAGTTGAAGTTCCAACTGCAATGGTTGCTCAAGAAATTGACCGTCAACGTCAACAAATGGTTCAACAGTTCACTCAACAATTTGGTGGTGCTGGTGCTCAATCTTTCGACAAGAGCATGCTTCCTGATGAATTGTTTAAAGAGCAAGCAGAGCGTTCAGTTAAGCTTGGTATCTTAGTAAGCAAAGTATTAGCTGATGCTAAACTTGAAGTTGACCAATCACGTGTTGATGCTTACATCGACGACATGGCTTCTTCTTATGAAGATCCAACTGAAGTGATCGAATACTTCAAAAATGACGCTCAACAACGTCAACAAATTGAAGCTGTTGTGTTAGAAGATCAAGTTGTTGATCACATCTTAGCTGCTGCTAAAGTGTCTGACAAAGCAGTATCTTACGAAGATTTATTGAAAGAACAGCAAGCTCGCCGTATGGGCTAATCTTTTGAGAAATCAGAAAAAGGCGCTCTAAGCGCCTTTTTCATTTTTAGGTATGCGGTTAATTTGAGTACACCGTTAAGTACTTAGGTATAAATAATATAATATTTCAGTGCGAACCTTTTGCAATTTGAGAAATTATCCCGCATATTGTTGCCATAGGTTAAGTCACAAAAATTTAGGAATAAATAACGTATGTATGTTCCAACAATTGAAAATGCTTTAGTTCCTGTTGTGGTTGAACAATCTTCTCGCGGCGAACGTTCTTTTGATATTTATTCACGACTTTTACGTGAGCGCGTCATTTTTCTAACTGGTGAAGTTGAAGACAACATGGCAAATTTGATTGTTGCCCAAATGTTGTTCCTAGAAGCTGAGAATCCAGATAAAGATATCCATCTTTATATCAATTCACCTGGTGGTTCTGTAACTGCTGGTATGGCGATCTACGACACGATGCAATTTATTAAACCTGATGTTGTTACATACTGTATGGGTCAGGCTGCATCTATGGGCGCATTCTTGTTAAATTCTGGTGCTAAAGGTAAACGTTATTGCCTTGAAAACGCACGTGTAATGATTCACCAACCTTTAGGTGGATTCCGTGGTCAGGCATCAGATATTGAAATTCACGCACGTGAAATTCTATTTATTAAAGAACGTTTAAACCGTTTGATGGCAGAACACAGTGGTCAAGACTATGACACGATTGCTCGTGATACCGATCGTGATAACTTTATGACTGCACAAGCAGCAAAAGAATATGGCTTGGTCGATCAGGTATTAAGTAAGCGTCCATAAGGGGGAGTATTAAATGGCTTGAGTTGTTAGAAAACGCCTCCATATAGTCATTTAACCCTATCGCTTGCCCTCATATTTAAGATTCTATTTGTGGAGAGAATATGTCCGAACATCCTCAAGGACAAAAACATTGTTCATTTTGCGGTAAAACGCAGTCTGAAGTCGGGAAACTGATTGCGGGCGAGGACGCATATATTTGTAATGAGTGTGTAGATGTCTGCTTAGACCTTGTACAAACCAGCCAACAGGTTGAAGCAGGTGACTGGGCGAGCAAGGCATTGCCAAAACCACATGAAATACGTGCTGCACTTGATCAATATGTGATTGGTCAAGATCTTGCCAAAAAGACATTGTCCGTTGCCGTTTATAACCATTATAAGCGTTTGAAAGTCGGGCAGTCTGGTCATGTGTCTAAAGAAGTGGAAATTGCTAAAAGTAATATCCTGCTGATTGGACCTACCGGTTCAGGTAAAACGTTACTAGCTCAAACATTGGCTCGTTTATTAGATGTTCCATTTGCGATGGCAGATGCGACCACTTTAACTGAAGCGGGTTATGTGGGTGAAGACGTTGAAAATATTGTACAAAAGCTTTTGCAAAAAGCAGATTACGATGTAGAAAAAGCTCAAAAGGGCATTATCTATATCGATGAAATCGACAAAATTACACGTAAATCTGAAAATCCGTCAATTACACGTGACGTTTCTGGTGAAGGTGTACAACAAGCATTGCTTAAGATGATTGAAGGTACAGTTGCTTCAATTCCACCACAAGGTGGACGTAAGCATCCGCAGCAAGAGTTCATTCAAATTGATACCTCAAATATCTTATTTATTTGTGGTGGTGCATTTGCTGGGCTGGAAAAGATTGTACAACAGCGCCAAGAGAAAGGCGGAATTGGCTTTACAGCTGACGTGAAGAAAAAAGATGAAAGCAAGAAAATTGCTGAATTGTTCCGTCAAGTTGAGCCAACTGACTTAGTAAAATTTGGTTTAATTCCAGAATTTATTGGTCGTTTACCAGTTATTGCAACGCTTGAAGAGCTTGATGAAGAAGCATTAATGCAAATTTTGACAGAACCAAAAAATGCATTAACTCGCCAGTATCAATATTTGTTCAATATGGAAAATGTTGACCTTGTATTTGAAGACTCAGCTTTACGTGCAGTTGCTAAGCGAGCGCTTGAGCGTAATACTGGAGCTCGTGGTCTACGTTCGATTTTGGAAAATGTTTTACTTGAAACAATGTATGACTTACCAAGCCGTACAGATGTAGGAACAGTTTTCATTAATGAAGCCGTGATTAACGGTGAAGCTGAACCTGTTTACAAGTCAGAACGTCAGCCTAAAGAAGCAGGAACTCATGAAAGTGTTGCTAAGGCAGATTTAAAAGTAATTGATTCGAAGTCTGCTTAGATTTCATTCATCTAAAAAGCATGAATCGCGCTAGTGATTCATGCTTTTTTTGTTTTCAATTCATGTAGGTGGTGTTAATCTAAAAAAACAAAATACGCATAGTTTTGCGATATAGAAAAATCAAAAGAAAACGCTTTGAGGGATGTCATGCGTTATTTAATTATTGCCTTAAGTTGTACCGCATTACTTGCAGGTTGCCAAAGTTCATCGCATTTAACAAAGAATTCAGGTGAGCTCACTGCGACTTTACCTAAAGTTGATGTAGATAAAGCACCCGGTGTATTTGATCAATATCATGTGGGTGGCTTTAGTATGGGTGGGTGGGTAAACCAGAAACTAGGTCAGACATTTGTACCGATTAAACCGCAAAATGAACATGCGGCAGTGGTGTATCTCTATCGGCCAGATACCAAATGGAATCGTCAGGAAATTGCAGCAATCAATTTATTTGTAAATGGTAAACGAATCCCAAGCTTATTACATAACCATTATTACTGGATTGAACTGCCAGCAGGAAATTACCGTATTTCAGCAAGTCGTCCTTTATTGGGGATTCATTTTCAAGAGCCAAAATATATTGATATTACGGTCGATGCTGGGACATCTTATTATTTGAAATATGATGAAGAAAATAAGATGGATCGTGGTGAACACACTGGCCCATTTATGTTAATGCAAGAAAATATCGGACGTAGAGAGATTGCTTTTACGGAGCTTAAATCTTCTAGCTATAATTTTGTGGCTGAAGATGCCTCAGGAAAAATACGTCATAAACCTCAAGAATTAAAGCCAGCTAAATATGATGAAAAGTCAGATGTACATCTGATTAAACCATTTAAGTTATGGAATCCTTTAACTTGGTAAAAAGCCGCTAAAGATAAAGAAAAGTTAAGACTTTTCTTTATCTTTCATCAATGGCGCAATAATTTTAAGCATCTCTTCTTGCATATGATCACGTGCTTTTGGATCGTTAAAGGTTTGTTGTCCCAACTCCATCATATATTCTGAAATTTGCCCCATAATCTGTACGTTTTTACGCGTAATCGATTGGCCTTCTGGGGTTTTCAAAAACTTCAAATTTGCCTGAACTTCTTCTTCAGTATATGTCTTTAAATAAATATCTTGTAAAGCTTGAGTAGTTTTTGGGCTACTAATGAGCTGATTGCTCGAATCTTTTAGTAGTAAACCTAACTTTTTCGCTGCTTCTTTTTCTTTTGAGCCTAGAGTTTTTATGCCTGTAATATTAGTGATGATCTGTTCAGCTTGTTGATCATAATAAGGCGTTAATTCATTAATTGATTCTTTAAGCAAATAATCAATTTGGCTCATTTGCATGAGTTCTTTCACTGAACTTAATTTGGCAGGAGAAGCAAATAAGCTTGTTGTAATACAGCTTATGCAGAGGCTGATTGAGAGATTTTTAAGAATAGGGCGGATAGTCATGAAATGACCTATATGCAGTTTATGGCGGGTGGGTGTATTTATTAATAACATAGATTGGTGAATCAATTGTTACAATTCTTTTCAATTTCCAAAAAATATTAAAAGGCATAAAAAAAGCACCGAATCCGGTGCTTTTCTTGATTAGCCTGCTGCGGCATCGATTACTGGAATTTTACCAATTTTCGCTTGCCAGATTTTTGGAGCCACGGCGTGAATTGAAGTACCGTTTACATCAACTGCGACAGATACAGGCATATCTTCAACTACAAACTTGTAGATTGCTTCCATACCTAAGTCTGCAAATGCAACAACTTCAGCTTCACGAACAGCTTTAGATACTAGGTAAGCTGCACCGCCAACTGCCATAAGGTAAGTTGCTTTGTTGTCTTTGATTGCTTCAATTGCTGTTGGACCACGGTCAGCTTTACCAATCATACCGAATAGACCAGTATGCTCGAGTACTTTACGTGTGAATTTGTCCATACGTGTTGCAGTGGTAGGACCAGCAGGACCAACAACTTCATCACCCACTGGATCAACAGGGCCAACGTAGTAAATAAATTTACCTTTAAGATCAACTGGTAATTCTTCACCGTTGTCGATCATTTCAACCATACGTTTGTGCGCAGCATCACGACCAGTGTACATTGTACCGCTAAGAAGTAATGTGTCACCCGGTTTCCAAGAATCCATTTCTTCTTGAGTAATGGTATCAAGGTTTACGCGCTTAGATTGTGAAGAGTCCCAAGTTACAGATGGGTAGTCTTCAAGTTTTGGTGCTTGAATATGAGCTACACCTGTACCATCAAGCTGGAAGTGAGCATGACGAGTAGCAGCACAGTTAGGAATCATACCGACTGGTTTACCAGCAGCGTGACATGGGTAATCTTTGATTTTAATATCAAGAACAGTGGTTAAACCGCCAAGACCTTGTGCACCAATACCAAGAGCATTTACTTTTTCAAAGATTTCGATACGAAGTTCTTCAATTTTGTTCTCTGGTCCACGGCGAAGTAATTCGTCCATGTTGATTTCTTCCATGAGTGCTTCTTTAGCAAGCATCATGGCTTTTTCAGCAGTACCACCAATACCGATACCGAGCATACCAGGCGGACACCAGCCTGCACCCATAGTCGGAACAGTTTTAAGTACCCAGTCAACAATCGAGTCAGATGGGTTAAGCATCGCAAGTTTAGATTTATTCTCTGAACCGCCACCTTTAGCAGCAACAGTAATATCTACTTTGTTACCCGGTACGAGTTTGTAGTGAATAACAGCAGGGGTATTATCTTTTGTATTTTTACGACCAAATGCAGGGTCAGCAAGTACAGATGCACGAAGAACGTTGCTGTTTTCAAGGTAACCTTGGCGAACACCTTCGTTTACTGCATCGTCTAAGCTCATTGTTAAATCAAATTTAACATCTAAGCCCACTTCAAGGAAAACGTTAACAATACCAGTGTCTTGGCAAATTGGACGATGACCTTCCGCACACATGCGAGAGTTAATTAGAATCTGTGCAATTGCATCCTTTGCAGCTTTGTTTTCTTCACGATCATAAGCACGGCTCATCGCTTGGATAAAGTCTTGCGGGTGATAGTACGAAATAAACTGTAGGGCGTCCTTGATCGATGTAATCAAGTCATCTTGTTTGATAATCGTTGTCATACCAGAAAATCTCTTGAGCGGGCTGTTAGCTAGCGGGCTAAATTATATGACAAAAAGACAAACTTGTGGGGGATTGGTTGATGTTTTGACCAAAAGTCGAATAAGGGTAATGCTAAGTGATTTAAAACTAAGAATAACCAACAGCTAAGGCAGTTATTTGAGAATAAAAAAAGCCATTTGAGCGGATATCAAATGGCGAGAGGTAGAAAAAATTAAACTATATTTATCGTTTGGCAGCAGCTTGCTGTTCAGCCTGAATCGCTGTTAATGCAATAGTAAAGACAATGTCATCTACTAAAGCACCACGAGATAAGTCATTGACTGGCTTGTTTAGGCCTTGCAGCATTGGGCCAACGCTAACTACATTTGCAGCACGTTGTACTGCTTTATAAGTCGTGTTACCTGTATTTAAGTCAGGGAAAATAAATACATTGGCACGGCCAGCTACAGGAGAGTTCGGTGCCTTCTGGCGTCCTACACTTTCAACCGAAGCTGCATCGTATTGGAGTGGGCCATCAATCAGTAAATCAGGGCGACGTTGCTGTGCAATTTGAGTTGCTTGCTGTACTTTTTCAACATCAGCACCTGTGCCAGATGTGCCGGTTGAGTAGCTGATCATGGCAATACGCGGGTCGATTCCAAACGCTTTTGCTGAGTCAGCAGACTGAATTGCAATTTCAGCAAGCTGGTCGGCTGTAGGGTCTGGGTTAATTGCACAGTCACCGTACACATAGACTTCATCTGGTAAAAGCATAAAGAAGATAGAAGAAACCAGTGAGTAAGAAGGTGCGGTTTTAATCAGCTGAAAAGCTGGACGTACCGTGTTCGCTGTGGTGTGAACTGCACCAGATACCAAGCCATCTACATGATCTAGAGCAAGCATCATGGTACCGAGAACTACGGTGTCTTGTAGTTGATCTTTGGCTTGTAAATCGTTGAGTTTACCTTTGCGCAGTTCAACCATTGGTGCAACATATTGGTTACGAATACTGTCTGGATCAATAATTTCCAAGTCTGCTGGTAGTTCAATACCACGTGCTTTTGCAACGTCTTGTACTGCATCTGGCTTTGCTAGCAAAATACAATGCGCAATACCACGAGCCTGACAAATAGCAGCTGCTTCAATGGTACGTGGCTCATCACCTTCTGGAAGCACGATCCGTTTTTTGGCTGCAATTGATTTTTGCACCAACTCATGACGGAATGCAGAAGGAGAAAGACGTGGTGTCGACCCATTATTACTATGTTGTTTAAGCCATTCGACATCGATATGACTTGAAACAAAACGAGTCACTTGCTCAGCTCGCTCAGTGTCATCGGTTGGAATTTCATTACCAAAATCGGATAAACGCTGTGCGGTTTCCAGTGTATTTAAACGGGTATGTAAAATTGGTAAACCTTGTTTAATGGCACTTTGGCAAAACTCTAAAAGCTCAGGAGCAGGGGCTTCACGTTCAGTCAGTACCAGTCCTGCTAGAGGAATACCATTACTGGTTGCTAGACTGCTTGCAAGTAAAACATCAGTGCGTTCAGATGCACTAATAATCAGTTCGCCAGCAATGAATTTATTCAGTTCATATTCAATACTTGAGGCAATTAAACTTGAATGCAAAATACGACGTGTTTTCGCTTCACCTTGATGTACCCATTGCCCATCAATCACGTTCGCGATGTCTAAGGTTCTCGGTACACTTAAGGTATTACTAAATGGGACTAAACCAATAATGGGTAAATTGTTCGATCCAAAGTAGCGATTATATTTTTGCAGTTCTGTCGTAAATTTTGCGATGTCTTCAGTTGGACGTAGCGATGGGTCAAAAGCGACAGGAATTTGCGCTGTTTCTTCAGATAACCCACGTGTACGCATAAAGAGTACACCCGCAGTCCGGTTTGAGGTTGCACCACCAAACTGACGTAAGTGTGCTTCAACTTTCTCTGCTGTTTTACGTGGGTTTTGAATGTCTGCAGTGCTTACTAACACCACTTCTGCATCGAGAGCTTGAGCAAGGCTTGCATTGAGCTCACTGGCAAAATGATCTTGTCCATTTGGTAATAAGCCTTCGACAATAATGACATTATTGTCTGCTGCAATACTGCGATGAAGACTGACTGCTTCTTCAAGTAGCTCATCAACTTCACCTGACGCAATGCGCTCGGTCAGTTTTTCATGAGAAATGGATTGAACAGTTTTACCTTGAAATAAATGACCAAATAAAGATGTAGTTCGGTCTAAAGTTTCTTGATCTACCTGAGAAAATGGTTTTAAAAAGCCTGCTTTAATTCCATTACAATCAAGTGCATAAATCATACCTAAACAGGCAGAGGTTAAACCAACCCCTTCACCTGTAGGAATTAATAAAATTGTATTCATATAAACCTATAAATAAATGAATAACGTTCTTTGACTTCTGTAATTAAGCAAGGCTAACTTCAGGAGATGTATTTTGTGAAACGTCTACAACCTGACGAGTTTCCTTAGCAATACGCCCTTCTTCGTCTGTTGGAATAACCCAGATTTGTGGACCTGTACCGCTATCGATACGACCTTCTGTACCACGTTTTAAGTTGTTGTTCTGGTCTTTATCGAGCTGTAAACCAAAATGAGGTAAATAAGCTAAAGTCTTTTCACGAATATAAGCTGAGTTCTCACCAATACCACCTGTGAAGATCAGGCCATCAATGCTCGGTAAACCACAGCTTAATGCTGCAAGTGATTTTGCAAGGCGGTAGCTAAATACTTCAATTGCAAGACACGCATCTTCGTTGCCATTTTCAGAGGCTTCAATCACTGTACGCATATCATTAGAAAGTTGTGATAAGCCAAGTAAGCCACTTTCGTTATTCAAAACTTTATCGATTTTAGCTAAATCCCAGCCGAGATTTTTTGCAAGGAAACTATGTAAGCTTGGGTCAACGTCACCACTACGGGTTCCCATCACAACGCCTTCAAGCGGAGTAAGACCCATAGAGGTATCAACACTTTGTCCATTCCATACTGCACAAGTCGAGCTACCATTGCCCAAGTGTGCTGTTAACCAGCCACCTTTTTGGAAATTCCCAGCCAGTTCACTGCCTCGGTCCGACACATACGCATGGCTTGTCCCATGGAAGCCGTAGCGGCGAACGTTATGTTCTGTATATAAGAATTTAGGAATTGCATAACGATATGCATGCGCAGGCATGGTTTGGTGGAAGGCAGTATCAAATACAGCAACTTGTGGTAATTTAGGAAATAGGCGCATTGTTGCTTCAATCCCGATTAAGTGGGCTGGGTTGTGAAGCGGTGCAAGAGGAGTGGCTGCACGAATACGGTCTATAATTTCAGGAGTAAGTAATTCAGCTTTAGTGAGGCTTCCACCATGTACAACACGGTGACCGATTGCTTGAGGTTTATAGTTTGCAAGACGGGCAAGTAAAGTTTCTAAAGCTTTGGCGTGGTCAGCATAGGGAATTGAAAGCTCGAGTGGTTCTCCACCGACTGTAATCCCTTTAATACGAGCATCAGCTGCCCCTAAGTTTTCTGCTAAACCATAAATACGATCTTCACGACGATCTGAAACCAGCGCGTATTTGATAGATGAGGAACCGCAATTAATAACTAATACTGATGTAGCCACGTTGAAATACCCAAGTCCTGATATAAAAATAGTTTTCCTAACTTCCTGATCAAAATACATTAATTCCAATATGCACAAAGAGCAGGTTGTGATGTTTTAACATGTGTTGTTTTTCTGTCCAAGATAGACTTTAGCCCATTAGACTTAAGCACTATCGACCACTTAACTATTTATGAATAATATTCATTCAGTATAAAGCTTAACCACTGTATTCATTGTTTTTTTGTAGAGGAATTAACCGGTTTTTTGTATACATTTATAAAGAATGGATTTTCATTTAATGTAATTTTCAAATATTTGGTATAAATTTTTTAGAAAAAATAGGTGCTGTTATTTTAAGCAAACTTGAGAAATATATTACAAATAATATACGTAATTGAAATTAAGTTTTAATCGTTTATATATAGGTTAAAACGAATAAATCATAAACATTTTTAATATAAAACCCACTATAAAAAAGTTGTTATTGATACATTTCTAAAAATATTTTATTGCTTTGATATTATGGGAATTTTCTCATATTTATTCATGTTTAATATACCTGTAAATATAGTCAAAAATAAAATCAGTCTTTTGTCTAAAACTTAAACATTATTTGTCTTTAATGCTAAGGCCTAAAGGATTACTACAGCATTATAAGGGCTTGCATGTCGCTTTTTGCCTTAATAATATTGTTGATCTCTCTGCCAAATGATCGTGAAATATATCATTTGGTCTATTTCTATTTTTCCGGCTTATCCGGTTGTACAGGAGCGTCCTGCATGGACTTGCCGAATCCAGTATTGGCAAAGGTTACTGAACGTGTAATCGCACGTAGCCAAAAAACTCGTTCTGCATATTTACAACGTATTGAACATGCGCAAGGCAAATTTCCAGCTCGCGGCGCATTATCATGTGCCAATCTGGCTCATGGTTTTGCTGGCATGGAAGATAATGAAAAATTAATTATTAAAGTTGGCCGTGAACCTAATATTGGTATTGTGTCTTCATATAATGAAATGCTTTCAGCACATGCCCCTTATAAAACCTTCCCAGATATTATAAAAACAGCTGCTCGTGAAAATGGTGGTGTTGCACAGTTTGCAGGTGGGGTACCGGCAATGTGTGACGGTATTACTCAAGGTAATGCTGGCATGGAATTGTCATTATTTTCACGTGAAACGATTGCAATGAGTACAGCTATTGCACTTTCTCATAATATGTTTGACGCGGCATTATGTCTTGGGGTGTGCGATAAGATTGTACCGGGCTTACTGATTGGCGCCTTACAGTTCGGTTATTTACCGACTATTTTTGTGCCTGCCGGTCCAATGAGTAGTGGTTTATCAAATGATGATAAAGCCAAAATTCGTCAACAGTTTGCTACTGGTCAAGTAGGCCGTGATGCCTTACTTGAAGCTGAATCAGCGGCTTATCATGGTCAAGGTACATGTACATTTTACGGAACAGCCAACAGTAACCAGATGCTGATGGAAGTGATGGGCTTACATTTACCAAGCGCTGCTTTTGTTCATCCTCACACACCATTACGTGATGCCTTAACTGCAGAAGCAGCTATTCGTGTACTTGATTTAACGGTTGAGCGTGGTAATTACACACCAATTGGCCATGTGGTTGATGAAAAAGCCATTATCAATGGCATTGTGGCATTACTGGCTACAGGTGGTTCAACTAACCATACTCTACATCTTATTGCGATTGCACGTGCCGCTGGCATCTTGATTGACTGGGATGACTTTGATGAGTTGTCTGCTGTTGTGCCATTGCTCGCAAAAATCTATCCAAACGGTAAGGCTGATGTAAACCATTTCCAAGCTGCGGGTGGGGTAGCATTCCTTATTCGTAACTTACTTGAAGCAGGTCTACTACATAACGATGTAACGACTGTTGCTGGTAAAGGTTTACAGCACTACACCAAAGAGCCGAAGTTAATTGACGGTAAGCTCACTTGGGTGGATGGTGTGGTTCAAAGTCTTGATGACAAAGTACTCCGTAGCATTGATGCGCCGTTTCAACCAGATGGTGGCTTGCGTTTAATGCAAGGTCGCCTTGGCCGTGGGGTTATCAAGATTTCTGCTGTTGCACCAGAGCATCGTAAAGTTAAAGCGCCAGCAATTGTGTTTGACTCTCAAGAAGCAGTACAAGCAGCGTTTGATCGTGGCGAGTTACACCGTGACTTTATTGCGGTGGTTCGTTTCCAAGGTGCTCGCGCGAATGGTATGCCTGAGTTGCACCGTTTGACTCCTGTGTTGGGTGTTTTACAAGACCAAGGTTTCCATGTGGCATTAGTGACTGATGGCCGTATGTCGGGTGCTTCAGGCAAAGTGCCGGCAGTTATTCATTTATCTCCAGAAGCGTTATTGAATGGTCCAATTGCTAAAGTTCAAACCAGAGATATGTTGGTGATTGATGCTGAGGCTGGTGTACTTGATATCGAGTTAGATGAGCAAACTTGGCAGTCACGCCCTGTTGCACAGCCAGAACATCAGGCAGAAAACGAAGTTGGCTTTGGCCGAGAATTATTTGGTGTATTCCGTGCAGCAGCAGCACCTGCTGAGCACGGTGCATCTGTGTTTGGTGCACTTGTTGGCGAAGAGCCACAAACGCATATTTGAGACAAAGGAATTACATAGTAATGAGCAAGATTGAAGATGTTGTCAAATTAGGCCCAGTAATTCCTGTGTTGGCTTTTGACTCTGCTGAACAAGGTGAACATGTCTCACGTGCATTGCATGCGGGTGGTGTAAAAGTACTTGAAATTACTTTGCGTACTGCCGCAGGTCTTGCTGCGATTGAGCGTGCAAGCCAGTTGGCAGATGACATTGTGGTAGGTGTGGGAACAATTACCAAACCAGAACATTGTGCCCAAGCCAAAAAAGCAGGTGCTAAATTCGGGGTATCTCCTGGTTTAACGAAAGATTTGCATTTGGCTGCACAAGATGCTGGTTTGCCACTTTTACCGGGGGTCATGACACCGAGTGATTTGATTCAAGCAATTGAACTTGGCTATGACATTGTGAAGTTTTTCCCTGCTCAGCAAGCGGGTGGTGTCGAGATGCTAAAAGCATTTTATGGCCCATTTCCAAACTTACGTTTTTGCCCAACAGGTGGAATTACAGCACAGTCAGCACCAGATTTCTTAAAGCAACCTAACGTGGTTTGTGTAGGTGGTTCATGGTTAACTCCCAAAGCTGTTGTCGCTACACAAGATTGGGCTGAGATTACTCGCTTGGCACAATTGGCTAGTCAGTTGAGAGCGGTTTAATGTAGTAAATATTTATAAAAAATGAAGTGCGTTTGACGTGCTTTAGAGCTTGTGTCGATATGGCCAGTAGTGATGCTGGTCATACCTAAATATAAAAAAATGAGTGTCTCAACAGTAGGAGTTATCCTGGTTGAAGACCTTTGTTTGGGCTTTGGTGCCTAAATAGTTACTCCAAGGAGAAATGTCACATGGAGACCGTTCAGGGTGGCATGTTGCTTATCTATACTGTAATCGCGATTATTGCTTTAGTTGTCATGATTGCGAAATTCAGAATTTATCCATTTCTGGTTCTTATTATTGTTTCACTCGGTTTGGCCCTTGCTGTTGGCATGCCAATGGGCGATATCGTTAAATCATATGAAGCTGGTACCGGTAAAACTTTGGGTCACCTTGCGATTGTAATCGCACTCGGAACGATGCTCGGCAAGATGATGGCCGAGTCGGGCGGCGCAGAGCGAATAGCCATTACTTTAATTAAATGGTTTGGTGAGAAAAATATTCACTGGGCGATGATGTTTATTGCCCTTATTGTGGGGTTGCCCGTATTTTTCGAAGTGGGTTTCGTACTCCTTATTCCAATTGCGTTTAACATTGCTAAACGGACAGGAAAATCCTTACTGGTGGTTGGTTTACCGATGGTTGCCGGTTTGTCGGTTGTGCATGGCTTAATTCCGCCACATCCAGCCGCATTATTGGCCGTACAGGCATATCATGCTGATATTGGTAAAACGATTGCCTACAGTTTAATCGTCGGTGTGCCAACGGCTATTGTTGCTGGCCCTTTGTATGCACTATGGATTAATAAATACGTCAAATTGCCTGAAAATAATCCGTTAGCAAAGCAGTTTGTTGATGCAGATACGACTAAGACCCGTGAGTTACCAAGCTTTGGGATTACCTTATTTACGATTATGCTGCCTGTCGTACTCATGTTAATCGGAAGTTGGGCTGATCTATTCTTTGCACCAAAGACTTTCGCAAATGATGTACTACGTTTCATTGGTACTTCTGATATTGCGTTGCTTATTGCCGTACTGGTCAGCTTTATTACCTTTGGTACGATGCAGGGCTTTAACCGTGAACAAATTGAAAAATTCTGTGGTGGGTGCTTAGCTTCTATTGCTGGAATCATGTTGATTGTAGGTGCTGGTGGTGGTTTTGGTGGCATTCTACGTGACACGGGTATTTCTGATGAGATTGTATCTACAGCTTTAAAGGCAAATTTGTCGCCGTTATTGTTGGGCTGGTTTGTTGCCGCATTGATTCGCTTGGCTACGGGTTCTGCAACGGTTGCTATGGCTACAGCTTGTAGCATTGTTGCTCCAATTGCAGCTACGGCTGGTGTGGCTGTTAGACCAGAACTTTTAGTTCTTGCGACGGGTTCAGGTTCATTGGTCTTTTCACATGTAAATGACGCAGGATTCTGGTTAATCAAAGAATATTTCGGTATGACAGTCGGGCAGACACTCAAAACTTGGTCGGTGTTAGAAACGATTATCTCGGTGTTGGGTTTATCTTTCACACTGCTGCTTAGTGCTATTTTATAATTAGAGGTAAGTAATCCATGATCGTGATTGCAATGGGTGTCTGTGGAACAGGCAAAACACTAATTGGCGAGTTGCTATCAGAGCAGCTAGCTTGTGAATTTCTCGATGGTGATACGCTTCATTCGGCTGCAAATAAAAGCAAGATGAGTCAAGGTATTCCTTTAACTGATGAAGATCGTTTGCCTTGGTTGCAAGCTATTCGTAAGGCAATTGAAGAAAAACAACAAGCAGGTGAAACGGCTGTATTTACTTGTTCTTCACTCAAACGAGTCTACCGCGATATTTTACGTGGTCATGACCAAAATGTGCAGTTTGTCTATTTAAAAGGTTCATATGAGCTGTTGCAGCAACGCCTTGCTGAACGATCAGGCCATTTTTTCGATCCTTCTTTATTGCAGACTCAACTTGATACTTTAGAAGAACCTGATGTTCATGAGGCAATTACGATTGATATTGCATTGACACCTGAACAAATCGTTGTGCAAGTCATGCAGAAACTAGGGGTAACTGACAGTGTGTGTCGCGGTTAACCTCGGGTAGAAACAAATATACAAAGCCTTGAAGGCTTATAAATCAAGAAAAGTGAATACCGGTATTGGTACTGGTATTTACAAAAGAAGCCCGATCACAACAGGCTAGCTTCAAATATATAAATACATAAATTATAAATAACCGGAGATAAGAACAATGAGTTATTCAAATAATTTGCAGCAGAAATTTCCTATAGAAGACGGTATTCCTGAGAGCGTACGTCTGCCATCTCAGATTCATCAGCGCGTCTCGTTAGTGGATGGTGAGCTGAAGTTGTGGGCTGGAGCAACAAGGAAAACCTTATCCCCAATCTGGATTCAGCAGTCTGATGGTAGCTTGCAGCAAGTTGAGCTTGGCAGCTATCCAATCATGGGTGAGAAAGAAAGCGACGAAGCGCTAGAAGCAGCAGTACGCGCCTACAATAATGGCCGTGGCGAATGGCCAATGATGAAAGTTGGTGAGCGTATCGCTTGTATGCAGAACTTCATTCAGCGTATGGTGGAGCAGCGTGATCTCATTGTTAAACTGATCATGTGGGAAATTGGCAAGAGCTTGGCTGACTCAGAGAAAGAGTTTGACCGCACTGTCACCTATATGCGTCAAACCATAGATGCCCTGAAAGATTTGGATAATGCCAACTCCCGCTTTGTGATTGCTGAAGGTACCATTGGTCAAATCCGTCGTACCCCATTGGGTGTGGTGTTATGTATGGGACCATATAATTACCCATTGAATGAAACCTTTGCTACCTTGATTCCAGCCATGTTAATGGGCAACACGATTATCTTCAAACCACCTCAATTTGGTACCTTGTTATTTGAACCGTTGCTAGAAGCATTCCGTGATTCATTTCCGAAAGGTGTGATCAATACCATTTATGCACCAGGTTCATTGGTGGTGCCACATCTGTTGGCATCTGGAAAAATTAATGTATTGGCATTGATTGGTTCTAGTAAAGTGGCTGATCATTTGAAAAAACAACATCCTAAATCTCACCGTCTACGTGCAATCTTGGGGCTGGATGCAAAGAATGCAGCTATTATTTTGCCTGATGCCGATTTGGATTTGACGGTGAAAGAGTGTTTGCTAGGGGCATTGTCATTTAATGGTCAGCGTTGTACTGCGCTCAAAATGCTGATGGTGCATCGCTCAATCGCTGACGAATTCGTTAAGCGCTTAACGGCTGAACTGGCTAAACTGAAAGTAGGTATGCCATGGGAAAAGGGTGTGTTTATTACTCCGCTGCCTGGTATGCACCGTACGACTTATATGACCGAAGTCATTGAAGATGCCATAGCTAAAGGCGCCAAAGTTGTTAATCCAGAAGGTGGTGAATTCTGCAAAACGATGTTCTATCCTGCGGTAGTTTATCCGGTGACAGAGGGCATGAGGCTGTATCGCGAAGAACAGTTTGGTCCAGTGGTGCCTGTTTCTGTATATGATGACATTGAAACTGTGCTGGAATATGTTACGACTTCTGATCATGGTCAGCAGGTGAGTATTTTTGGCAGTGATCCTGAGCAAATTGGTCATTTAGTCGATACACTTGTACATCAAGTTTGTCGTGTAAATATCAATTGTCAGTGTCAACGCGGTCCAGATGTGTTTCCATTCGGTGGTCGTAAAGATTCTGCGGAAGGTACACTGTCTGTGCATGATGCGCTGCGTGCATTCTCTATACGTTCTATGATTGCTGCTAAACAGACCGATGATAGCAAAGGCATGCTGGCCTCAATGGTGTCTGAGCACTATTCTAAATTTGTGAATACCGACTTTATTTTCTAGTGAATATACGATTAAAAAAACCAGTCTTTGGACTGGTTTTTTTATAGTTGCTAATAACTCCCATAATAAAAAACGCCTGACATTCATCAGGCGTTTTTTGCAAGAATAGATTGATTATTGACGAATTTGACCGTCACCTAACACAATCCATTTTTGAGAAGTTAAGCCTTCTAAACCAACTGGACCGCGTGCATGAATTTTATCTGTTGAGATACCAATTTCAGCACCTAAACCATATTCAAAGCCATCAGCAAAACGAGTTGATGCATTAATCACGACTGAGCTTGAATCTACACGAGCTAAGAACTGACGCGCCAAAGTGTAGTTTTCAGTCACAATTGCATCGGTGTGATGTGAACCATATTTGTTGATATGGTCAATTGCTTCATCAATGCCGCTAACCACTTTAACAGCAAGAATTGGTCCTAAATATTCGGTGTACCAGTCTTCTTCAGTTGCAGGTTTTACAGAGGTACCCAAAATACGACGTGTTTCTGGGCAACCGCGTAGCTCAACTTGCTTTTCAGCATACAGTTCAGCAATACGTGGTAAGAAAACCTCTGCAATTTTCTCATCGACGAGCAGTGTTTCCATCGCATTACACACACCATAACGATGTGTTTTGGCATTTAAAGTAATTGGTAATGCTTTTTGCAAGTCTGCCTGTGCTTCAACAAATACATGGCAGTTACCATCAAGATGTTTAATCACAGGAATACGCGCTTCGTTGGTTACACGCTCAATTAAGCTTTTGCCACCACGTGGAACAATCACATCCACATATTCAGTCATAGTAATAAGGTGACCAACCGCTGCACGGTCAGAAGTTTCAATCACTTGTACCGAATGTTCAGGTAAACCAGCAACTTTTAAGCCATGTTTCACTGCTTCGGCAATTGCTTTATTTGACTCAAGTGCTTCTGAACCACCACGTAAAATAATGGCATTACCCGATTTAATCGCTAAAGATGCAGCTTCAAGTGTTACGTTTGGACGTGATTCGTAAATCATACCCACCACACCTAAAGGCACACGCATTTTTCCAATTTGAATGCCTGTGGGGCGATATGCAAGATCAGTAATTTCCCCAATTGGATCGACAAGCGCGATCACATCTTTTAAACCTTGCAACATCCCTTTAAAGCGTGCGGGTGTAAGTTCAAGACGATCAAGTAAGGCACTGTCAAGCTGGTTGCTACGGCCTTTTTCCATGTCGAGTTGATTCGCCGCTAAAATTGCTGCCTGATTATTTTCCAAAGCAGTATAAATAGCAGAGAGTGCATGATTTTTAAGTGAGGTAGAAGCACTTGTTAGGACGCGAGACGCCTCACGTGCTTGTTGCCCGACTTTTTGCATATATTGTTCAATTGAATCTTGCATAGCATTTTTTAATCATTTACCAATGATTACGATAGTAGCAGTCAAATGCGGAACAATGAATGGCTTTTTTTGAAAAATGTGACCGCTATAAAAAAACATTTAAATATTTTGAAAACTATTAGCGGCTTAAACAAGATGAGCGGTCATTTAAGCGATTGCGTATATTTCAGACAATTGTTTAGAATGGACTTGTGCAATACAAACTAATACAAATTTTAAAGATTTGTGCATAAAAGATTACATGTTCAAGAAGGAACTCTTGCAGCATAAAAAAATTACAGCAAGGAGGAAGCAAGGATATGAATTCCATTATTCAAATGGATTCGGAGATAAACCAAGCTTATGCCGGTTTTGGGTTTTTCGATATCTACCATAGAGATAGTTTTAAACAGCCAGCTCGTACGACATGGATTGACGGTTGGAAAATTGAATATATGGCAATTGCTCACCCAAACACCATTCACAAAACACCGATTGTGATTGTTGGCGGTGCTTTTCAAAATTTTAACTCTTATAAATATTGTGTTGAGCAACTATTTGAAAGTGGACCGGTTATTTTAATCGACTTACCCTCTATGGGCGCAAATCAACAAATTACCAATCGGGATACCGGAATTTCTGCGGGTACATTAGAACTTCCTGATTTATCGGAAATGTTAGGCCGATGGCTGGATATTGTCGGGATTCAAAAAGTTTCTGTTATGGGAATGTCATTAGGGTCAGTAATTGCCTCTTGTTTTGCCTATCATCGTCCAGACTTGATGGATCGTATGATTTTGATGGGTGTGATGCAAAAGACCCGTAAAAGTTGGCGCATGATTTTGGAAGAATCACTCAAACTCATGCAAGAAAATCGTATGGAAGAGTTTGGGCAAGCCGTTATTTTATATTTGGTGAATCATGCCAAATTAGATAAAACACGTATGTCCCCTACAGCTAAAAAATTGTTTTTTAGGCAAATGGCTGAGTTTAGTGCTACAGAACAAGAACGTTACGAAATTAACTGTAATCGCCTTTTACGTTTAACTGATGTGCCGATTCCAGAGTGTAAAACACTGGTCGCAGCAGGGCAGTATGATAGTTTTACCTTACCGCATGAAAATGCGAACTTTGCGTTGCAGTGTCCTGATATGGAGTTTGCACTGATTGCAAATGCAGATCATGTGCCGCAGCTCCAGCGCCGTAAAGAAACCATGAGTTTATTCACCACTTTTTTAAAAGGGGAATCTATTCAAAATCTGGATGGTATTATTCCAATGACGCGCGAACAAATGCAAAAGCTAGAGCGCCGAGGTGAAGAGCGAATTTCTGTTATTCAGCCTAAAACTAAGTTGAGCCAACGTGATGGTGGTACCGAAGTAGCCGTAACGATTGTTGATGTGACTTTCTTTGGGATGTATTTGAAGCTAGATAATAAATCACAGCTCGACTTTGTAAATGAGCATCCGCGTGATTTGGCTCTGCATTTAGAAGATGAGGAAGGCTCTTTCTCAATTGAATGCTTAATCTTTGATGCCACTGAACAAGGAATCCGTGCATTATTTAAACATGGTAGTTTTGAGCTTGCTGACCGCTTAAGCCGTTTTATTGCACGTCAAAAACAAACTGCTTAATTAAAGAGTGATAAATGGAAGCTGGTTTCTTTCGAGCTTCCATTTTTTATGTCTATTATTTTGTTTGGGCGTGAATGGTCCAAACCAAATCACCTAAATGTTGTTGATGAGCTTCAGGGGAAACTTGCCCAAAAAATATTTGTGGCTGCTCAATCGTAACTTGCTCAAAACCTGCATCTTTAAAAAAGTCTTTAACTTGTTGTGGGCTTTTAAAATGAAAACTAAATGAGCTTCGAGACATGAGTTTAAGTAATTTACTACTGTTCCAGATAATACTGGCGAGTTTATTTTTAACAGGTTCAGGGTATAAATCGGTTAAATAATGGAACTTTTTAAAAGAAGCCCCATTGTGAGCAATTGACTGGATCAGTTGTTTTAATAAATCTTTATCAAAATAGTTAATCAAGCCTTCACTGATCACAACCAGTGGACGGTTGGGGTCAAATACTTCAAATGCTTGAGCAAAGGCTTCGGTAAATAAATCGACTGATAAAATTTCAGGTGCATTTTGTTCAATTTGTTGTAGTGCATTTTGTTTGGTTTGAGCCATATCGGGCAAATCAAGCTCCCGATAGATAATAGAAGGGTAATGCTGTCTAAACCACCAACCACGTGGTGATAAGCCACAAGCTATTTCTAGAACTTGTAAATCAGGACTTTCTTGAATGAGTTGTTCTAAATGATGATCAAGCATGGTGTGACGTTGTTTAAGCGTGGTGCGCATGCTGCCACCTACATATTTCTCTGCCCAAGACTCTAATGGGTGAGCTAAATATGCCAGTGATTTGCCTTTGCTGGTGGCAAGTGCTTGATGAGAAATCCCCATTTGATACCAGATATAACCCGTATAGTGGGCTGTAAAAGAGATGTGGCGGTGTTTTGAAAGTTGTTGTGTCATTCGTCCTGAACTCGATTTATTGTTCTTGTATGGTTTGACTGATGATCGAGACCATCAGTCAAATATAGGTTTAACTCAATTTAAATCGAATTTTTAAACTCTTCAATGGCGGTTTTGACAGCTTGCCAGTGTTCGCCAAGCGATAAAGTTTCGCCCACCTGAATCTGTGGAATTTGACCACGCATGCGTTCAAGGCGTTCTTGGTTTGGTAGCTCTAAGTGAGCAATACCTTCAAGAGCTGTACATGCGGCGCTACGGTCATTACACACTAGTCCCATATCACAACCAGCTGCGAGAGCTGCTTGAATACGCGCATCTGCACCACCAGCCACACAAGCAGCTTGCATGCTTAAGTCATCAGAGAAAAGTACGCCATTAAACTTCAAGCGATTACGAAGCACTTCTTTAATCCAGAAAGGTGAGAAACCTGCCGGATTTGGGTCAACCTGATCATAAATCACATGTGCAGGCATGAGTGCATCTAGCTCAGGCATAAGCTTAATGAAGCTTTGCATGTCATGATTATAAATTTCGTCATAGCTACGACTATCAATAGCAGCTGCGACATGAGAGTCAGCTTTTACCGAACCGTGGCCTGGGAAGTGTTTCCCTGTATTTGCCATTCCTGCTTTTTTCATGCCTCGCATAAACGCGCCAGCAAGCGGAGCAATATCCTCTATATTTTTAGAGAAGCCACGGTCACCAATGACATCACTAATTGCATTAAGATCTAAAACGGGTGCAAAACTAAAATCGATACCAACAGCAAGAACTTCAGTTGCCATGAGCCAGCCACACTGTTCAGCCAGTTCAAGCGCTTTTTGTGGTTGGGTGATATAGAGTTCACCAAAGCGCCCCATCGCTGGCAATAGCGTAAAACCAGATTTTAAACGTTGAACTCGACCACCTTCTTGATCGACAGCAATCAAAATATCTGGGCGAATTTGGCGCATATGGTCGGTTAAAGCACGGACTTGTTGTGGTGATTCAATATTTCGTGCAAATAAAATCATGCCACCGACTTGCGGAGCTTGTAATAGTTCAATATCTTCTTTAGTAAGTTCTGTGCTGGCAATGTCCAGCATCAACGCGCCAATCATATTGGTTCCATTTGAATTTTGATTGAAAAACAATAAGCGAATTTTGCAATGATTTGCTACATTTTGTCAGTACAGAATATGATAAAACTACACGGTATAAACAATTTAGTTGGTTAAGATGTTGAATCTGCTTAGTTCATATCGAAAACAGAGCGTGTAAGATACGAACACCCAAGGAAGTATTAAGAATTTATGAAACTTCAAACTATAGCTTGTGCAGTAGCAATCGCGACTGGCGGTTTATTCTTCTCTCATACGATGAACGAAGCAAGAGCAGCAACCAATACTGCCGCTGTTTCTCAATCGATTCAGCCAACGCAAGAGCAGGCCTTGGTGGCTCGTCAACTGGCAACTTTAGTTGATCGCCAACATTATTTAAATATGCGTCTAGATGCGAATACATCTAACCGTATTCTCGATATGTATTTAGACAGTCTTGATCCAGACCACTCATTATTTTTAGACGCAGAAGTTCAAAATTATAAAAAACTCTATGGTTCAAATTTTGGTGCTTCATTAAAAGCGGGGAACTTAACTGGGCCGTTTGCCATTCATCAGCAATATCGTGAACGCTTAAAACAATTTTACGAATTCATGCTGGCTGAGTTGAAGCAACAACAGAACTTAAAACAGCCAAATAGCTATATTGAAGTAGATCGCGAAAAAGCACCATATTTTAAAACAACGGCTGAGCAACAAAATCACTGGCGTAAAATGCTAGTTTCACAGTTAATTAATTTAACCATTAGCCGTGAAGAAGAGCAGGCAAAACAAAAGGCGCTTAAAGAGAACCCGTCACTTGCTGATGGTCAAGATTTGAAAGGTCCAGAAGATTTAACGCCAGCTCAAACTTTGACTAAACGTTATACGCGTCAGCTTGAAAGAATTAGTCGTGTAAAAAGTGATGATGTCTTAGATAAGACATTAAACGCGATGTTAGCGACCTATGATCCACATAGTAACTATTATCCGCCAATCGATGCGATAGAACTGAATCGCCAAACGACCTTGCAGCTTGAGGGGATCGGGGTATCGATTCGTCCAGAGCGTGGCAACGAAGATTACACCAAGATTGAAACCATTGTAGAAGGTGGTCCTGCAAGTAAGTCTGGTCAAGTGAAATCAGGAGATCGAATCGTTGGAGTCGCTCAAGAGGGCGGGAAAATGATCGATGTGGTTGGTTGGTCGAGTTCGGAAATTGTTGGGCTGATTCGTGGTAAACGTGGCACTAAAGTAACACTTAAGCTTCTTGGTGCTGGTGCGTCAATGAGTCAGGCACGTAATGTGACTTTAGTCCGTGATGTTATTCAAGAAGAAGATGCTGGTGTTCGCTCACGTACAGTTGAAGTGAGCCGTGATGGTAAAAAGCACTTGTTAGGTGTTATTGAAATTCCATCATTCTATTTTGACTATCGTTCACGTCGTGCTGGTCAGCAATATCGTTCAGTTTCTGAAGATACTGCCAATGCTTTTGAAGCATTAAAAGCCAAAAAAGTTGAAGGTATCATTATTGACTTGCGTAATGACCCAGGTGGTTCATTAGAAGAAGTTGCTCGTATGCTTGGGCAAGTGATTAAGTCAGGCCCAGTGGTGCAAATTCGTGATGGCAATGGCAATGTAAGTGTATTTGAAGACAACGATGGTGGTCAGCAAATCTATACAGGTCCACTTGCTGTATTGGTGAACTTGGCATCTGCTTCGGCAAGTGAAATTTACTCTGCTGCAATTCAAGATTATGAGCGCGGTATTATTATTGGTAGTACAACTACGGGTAAAGGTACAGCTCAGGTTCAATTGGATACTTTGGCATACGGACAAGCGACTTTAACGCAACGTAAATTCTATCGTATTACAGGTGGTAGTACGCAAAACAAAGGTGTAGTACCAGACATTAAACTGGTTGATATCTACAACGAAGAGTTTGGTGAGCGTAAATCGAAGAACGCATTGAAGTGGGATACGATTCCGACTGCGCCATTTAAACGTGAAGGTTCTGTTCAACCGTATGTTGCAAAGTTGTCTCAGTCTTCTGAACAACGTGTTGCTGTCGATCCTCAGTTTAAATATTTAAATAAGCGTACAGCGATTGCTAAGGTAACAAGTGACCAGAAACAGGTTGTACTTGATATTGATAAGCGTCGTGCTGAGCTTCTTAATTTAGAAAAGCAAACGTTAGATGCTGAAAATGAACGCCGTGCGGCAACGGGTCAAAAACCTTTTGCAAATTGGGAAAGCTATCAGGCTTCTTTAGATGCCCTAGCTGAATCTCGTGCCAAAATGAAAGCTAATCAGCGTCCTGCATTGCCAGAAGAAGAAACGTTCGTGACTGAAGCGGCAAATGTACTTATGGATTATGCAAAACTACAGAACCGTTAAGCTCTATTGATTGTTTATGAAAAAGCACGCTGTTCTTAGCGTGCTTTTTTAATTTTTTATGTCAGTAAACTGTCATGCATTTATCATCAAAGTGTCAAGAAAGTTGCTTAATCTTTAAGCATGAAAATAAATACATTGATGGATGGCGCTATGCAAGGCTCATTCGCGACAGCACTATTAAAACAACAGCAACTCCCTGAAAGCTTCCAATTCTATTTTAAACAAAAACAGCAGTTGTCTAATACTCAGGAATTGCACCAACTTCATGAGTTGGTTCGTCCACGTTTAAAAATTGCGATTGTCACAGAGACATGGCCACCAGAGATTAATGGTGTAGCACTCTCGTTATTGCAGTTATGCCAAGGCCTTCAAAAACAAGGGCATAAAATTCTACTTGTTCGACCAGAACAAAAAGCAAAATGCTATGACTTTTTACCAGAGCAAGAGTGTCTGGTGATGTCACAGGCCATACCAAAATATCCGACTTTACAGTTTGGCTGGCCACAATATTTAAAAGTATCAAAAGCATTTGAAAAATTTGCGCCAGATGTCGTGCACATTGTGACTGAAGGGCCGTTAGGCTTAACAGCGATGCAGGCTGCAAAAGCAAAATCGATTCCGGTTTCTAGTGGCTTTCACTCACCATTTCAAGATTTTAGTCGGTTCTTTGATTTGGCTTTTTTAGTTAAACCGATTCAAAAATACCTTTGCTGGTTTCACAACAATACTCAAGTGACTTGTGTGCCAAGTAAGGATACACAAGAAGCTTTACGTGGTTTCGGTATTACCTGTCCCCTGATTGTGGTTGGACGGGGCGTGGATACGACTCGCTTTTCACCAAAACATCGTTCTGAAAGTTTGCGCCAGCAATGGGGAGTCGATTCAGATACACGTGTCATGCTCTATGTGGGACGTTTGTCGCCGGAAAAAGAAGTGCAACTCATTGTTGAAAGTTATGCGGCCATGCAAAACATGCAACAGTACAAGACGAAATTGGTTGTGGTGGGAGATGGCCCCGATCTTGCTCGGTTAAAAGAATTACCTGAAGCAAAAAATGTTATTTTTACAGGTAGCTTGCGTGGACAAGATCTAGCGACAGCATATGCAAGCGCAGACGTCTTTGTCTTTGCAAGTCAAGTCGAAACGTTTGGTAACGTAGTTTTAGAAGCAATGGCGAGCGGTTTGCCTGTTATCGCGTATGATTATGCATGTGCACATCAATATTTAATCCATGGCGTGAGTGGTTGGTTAAGCCCACTTGGACAAAAAAGCCATTTTATACAGCAAATTTATCAACTTCCTTCAGTACAACAACTTAGAGAAATGGGCATACAAGCCTGTCATAAAGTACAGCAAAGCGGTTGGCAACTGCCGGTACAGCAATTAGAACAGGCATTTTATCAGGTGGTGAAAGAATCCTCGATGGACTTCACCTAAGTATCCTAAAATAGGAGAACAACCATGAAATTCAAGAATGCAAAAATAAAAATACTGGATCTCGATTTAAGAGGCTGCTTATATTTAAATAACTTCTCTCACTCACAGCGTGTAGCGTTATTCTTCAAAATTATTAGTCGTGCCGGTGATGGACCATTTTGGTACCTGATGCTGGCGATTGTATGGGGAATGCATGGTATTAACTACAGTCTACAAATTATCTATTTATTAGTAGGTGGCTCAGTCGGCACCGGAATTTATAAATTTTTAAAACATAAAACGACACGGCCTCGCCCTTATCAAGTACATCAAGTGATTATACTTGGCGAAAGACCTCTCGATCATTTCAGCTTTCCATCTGGCCATACACTTCATGCCGTGATGGTGACAATTGTATTGGGTTATATCCAGCCAGTATTACTCGCAGCGATGTTACCTTTTATGGTGCTTGTTGCCTTATCTCGTATGGTTCTTGGGCTTCACTATCCAAGTGATGTGATTGTGGGTGCATTAATTGGATCGGCAATGGCAAGCCTGATTATTTTTATGGCTCCTTTATTGAACATCGCTTTATAAGCGACCGCAATTTTTATTCACTTAAACTATCGATTAGGTTTGTGGATTTGCTAAAGTACACAGTTCGTGATTTAGCAGATTAAACAGATAGGAGCCGCTATGGGCTTACGTTGGACAGATACCATTGATATTGCCATTGAATTGTCAGAAGCACATCCAGAAGTTGATCCGCAATGGATCCGTTTTACAGATTTACACGCATGGGTATGCGCTTTACCCGACTTCAGTGATGATCCAAATAAATCGACTGAAGGCTTGCTAGAAGGCATTCAGATGGCCTGGATTGACGAAGTTCGCTAAAAACAGTAGAAAAAATCGCAACTTTTACACATTCAAAGCTGATTATTGCCTATGACATCGGTATAATGCGGCAAATTTTTTAAAGTTTAAATCTTAAAATAAAGGAGCCACTCATGGCAATTGAACGTACTTTGTCTATCGTAAAGCCAGATGCTGTGTCTAAAAACCACATCGGTGAAATTTTTGCTCGTTTCGAAAAAGCGGGTTTAAAAATTGTTGCGACTAAAATGAAACACCTTTCTCAAGCTGATGCTGAAGGTTTCTATGCAGAGCACAAAGAACGTGGTTTCTTTGGTGACTTAGTTGCATTCATGACTTCTGGTCCAGTTGTTGTATCTGTTCTTGAAGGTGAAAACGCAGTTCTTGCTCACCGTGAAATTTTAGGTGCTACAAACCCTAAAGAAGCGGCTCCTGGTACTATCCGTGCTGATTTCGCTGTAAGCATCGACGAAAATGCTGCTCACGGTTCTGACTCAGTTGCTTCTGCAGAGCGTGAAATTGCTTACTTCTTTGCTGACAACGAGATCTGCCCACGCACTCGTTAATCGAAAGCATTCAAACCAGATAAGTGGTATACTACTTATCTGGTTTTTTTATTCTCTCAAGAGAAGTTTGTTTGATTCTTGAACAATATCTTCTGTTTTTTGACATGGTTTAGGTAAATACACATGAGTTCTGCAGTGGTCGTTTCATCTGAAAATCTTGATGGACAGCAGCAATCTTCGTCCACGCCGGTAATCTCTGCTGCCGAAAATAAAGTGAATTTACTCGGCATGTCTCGTACTGAGTTAGAAAAATTCTTTGAAAATATTGGTGAAAAAAAGTTTCGTGCCGGACAGGTCATGAAATGGATACACCAATACTTTGTTACTGATTTTGCTGAAATGACCAATATTTCAGGCAAATTACGTGCAAAACTTGAACAGATTTGTGAGATTAAAGCCCCTGAAGTGGTTCACCGTCACTATTCAAAAGATGGTACACGTAAGTGGGTATTTCGCGTAGGTGAGGGGGCAGGTTCTTTAGTTGAAACTGTATTAATTCCTGCCGAAGATAAAACTGGATTACGTAAAACGCTTTGTATTTCCTCTCAAGTGGGCTGTGCATTGGACTGCTCGTTTTGTTCAACAGGTAAACAAGGTTTCCAACGTGATTTAACGCCAGATGAAATTATTGGGCAACTCTGGATGGCAAACTATTCTTATATGGAAGAAGTGCCTGTTGCAGAGCGTGAACGTTCAGTCACCAATGTCGTGATGATGGGTATGGGTGAGCCATTGCTCAACTATGATGCCGTATTAAGTTCAATGCAGATTATGCTTGATGACTTTGCTTATGGTATGTCAAAACGTCGCGTGACTTTGTCAACCTCAGGTGTTGTACCAAAAATTGACCAACTTGCAAAAGATATTGATGTCGCTTTAGCAATTTCCTTACATGCGCCAAACGATGAGCTACGTAATGAACTTGTGCCTATTAATAAAAAATATCCATTGGCTCAGTTAATCGCAGCATGTCAGCGTTATATTGCCAAAGATGGTAATGAAAGTACGCGTAAACATGTGACCATTGAATATGTGATGTTAGAGGGCGTAAATGATCAGCCTGAACATGCACAGCAGTTACTTAAATTGCTTAAAAACTTGCCAAGTAAAATTAACTTGATCCCGTTTAACCCATTCCCACATGCGCCATATGGTCGCTCAAGTCGAAATCGTATTATCTCGTTCCAAAAAACTTTGTCTGATGCCGGATTTGTGTGTACGATTCGTCAAACACGTGGTGATGATATTGATGCTGCATGTGGACAGTTAGTCGGTCAAGTGGCTGACAGAACTCGCCGTGCTGAACAGTGGCAGAAAAAGGTCACACAGCGTCAAGAGATTTTACGTACACAAGGATAAAGTTGAGGGCAGACTTTGAGTACTCCGAAGTTAAAGATCATGTTATGTATGGGGGTTGCTGTTGCATTTCTGGCAAGTGGTTGTCAGACGTCGCCAACGCTTAAAAAGGACCCAGAAAAAGCAGTTAAGGTGCGTACGCAGCTTGCTGCTGAATACATTCGTTCTGGTGACTTGGACTCTGCAAAACGGTCCCTTGACCAAGCTCTAAGTATCGAGAGTCGTGACGCAACAGCAAATATGATGATGGGTATTTTATTGCAACAAGAAGGCAGTAAACCCAATTTAGAAAAAGCAGAACATTATTTTAAACGTGCAATTTCTTCTGAGCCAGACAATGCTCAGGCGCGTAATAATTATGGTACGTATTTGTATCAAATGGAGCGTTATAATGATGCCATCGAGCAATTTCGTATTGCTGGTGCAACATTAGGCTATGACCAACGCTATCAGGCTTTAGAAAATCTAGGACGGATTTATTTAAAGTTAGGCGATATTGCGAGTGCTGAAAAAACATTCAAACAAGCGCTTCTTGCTAACCGCGATTCCTACATTTCAATGTTAGAGTTAGCAGAAATTTTTTATTTGCAGCAGCAGATTCCGGCTGCTACACAAATGTATGAGCAATACGTTCATACAGTGGGGCAGAAAAATCAGGGTGCACGCGCACTTTGGATTGGTTTAAGAGTGGCTCGAGCCAATGCGGATAAAATGGGAATGCAAGTTTTAGTAAACCAGTTACGTGCTTTATTCCCGGAAAGTCCAGAATATCAACGTTATTTGCAATTACAGTATAGTACTGAGGCCGTATGGAAATAAATCCTAATTCACAGCAGCCAACTGGCTCAAGCTTACCGACTTCTGCTTTAGGAAATATTCAACGTCCTGGTGAGTATTTACGTCAAATTCGTGTTTCTCAGAAAAAAGAATTAGAGCAAGTATCTTCTGATTTAAATATGCCGCTTAAAACGCTGAGTGCGTTAGAGCAAGACGATTATAAATCTTTGCCAGAAGCAACTTTTATCAAAGGTTATTATCGTTCTTATGCGAAGTATTTAAATGCTGATGCAACTGCAATTATCCAGCGTTTTGATGAGATTTATGCAAACGATACAGGACTTTTGCCAAATCATGCTTTAAACAATTCACCAATTAAAATCATGGGTAAACTACCCGGTTCTAATAGTGACCGTAACAAAAAATGGTTAAAGCGTGCGTTGCTTGCGATTTTGATTATTGCTGTCGTGTCATTAATCGTGATGGGTGTTCAAAAGTGGACTTCAAATAAAGAAGATGCTGATATGCCAAAAGCAAATCAGTCTAATGTTGAAGTTTTACCTATGAAGGGAAATGACTCTGCAACAGCGGGCGATCAATTGGTGTTAAACTTTAACCGTCCAACTTCTGTTCATATTGTAGATGCAACAGGAAAGGTTTTAGCAACGGGTCGTCAGGCATCCACTTTAACCTTAAATGGTGAGTCTCCATTCCAGATTCGTCTTGATGATGCAACAGCTGTGTCATTAAGTCTAAACCAAGAACAGATTTCATTGTCTCCATATACGGTAAACGGTAAAGCTGAATTCCGTTTATCCCGCTAATACCATGAGTTGAGCGATACAATGATAGAGAACCCAATTAAACGTCGACCAACACGTAAAATTCGTGTTGGTTCGGTCTATGTCGGTGGCGATGCACCTATTAGCGTGCAAAGTATGACAAATACCGAAACTTGCGATGTCGATGCAACTGTGGCTCAGATTGAGCGTTGTGTTGATGCAGGTGCAGATATTATGCGTGTTTCAGTGCCTTCTATGGAGGCTGCTGAAGCGTTTGGTGCGATCCGTAAACGTGTTTCAGTTCCATTAGTGGCTGATATTCACTTTGACCATAGAATTGCTTTGGCAGTTGCAGACTATGGCGCAGACTGTTTGCGTATTAACCCGGGTAATATCGGTTCAGACCAGAAAGTTCGTGAAGTCGTTGCTGCTGCACGTCATCACGGTATTTCCATGCGTATTGGTGTGAATGCGGGTTCTCTAGAAAAAGATTTACAGAAAAAATATGGCGAGCCTACAGGGCAGGCACTTCTTGAGTCAGCTTTACGTCATATTGATATTTTAGACCGTCTTGATTTTCATGAGTTTAAAGTTAGTGTCAAAGCATCAAATGTGTTTTTAACCATGGATGCTTACCGCTTACTCTCTCAGCAAATTGACAATCCATTACATTTAGGCGTAACCGAAGCAGGTATTTACCGTACTGGTACTGTGAAGTCAGCAATCGCGCTTGGTGGATTATTGATGGAAGGCATTGGCGATACCATGCGTATTTCGCTTGCTGCTGAACCTGAGGACGAAATCAAAATTGGTTTTGATATCTTAAAATCGCTTGGTCTACGCTCTAACGGTATTAACTTTATTGCTTGCCCAAGTTGCTCTCGCCAAGAGTTTAACGTAATTCAGGTGATGCAAGCCTTAGAAGAGCGTTTGGAAGATATACGTACACCAATGGACGTTTCGGTCATTGGTTGTAAAGTAAATGGCCCAGGTGAAGCAAAAGAAGCAGATATTGGGGTTGTCGGGGCTGCGCCTCGCTCATTGGTTTATCGTAATGGTGAAAAAAGCCATTTAATTGATACCAATCAATTGGTTGATGAAATCGAAACTATGGTTCGTCAACGTGTTCAAGAGCTTGAAGAAGCTAAATCTAAAGAAATTATTCGTAGTTCATCATGAGTTCAATTGTCGCAATCAAAGGTTTTAATGACGTTTTACCAACGCAAACAGCAGCGTGGAGACGTCTCGAGCAGCATTTAGCATCGTTAATGGATGCTTATGGGTATCAACAAATTCGTTTGCCGATCGTTGAACAAACGGGACTGTTTAAACGTGCTATTGGTGATGCAACCGATATCGTTGAAAAAGAAATGTATACGTTCTTCGATAAAGGAAACCCACCTGAATCACTGACTTTACGTCCAGAAGGTACAGCAGGTTGTGTTCGCGCGTTGGTTGAACATAACTTGTTGCGTGGTGCTACGCCGCGTGTGTGGTATATGGGACCTATGTTCCGTTATGAAAAACCACAAAAAGGTCGTTACCGCCAGTTCCATCAGTTCGGTGTAGAAACTTTTGGTGTAGCGACTCCTGATATCGATGCAGAACTAATTCTGTTGACAGCTCGTTTGTGGAAACGTATGGGCGTTGATCACATGGTTCAGCTTGAGTTGAATACTTTGGGTGAAACAGATGAGCGTACAGAATACCGTAACGCGTTGGTTACGTTCTTAAATGAACATAAAGATGCTCTGGATGAAGATTCACAGCGTCGTTTAACGACTAACCCATTACGTATTTTAGATTCTAAAATTGAATCGACCCAGAAAATTCTGGAAAACGCGCCGAAACTACATGACTTCTTAAAAGAAGACAGTTTAAGCCACTTCCAGCAATTACAAGATTATTTGACTGCTGCTGGCGTTAAATTTGTAATTAACCAAAAATTGGTACGTGGTCTAGATTACTACAATAAAACTGTTTTTGAGTGGACAACGACAGCTTTAGGTTCACAAGGCACAGTATGTGCAGGCGGTCGCTATGATGGTCTGGTTGGGCAGTTAAAAGGTAAAGCTGATCAGTCTGTTCCTGCTGTTGGTTTTGCAATGGGGATGGAGCGTTTATTGCTTCTACTTGAGCAAGTTGAACAAGCTGAAACTGTACGCGATTGTGAAGTTTTCTTGGTTGCAGAACCTGCTTATCAAGCTAAAGCATTGGTTTTGGCAGAGCAATTACGTGATCAGTTAGAAGCTGCTAATAGCAATGTTCGCATTAAAACGGGTTCACAAGGCAGCATGAAGAGTCAGATGAAAAAAGCTGATCAGGCTGGGGCTGTTTACGCCATGATTTTAGGTGAGCGTGAATGGGAAGCACAGCAGCTTGCTATCAAAGAGTTAGCAACAGCTGAGCAGACACAAGTTGCCTTAGCTGAACTCGTACCATTCTTAATTGAAAAATTTACAAAATAAACTGAAACATCTGGAAAAGGACAATCACATGAGCTTAAGTGATGAAGAACAATTCGACAGCTTAAAGTCGTTCGCCAAAAAATATGGTTCTGCCATGATTAGCGGGATTCTCATTGCATTGATTGCCTTTTTTGGGTGGGAATATTGGCAAAAAAGAAATCTTGCAACAAGCCAAACACAAACTGCAAAAGTACAGCAGTTAATGGATGAGGCGAATGCAACAGCTGATAATCCAAATGCTTTAGCTTCAGTAACAGCTTCGGCAGATAAAGTTGTAAAAGATGATATTGATTCAGTTCAAGCGATACAAACTCAATTCGTGTTGGCAAAGCTTGCTTATGAAAAGCAAGATTATGCTGCTGCTGAAAAAGCACTGAAGAGAGTTGAAAATGCAAAAGTAAAAGATGACGGATTGATTCAAGTTGTAAAATTGCGTTTGGCAGATGCACAATTAGCGCAAAACAAATATGATGAAGCTCTAAAAACATTGTCTGGTAATGTCGATCCGGCATTCAAAGCAACAGTAGAAGAGTTACGTGGTGATATCTTTGTTGCGAAGAAAGATATTGATTCTGCTAAAAAAGCGTATCAAGCTGCATGGGATTCGTTACTGGAACGTAAACAAGAGCGACAAATTTTACAAATTAAACTCGAAAGTGTTGGCGTTTTAGTTGAAGATCCACAGATTGAGCGCCCAATTTTGGAAACACAGGTGGAAGAGTCTTAATGAATCAGAAATTCAAACTGCCTTTGGCAATTGCAATCGCATCGGCTGTACTGGTGGGATGTTCTAGCAACAAAGTAAAAGAACCAAAACCAAATCCACTACCGAAATTGACTGAGTCGAAAAAGACTTTAGTACCCGTGTTTTCGCGCAGTGTCTCTTCTACGAATAAGGCAGATCCATTACGTTTACAACTTGATGCTAGTGATGGCGTCGTTTTTACGCTTGACCCTAAAGGCGAAGTTGCTGCATATCGCGGTAAACAACGTGTTTGGGAGAAAAAAGTGAGTAAGCTAGGCTTGAGCTCTGGTGTTGAAGCCGCTGAAGGTATTGTGGTTGTTGGTAACAGTAAGGGTCAGTTATTTGCTTTAGATCAAGCGACAGGCGAGCAAAAATGGACAGCACAATTATCTGGTGCATTATTAAGTCCATCTTTAGTTCAGTCTGGACGTGTGATTACGATTGCCAACGACGGTACTGTATTTGCACATGATGCATCATCAGGACAACAAGTTTGGGCATATAAATTACCAAATGTTCAGTTCAGTTTGCGCGGTCAACCATCACCTGTAAGTCTTGATTCGCGTACTGTGTTAATTGCTTCAGCAAATGCATATGTTTATGCGATTGATATTATTAGCGGTATTCCTCGTTTCCAACGTCGTGTTGCTGTAAGTGAAGGTCGCTCTGATATTCAGCGTCTGATTGATATTGATGGCGATCCAGTTGTTGTAGGTCAGCTCATGGTTACAACGAGCTTCCAAGGGCAAGTAACTGTTACTGATATTGCTTCTCAACGTGTGGTTTGGAGTGAAGACTCAAGCAGCACGAAGCGTCCAGAAGTTTATGACAATAAAGTATTTGTCTCATCAGCTGATGGTAAGTTGACTGCTTATGATTTATCTACAGGCGAAAAGCTTTGGGAAAATGAAAGTCTCTTAAATCGTCATTTAAGTAATCCTGTTGTGTTAGGCCAAGACTTAATTGTGGGTGATTTGGATGGTGTTTTACATCTTATTGACCCGGCAACAGGTAAGCTAATAGGTCGTTCGAAGACAAGTGGTGAGGTTAATACATTACGTGTTATTGAGAACCAACTTTACGTTTCGACCCGAAAAGGCGATTTAAGTATTTGGCAGAATCGTTAATTTCGTTCGCTTGTGCTAAAATAGCCGCTTAACAAATTACGCTGTTAAAAAATATCGGGGTGTTTGAATTAAATCAGTTCAAAGCCCCGTCTTTTATTATGGTCATATCTGACCTTAAAATATATCTCCTGTATTGTTTCTAATGCTCAAGCCATGAGATATGGCTGGTCTTGAATTAAGGTTATTGTATGAAACCCGTTATTGCGCTCATTGGTCGTCCGAATGTCGGAAAATCAACGTTATTTAACCAGATTACCAAGAGTCGTGATGCACTTGTAGCCGACTTCGCGGGTCTGACTCGTGACCGTAAATATGGTGATGCGACTTATCAAAATAAGTCGTTCATTGTCGTTGATACTGGCGGTATCGGTGAAAGTGAAGGCGGCATCGATAACTACATGGCCGAGCAGTCAAAAACAGCGATTAACGAAGCAGATATTATTATTTTTGTGGTTGATGCTCGTGCTGGATTGTTAGCTTCTGATGAGCAGATTGCCCGTGAACTTCGTACATTAGGTAAGAAAATTTATCTTGTTGCGAACAAGGTAGATGGTGTTCATGCTGAAGCCGCTCTCGTTGAGTTTTACAAGCTTGGTATGGGCGAACCATTACAAGTTGCGGCGAGCCATGGTCGTGGCGTACAGCAAATGCTGGAAGACGTACTTGCAGAAGTTCCAGAAGATGAAAATCCGGAAGAGCATGACAGAGATACGGGCTTACGTTTAGCGATTATTGGTCGTCCAAACGTTGGTAAGTCAACATTAGTAAACCGCCTACTTGGTGAAGACCGTGTGGTAGCATTTGACCAACCGGGTACAACTCGTGACTCTATTTATATTCCATTTGAGCGTGAAGGTCGTAAATACACATTAATCGATACAGCAGGTGTGCGTCGTAAAGGTAAAGTTGATGAAATGATTGAGAAGTTCTCAATCGTGAAAACTTTACAAGCAATGAAAGATGCGCACGTTGTAGTTGTTGTGGTTGATGCACGCGAAGGTATTGTTGAGCAAGACTTACATTTAATTGGCTATGCGCTTGAAGCTGGGCGTGCCATGGTTATTGCGATCAACAAATGGGACAACATGTCTGAATATGACCGCAAGCAGTGTAAGCTTGACGTTGAGCGCCGTTTTGACTTTATTCCTTGGGCAAAAATCCATTTAATTTCTGCACTGCATGGAACAGGGGTAGGTGAGTTATATCCTTCTATCCACCGTGCTTATGAGTCTGCAAACTTAAAAGTATCACCAGCTAAATTGACTCAAATTTTGAGTGATGCGACAGAAGCACATCAACCACCAATGATTAGCGGCCGCCGTATTAAAATGCGTTATGCGCATATGGGCGGACAGAACCCACCGACTATTGTAATCCATGGTAATAAGGTTGATAAAACACCTGCAGACTATCGCCGTTACTTAGAAAACGTATTCCGTAAAGTGTATAAACTTGAAGGTACGCCAGTTCGTATTGACTTTAAAACCTCTGAAAACCCATTTGAAGGTCGTAAGAGCCAAATTGATGAGCGTACTGCTGCACGTCGTCGTCGTTATATTCAGAAATTCAAAAAAGCGGAAAAGAAATTTAACCGTTAATCTGTATAAATGTAAAAAAGCCCAAAGTCTTCTTTGGGCTTTTTTTACAAAGAATTAAGACAGATCAAAGATTTATGCAAAAGTGTGAATGATAAACGTAATTTTTTGTAAATTTCATAACGAATGCTATAATCCGTTTTTTTATAAAATAATCTATATTCCGAAAGAATAATGCTGCTTAAGGTTCTTTTTTAGCATGGTAACATTACATCTTGCCCAGTTAACGCTTACACATGCCCAACCTTCCTATGCGGCACTTGAGTGTATTCCCTCTATGCAAAGAAGGCGTCTGTCATCTTTAGCTAAATTAGCACTCAATAGTGCAATTAGCGCATTAGATGGGCAACGTGTGGATTATATTGTTTGGGTATCACGTTATGGTGATGAGGCTAAAACATTAGGAATATTGCAAGATGTTCTGCAAGGTCAAACACCATCTCCTACGCAGTTCTCTACCTCAGTTCATAATGCGATATCTGGTTTATATTCTATTTTATGTCAGGATGATACCCCGTCTACTAGTTTAAGTTGTTCATGGACCGAAGGTCTAATAGAAGCGTATGCTGCATTAAAAGCTTTACCGGCTATTCAACAGGTTTTAGTTGTTGCTTACGATGAGCCGCTACCTAAAATTTATAGTGAGTCTATTGATTTTCCTGCCTATGCAATGGCTGCTTTAGTAAGTTTAGATCAGCCTAATTTACAGTTTACTGAATGGTCACCTACAGATGAATTAGATGGTTTGGCATTTTCTCGGTTTTGGCAAAGTGCTGATCTTTCTATGTCTGAATATGGGTGGAAGAAATGCTAAATCTTAAAAATCTAAAGCAAAAAAGTAATTATTGTTGGCGTGTAGCTGCTACAGGTTTTAGTTTTGCAAGTTTTGGTATAGGTGGGATGGCAATTGCGGCAGTCATTGCACCTGCATTGAAAGTGACCACATCAGATCCAGAAAAACGCCAACAATATGCACAAAGTATAATTAAGCATAGTTTTAAAGGCTTTACTGAAATGATGGTTAAGCTTGGGATTATGACCTATTCAGTAGAAGGCTTGGAAAAATTAGAAAATAGTCGCCAAGAACTTGTGATTGCCAACCATCCGACTTTAATTGATGTTGTAGTACTAATTGGTATGATGCAGCAAGCTAATTGTGTGGTGAAACAATCTCTTTGGACGAATCCTTTTACTAAAGGACCAGTACAAAGTGCAGGTTATATTTTAAATGCTGGTTCTAAGCAGTTTGTCGAGGATTGTGTTTCTCGGCTAAAAGAGGATAATGCCGCTTCTCTTTTGATCTTTCCGGAAGGTACTCGGACTGAAAAAGGGGTGACTCTAAATGAGTTTCAGCGAGGTGCAGCAAATATTGCCATTCGTGCAAATGTACCAATTCGCCCAGTAGTGATTACATGTGCTCCATCTACATTAACCAAAAATGAAAAATGGTATCACGTACCATCTCGACCATTTCATATAGAAGTGAAGGTACTAGATGCAGTGTATGTAAAAGATCTATTAGAAGATTTAACGGTAGGACCTAAACAAGTTCGTGAGTTAAGTCGCAGTTTTTACAAAATTTTTGATGAAGAGTTATCTTAAAATGAGCAATCTTGCTGATGAACTAAAGCAAATGATTATTGATGTTTTAGCACTAGAAGATATTACTATTGCCGATATTGATACAGAAGCTCCATTATTTGGAGAAGGTTTAGGATTAGACTCGATTGATGCCCTTGAGTTAGGGCTTGCTTTGAAAAAACGTTACAACATCCATTTAAGTGCAGAATCGGATGAGACCAAACAGCACTTTAAATCAGTTCAAAGTTTGGTTGCGTTGGTCGAAGCGCAGCAGCAAGCATAAGGAGTGTGATGATGTTATCTCAAGAACAAGTATTGGCAAAACTCCGTGAATGGATGGAAGACTTATTTGAAATCGAACCTGAGTCTGTACAGTTAGATTCAAACTTATATTCAGATCTAGACGTAGACAGTATCGATGCAGTCGATTTAGTGGTTAAGATTAAGGAGTTGACGGGTAAGCAAGTAAAACCTGAAGACTTTAAAAATGTAAGAACTGTATTAGATGTTGTGACTGTTATTCAGAATATGACTGCTGAATGAAAATCTTGATTAAAGGGATAATTACAGCACTTTTTGTGTTGTATCCCTTTATTGTTGGCTGGAGTTTATCGCACGGACAATTTGTCTGGGTAAGTGTATTACTTATTGGGCTAGGTGTTTTACGTTTATTGAGTAAAGGTAATCACCTTTTATGGCCTTTAACCAGCCTTGCTATTATTTGTGGTGGCTTAAGTTTACTACTACATGATCATGCATGGTTAAAGCTTTATCCAGTTGGGATGAGTTTAGGTGCTTTAGGTATTTTTGCATTCACCTTAATTAAACCTCCTTCTATGATTGAGCGTTTTGCTCGCTTGGTTGAACCTGATTTACCACCATCAGGTGTTCATTGGACCAGGCAGGTTACAAAAGTCTGGTGCGTTTTCTTTTTATGTAATGCATTAATTGCATTAATTACGGTTTTTTTTACTTCGACTCAAATTTGGGTCATTTATAATGGTTTTATTTCTTATGTGCTGATGGGCATGTTATTCCTAGGCGAATTTATTTTGCGCAAAAGACATCAGCGTTTACATTCTTCAAATCACTAATTCAAAATTATGCAGTGTCATTTTCAGAAATTCATCGATTCGGTTCAGCCACTTTGCTTAGACAATGCTCTGAACTCAATCAGCTTTCATCATTTTTGGCAGGATGTAGCTTTACAAGCTGCTGCAATTGCTCAAATAGAAAATTTAACATGGGCTTTATGGGAAACTGATAGCTACGAATTTCTGGTTTTATTGTTTGCGGCATTATTAGCTAAAAAACAAGTGCTGTTACCACCAAATCGAGTGCGTGAATTAGAACAAGATTTTGCAGCACAGCATATTTATTTTTTAAAGCGCCAAAATGCTGAGTCAATTGCTCCCTTATCTTTAACGTTGGATGATGCCTTTTTAGAGCAGGCACAACTCTATTTTTATACATCAGGTTCAACAGGGCAGCCAAAAAGAATCCCAAGAACCTTAAAACAATTACTTAATGAGGTACAAGGCTTAAGTCAAAGCTTTGCTTTTGAAAATGATGCTATAGCTATTGCAACGGTGAGCCATCAACATATTTATGGATTACTGTTTAAGTTACTTTTACCACTTGCAACTGGACGTTGTTTTTATATACCGCAAGTTGCTTATCCTGAAGATGTTGTACAGGTTCAAAAGCAATTAAAAACATTGGAATTAAGCAATTATTTGATTTCAAGTCCAGCTTTATTAAAACGTTGGACAACCGATGTAGTTTTACAACAATGTCAAATGGTCTTTAGCTCCGGTGGTAAACTGGAAAGTGGTGTCCGGCCTTTAGTAAATTGCTTAATCATTGAAGTTTTAGGAAGTTCGGAAACGGGTGGCATTGCTCATCGTAGTAAAGATGATGATGTGTGGACACCTTTTGCGAATGTGGCTATTCGTATTGAAGATCATCAACTGATGGTCAAAAGTAATCATGCTTATGAAGATAATTGGATTACCACAGGTGACCGTGCCGAATGGGCAGATAATATATGCAAAAGCTTTCAGCTTTTAGGGCGTACAGATCGAATTATTAAGCTTGAAGAAAAGCGTTTGAGTCTAGATGCGATTGAACAAAGTATTCAAGCCTTAGACGAAGTTAAACAGTGTCATGTACTGGTATTTGAGCATGAGCATCGACAAATGCTGGGTTGTATTGTGGTTTTGACAGAGCAGGCTCGTGAGCAGTTGCAAAAACAGAGTAAGGCAGTTTTTGTTGGTCATTTAAAATATCAGTTGAAAGATCATTTAGAAACTTTAGCAATTCCACGTCAATGGCGTTTTTTAAGTCAGCTACCGCAAAATACACAGTCTAAACTCGATAAAAACTATTTAAAAATGCTATTCAAGCCGATGTTGCAACCTGTTGTGCTATCCCAGACTCAAAGTGCAGATGACTATATTTTTAGCCTTGAGTTTCCGCCCGAGTTAGTATGTTTTAAAGGCCACTTTCCAAACCAACCTATTTATCCAGGGGTGGGACAAATAGGGTTTTTACAACATTTTGCTAAATCAATTTGGTCCGATTTAAATTGGTGCCAAGGGTATGAGCAGTTAAAATTCCAAAATCTCATTTGTCCTTATGCTGTCGTGCAACTCAAATTTTCTCGAAAAGAGCATAAGGTAAGTTTTGAATTACGTGATTCAGAACAGATTTTGGCTTCAGGACGACTATTATTTGCTTTGCAAACGGAAGTAGAGGGTTAGAAATGCAGACTAACTATGGCTTTGTTGTCCCAGTTTATAATCATCCATATTTCTTAGCAGACTTGATTGCTAAGTTGGATGGTTTTCATCTGCCGATTGTGTTGGTAAATGATGGAAGTGATGATACGTGTAGCCAAATTTTAAGAGCTTTGGCAGAGCAGTATCCACAAATACATTTAATCGAGCATGAGGTAAACAAAGGGAAAGGCCAAGCCGTAATGACTGGATTACGCACAGCACATGAGCTTGGTTTAAGTCATGCACTACAACTTGATGCAGATGGTCAGCACTGCTGGGATGACATTCCAAAATTTCTGGAACAGTCTGGGCAGCATCCAGATGCGATGGTTATTGGTCAGCCATATTTCGATGCTTCTATTCCTAAAAAACGTTTATATGGGCGTTACATTACTCACTTTTGGGTGTGGTTAAATAGTTTGTCGTTTGAAATTAAGGACAGTATGTGTGGGTTCCGAGTGTACCCGCTCGAGAGCACGATAAAGGTATTGGATAGCGCTAAATTCCAACCGCGTATGGGATTTGATAGTGAAATTTTAGTGCGGTTAAAATGGGAAAATATACCTTTTATTAATGTCCCGACAGCAGTGATTTACCCAGAGCAGGGTATTTCCCATTTTCATGCTTGGCGAGATAACTTAGGAATAAGTAAGGCACACGCAAGTCTATTTATGGGAATGCTCATCCGTTTGCCGAAACTATTAAAACATAAGCTGCAAGGTTAACCATGACTCAGTCAGCTTCTCCAAAATGGAATGATATTAAAGAGCGTGGTGGCATGTTGCCATTAATGTTAATGCTTTGGTTTTATCGTTTTGGTGGACGCTGGTTATGTAAACTGGTGTTGTACTTCGTCATTATGTGGTACTGGTTATTTGCAGTCACAGCAAGACAAGCTTCACTACTCTATTTAAGAAAGTTACATCGTTTTGCGGGAGCTAACTCTCCATTTACACATGAGCCGACTTTAGGAAATAGCTATGTTCATTTTATGCAGTTCGGTGAATGTATTTTAGATAAGATTGAGGGGTGGCTTGGCAATATTCCAGAACAAAATCTAGAAATTTTTGGACATGAATATTTCCATCAGCATTACCAAAAGGGCGCTCTCATTGTTGTCTCGCATTTTGGTAATATTGAGTTGCTCCGTGCAATAAAATCAGACCATCCACAAAAAATTAATGTGTTGGTTTATCAAAAACATGCAACAAAATTTAATGATTTTCTAAAAAAAATAAATGATAAAGCAGATGTTTGTCTTTTATCGGTCGATGAACTCGGTATTGAAACGGCTATGTTGCTACAAGACAAAATGCAACAAGGCGAGTGGGTCATTGTCGCGGCAGACCGAGTGCCTGTGCAGTCAGACCGAGTACAACAGCTAGAGTTTTTAGGGGAGAATGCTGCATTTCCACAAGGTGCATGGATTTTGGCAAATTTGCTTAAAGTGCCAGTGATTGCCGTATTTTGTTATCGCATGCAGCAACAATTTCAAGTGCATATCCATCTGATTTCAGAGCAGGTGAATTTACCGCGTGCGCAACGTATTGAAAGTATGCAGAGTGTGACTCGAACCTATGTAAATGTATTAGAGCAGCATTGTGTGCGGGCTCCTTACCAGTGGTTTAATTTTTATAATTTTTGGACGAAATAACATGCATGTGTTAACCGTAGGGGAACAGCCACTTCGCATTGAAGATGTTGTTGCTGTAGCGAGAGGTGAATGCCAGGTTACTTTGCCTACTTCTTCTGAGTGGCGTGAGCTCATTCAAAAAGGAGCTGATTTTCTTGATCAGTTACTTGCAGAGGAAGGGGTAATTTACGGAGTAACGACAGGTTATGGTGACTCATGTTTAGTTGAAGTTCCATTACATCAGGTCAATGAATTACCGCTACATCTTTCTCGTTTTCATGGCTGTGGTTTAGGTGAAAATCTTGATGTGATCACCGCACGTGCAGTTGTTGCTACTCGATTATGTTCATTGGCACGTGGTTATTCGGGTGTATCAATCGCATTACTTGAACGCTTAGTTTGGTTGCTAAATGAAAATGTGATTCCAGTTATTCCCTCTGAAGGTTCGGTAGGAGCAAGCGGGGACTTAACACCTTTGTCTTACATTGCAGGAACTTTAGTTGGCGAGCGTGATGTTTATGTCGATGGACGAATTGTTCCGGTTGCTCAGGTATATGCCGAAAAAGGGTTACAGCCTTTAACGCTCAGACCGAAAGAGGGTTTGGCCCTTATGAATGGTACTGCGGTGATGACGGCAATTGCATGTTTAAACTATAAAAAAGCTGAGCAAATTGCTCTTGCAAGTACTTTGATTACAGCGCTAAACGTGTTGGCGTTGGAAGGTAATCCAAGTCATTTCGATGAAGTACTGTTTGCACAAAAGCCACATCCGGGGCAGCAGCAAATTGCAAAGCAATTACGTGATTGGCTTAACAGTGAAGTACAAACAGCACATCAAAGCCCTCGTTTGCAAGATCGTTACTCATTGCGCTGTGCACCGCATATTATTGGTGTTTTTGAAGACTCAAAAGTATGGTTACGTCAGTTTATTGAAAATGAGCTGAATTCGAGTAACGACAATCCATTAATTGATCCAGTCGGAATGCGTGTATTGCATGGTGGTCACTTCTACGGTGGACACATTGCACAGGCGATGGATAGCTTAAAAATTATGATTGCCAATATTGCCGACTTGATGGATAGACAAATTGCACAGTTGGTCGATCATAAAATGAATCATGGTTTACCGCGTAATTTAACAGGTGCAACGGCTGAACGTTTACCACTGAATCATGGTTTTAAAGCTGTACAAATCGGAGTATCAGCGTGGACCGCCGAGGCTCTAAAAAATACTTTAGCTGCTTCAATTTTTTCACGTTCAACCGAATGTCATAATCAAGACAAAGTCAGTATGGGAACCATTGCTGCACGTGATGCAAGTCGTGTGATTACCTTGACGCAGCAAGTGATTGCAGCGCTGTGCTGCGCAAGTGTACAGGCGATTCATTTGAAAGGTTTAACAGCACAGTTAAGCCCAGCATTACAAGCCTTTATGCAATGGACCTTACAAAGCTTTGCATTTGTTGAAGAAGATCGACCATTACAAACCGAATTACAACAGATTGTTGATCGTTTAGACCAACTTGAGTTGTTTAATCAAACAGAATTTATGGGATAAGGTGAGCGAATGCATGCGGATGTAATCATTGAGATTCCATTTCATGATGTTGATACCATGAATGTGGTTTGGCATGGACACTATTTAAAGTATTTTGAGATTGCACGTTGTAAATTGCTTGATCAATTTCATTACAACTATATGCAAATGAAAGAATCTGGTTATGCATGGCCTGTGATAGAAAGTCATGTTCGCTATGCATATGGCATTGAGTTTGAACAAAAGATTCGGGTTCGGGCTATTTTAAAAGAATGGGAAAACCGTTTAAAAATAGATTATCTGATTTTTGATGCTGAGTCTGGAAAGCGTTTAACCAAAGGTTATACCACACAGGTTGCTGTAAATATTGCAAACCGTGAAATGTGCCTTCAGTCACCTCCGGTTTTATTTGAACGTTTAAATGCATGGTCTGAGTTCCAACCAACGAGGGGAGCATGATGTCTAAATTTATTAAAACTTTAGGGATAGGCCTCACGGTTTGGATGGGCAGCTTGAGTACTGTTTTTGCAGCGTCGACAGAAGTGACACAGATTTTTCAGCAGTTGGCACAAACACCGATTGTCCGTGCTGATTTCGAGCAGCAAAAGAAATTACCATCTTTAAATAAAACTTTTGTATCGAATGGTTCTTTATTATTTGCAAAATCTTATGGTGTCGCATGGCAAATCAAACGTCCGGTACAGGCAGATTTAATTGTTACTCCAACGAAACTGGTACAAAAAACCCAGCGAACATTTAGCCAGATTCAAATTAATCAATCACCTTATAGTTCTGTTGCAACACTCTTTTTACAGCTAATGTCAGGTAATGAACAAGCCTTGGTGAAGAACTTTAATGTGGTTAGCGCAAACTACAGTCCAGCGGGTTGGAATATTAGTTTAACGCCAAAAAGTAGCTTATTTAAAAAATTGTTTGTGCGTGTGGATGCTCAAGGGCAGCAATATGTAAATCAAATTTTGATTACTGAAAAAGCCAATAATCAGACCACAATTCGCTTTAGTCACCAGACTTCTCAACCGACGACTTTAATGGCTACCGAGCATGCGCTTTTCCAATTGGCAAAATAAATTTACTGTCCTGTGGTTAATTGCGCTCTTGCTAATGGCTGTGGGTTTGGGTGTAACGTGGCTTCAAAAAGATATTCATATTCAAACGGATATTTTTGCGCTATTGCCCAAAATGCAACAGGACCCACAGCTCGCGCGTACTCAGCAATATATGAATGAGCAGCTCAACAATAAAGTGTTTGTTGTTGTTGATGCCAAAGATGAGTCTGCGATAAAGCACGCAACCGATTTTTTAATGGTACAAGCTAAAAGCAGTGCATTATGGCAACCTTTGAAACCGCAGCTTGATTTTGATCAATTTGCAAAGCAACTCTATCAACATCGGGTAGGTTTATTGAGTGAGCAAGATCAACAGCTATTACAAAAAAAAGACTACTCGGCACTTAGCGAACAAAGCTTAATGCAGATGATGAGTCCAGGCCTACCTGTGACAGCAGAATCACTTAAGCAAGATCCATTACTTTTGTTTCCTCGCTATGCCATGCAATTGGCAAAGCCATCACAACAAAATATTGAAATGGAACAAGGTTTTGCGACGATTCATCATGATCAGGGGCTTTCTCGACTTTTTGTATTACAGTTAACTCAAAGCCCATACAATATTGATTATCAAGAACAAGTATCAAACTGGATTGAGCAGACCAAGCAAAAATTAGCTGCAATGGGGCTAAATTCCCATTGGACGGGAACGATTTTATTTACAAATTTTGGAACGCAATCAGCTAAAGAGGAAATCTCCACCATTGGTATTGGTTCCACATTAGGTCTGATTTTTCTGGTGTGGTTTGGTTTCCGTTCATTACGTCCTATGGCAACAGAATTTATTGCTGTTTCGACGGGAAGCTTTGTTGCATTTGCAGTGACTCACTGGGTATTTGGGGAAATTCATCTCATCACTTTAGTATTTGGTGCGAGTTTGATTGGGGTTTGTGTCGATTTTTCTTTTTACTTTATGGCAATGCAATCACAGCATCGCAAGCTCGGTGGTTTCCAGATTTTAAAACCCCTGTTACCTAGTCTGTTTATGGGCTTAATGACCACTTTAGTGGCTTATGTCTTTTTGAGTTTTACGCCATTTCCCGGGTTTAGGCAGATTGCTGTATTTTCAATTGTCGGATTAATTGCGGCTTGGATAAGTAGTGTGCTTTTGTTGCCAAGATTACCTGCACTTAATGCTCAGCCAGCTATACGTACTTTGTCATGGATAGGTCAAACACGACTATGGTTTCAGCAACGTGCAAAAATACGTTATAGCTTGATAGCGGCTATTTTAGTTGCAGGCACCATTAGTCTTTTCTACCTTAAAACAAACGATGATATTCGTAATTTGCAAGGTATGGATGTGAGTTTGAAACAGCAAGATCAAGCTGTACGCGAACAATTTGGACAACAACAAGGCAGTGATTATTTTGTAGTAAAAGCGGCCTCTGCGGGTGAAATGCAGCAACGTGAGCAACAACTCATTAGGCAGTTGCAGCAGTTGCAGGCAAATGGCGAAATTTCTGCATTTCAAGCTTTGGGACAGTGGATACCACCGTTGGTTCAGCAGCAACATAATGTACAGTTATTACAAAGTATTCCGCGCTCGACTTTAAAACAATATGCGCAAAGTATGGGGTTAAATATAGCTGATGTATTGCAATGGCAACAGCAGCTAGCGAAACAACCCTTATTGGATTTCGCCGTATTTAAAGATCACCCTTTGGCATTTTTACAACTACAAGCGAATGAACGCTTGGTGATGGTGACAGGAATAAAACATCCAGAAGTTTTAAAAGGGCTACAAACCCAATATGTACATTTTCAGCAACCGATTACAACGATGTCGCAAATGTTTGCTGAACATAGAATACAAGCTCAGCATCTGCTCATTTATGCCTTAATTGGGTTAACAGTAGGCTTAGCCGTTATTTATGGGCTAAGTTCGATTGTGCCTTTAGTTCTGCCTGTGAGTTTGGCGTTATTGAGCACTTTTGCTGTTCAGGCCTGGTTAGGTGTAGAAATTAACTTGTTTAGTATTATGGGTACTTTCCTGATAATTGGGATTGGTGTCGATTATGCAATTTTTTATCGACATGGGCATAGTCATCCACAAGTAGTTGGAATGGCGTTATTTTTATGTATGATGTCGACCTTACTTGGCTTTGGATTACTTTCATTTAGCCATACGTATGCAATTCACTGTTTTGGTTTAACGGTTTTATTTGGGGTGGTTTTCTCATTTATCTATGCGACGTTATTTACTCCAGCAGATGAAGAACATATTGTGAATTTAAAAGACCATTCATAATTTGAATAAATTAAAAAGGAAAGTCGTGCTATGAGCACTTTAGAAAAAATTGATGTAGTGATTATTGGGGCTGGGCCATCAGGAAGTTCTGCTGCGGCACTTCTTCGAAAAAAAGGCTATAAAGTCGCGGTTTTGGAAAAGCAGTATTTCCCACGGTTTTCAATTGGTGAGTCATTACTACCGCAATCTATGGTGTTTTTAGAAGAGGCTGGCTTACTAGAAACAGTTCGCGATCACGTTGAGCAGTATGCATTTCAATTTAAAAATGGGGCTGCCTTTTTGCGTGGTAAACAGCGCAGTTTTTATAACTTTACTGAAAAATTTACAGACGGGCCAGGGACGACTTGGCAGGTTCGCCGTGCTGATTTTGACAATTTGCTGGCCAAACAAGCTCACGCTTATGGGGCAGACCTGCGTTTTGGACATGAAGTTTTAGATGTAGATGTAGCACCAGAACAGCCTGTACTTACGGTATTAGATGAAAATAAGCAAAGCTATCAAATTCAAACCAAGTTCTTACTTGATGCGAGTGGGTTTGGTCGAATTTTGCCAAAATTGTTAGATTTAGAGAGTCCGTCAAACTTTCCGGTACGTCGTGCGCTATTTGCTCATATTGAAGATGGTATTGCTGATGATTTAGAGTTTGACCGTAATAAGATTTTAATTACTGTACATGAAAAAGACCACCGTGCATGGTATTGGTTAATTCCATTTGCTGATGGTCGCTCCTCTTTTGGTGTAGTTGCAGAACAAGATTTCTTTGACAAATACACAGTTGATAATGCTGCGGATAATGAGCCAGAAGCAATGTTCAAACGCATTTTAGCTGACGAACCAAGCTTGTCGCATGTACTACATCAGGCTAAATTTGATACACCTGTACGTACTTTGGTGGGCTATTCTGCAAATGTTAAGCATTTGGCAGACCGCAACTATGCACTTTTAGGAAATGCGGGTGAGTTTCTTGACCCAGTATTTTCATCAGGTGTGACTATCGCGTTAAAATCTTCCAGCTTGGCTGTACCTTTGGTTGAGCGTGTTTTGCAAGGTGAACAGGTAGACTGGTTGCAAGAGTATGAAAAACCATTACGCCGTGGTATTCAGGTGTTTCGTGCCTATGTTGAGTCATGGTACGAAGGTGAATTTCAAGAAGTGGTGTTCTCGCAAAATCAGAATGATGGCATTCGCCGTATGATTTCTTCATTACTGGCAGGTTATGCATGGGATGAAAAAAACCCAATTCATAAGAATGCCAAACGTAGACTTAGCACCCTAGCAGAATACTGTCGTGAAGGCTTAACGCAAGAGCAGGTATTAGAGGTATAAGCATGCAGCGCAAATGGATGATGTTATTACTTGGTAGTTGCCTATGTTTTACAGGCTGCCAAGTGATGCCACATGCTAAAGGTTTACAAAGCCCCTTATGGCAGACTCAAGCCTATCAAAGGCAAGACCAGGTTGAAGTTCAGTGGAAACAACAAAGTTTTAGTTTTTTGCTTTATCAACAACAGCAAGGAACTGTACTGGATATGGTCGCTTTGAGCCTGACTGGACAACAGCTGTTTAAACTACAGTTTGATGGGCAACGAGTTCATGTAGAGCAGCGTATTGACCAAATGTGCTTATTACCTTTTGAATTTGTGGTACGTGATCTTTTATTTGCAACTTACCCAAAATTTTCGAGCTTAGGACAACAAGCGGTAGAAATGAAACAACAGGCTGATAATCAAGTGGTTTATATCGATAATCAACCTGTGTTACAGATCAAAAAAGGTCAAGGAAGCGTCGAGTTACGTAATCAGCAAGTTCCTTATAGCATGACGCTAAGTTCGATTGAAAATACCTTGCAGCCTCAAAAAAGCAGTACACCATGAGCGATTCATCTATAAACAATTCTGCTCAAATGGCAGTCGGTATAAAGTTCAGTGTCGGTTTATCTGCATTAGGTTGTGAACCTGAGCAACTCAAACAAGCATTAGGTCAGTCTCAGCAAACTTTAAGTTTGCGCAATGATTTAATCAGCGATTGTTCTGTATGGGTGGGACAATATAGATATCCGTTATGTTCAAAAGTACCCGATGCCTTACAGTCTGTCGATTCTCGTAATTTAAGATTTGCTCTGACTGCTTTAGAAAAAATTGAAACTGGACTAAAAAGTTATACAGAGAAATTTTCACCAGAACGTTTAGCCATAGTCGTTGGAACCTCTACTTCTGGTATTTCTGATAGCGAATTGTTGCTTAAGCAATATTTTGAAGGGCAAACTCAGCAATTGATTTCTCACCGACGTCAGGAAATGAGTTGTTTAGCAAAGGCCTTACAACAGTACTTAAACTGGGAAGGGCCCGCATATACCATCTCCACAGCCTGTTCCTCAAGTGCTAAAGCAATGGCTGCTGGGCAGCGTTTGTTACACGCAGATTTAGCTGATGCAGTACTTGTTGGTGGTGTCGATACTTTGTGCCAACTCACATTAAATGGATTTAATAGCCTAGAGAGTTTATCTGGTGATATTTGTCAGCCATGTGGGGTTGGGCGTGATGGTATTAATATTGGTGAAGCCGCAGCTTTCTTTTTGCTCACTAAAGAGCAAACCCCAGTCATGTTAATGGGTGCTGGAGAATCAATGGATGCATGGCATATTTCTGCTCCGCATCCGGAAGGTAACGGTGCTGCTATTGCTATGACGAGGGCATTGGAGATGGCAAATATATCTGCACACGATATTGGTTATTTAAACCTTCATGGAACTGCAACTCCCCAAAACGATGCCATGGAAATAAAAGCTGTACGACAAGTCTTTGGTAATTATCAAGTCGCTTTAAGTAGTACCAAGCATAAAACTGGACATTGTCTTGGTGCAGCTGGTGCTATAGAAGCGTTTATTTGTGAGCAGGTTTTAAAAGATCAAAGCTGGTTGCCATTGCATCGACATGTTGAGATTGATCAGGATTTGGCTGACCAAAACTATGTGCAAAATACTGAACTAAAACAACCTATACGTTATGTGATGAGTAATTCTTTCGCTTTTGGGGGAAGTAATATTAGTCTTGTTTTTGGAGTGAAGCCCTGATGAAATTGGAGGCAATTCAATATATTCCTCATGAGCAGCCTATGGTATTTATTGACCATTTAACTGAGGTTGCAGAAGGGCGAGCACAAGCTGAGCTAACCATTACACCTGAGCTTATGTTCTGTGACGCAGAAGGTTTACCAACGTGGGCAAGCATTGAAATTATGGCGCAAACCATTAGTGCCTATTCTGGCTGGCAAGGTCAACAGTTAAAACAAGCGCCAAAAGTCGGATTTTTACTAGGAACACGTAAATTACATTTACCTATTCCTTATTTCGCCTTGGGTTCTCGATTGATCATTGAAATAGAACAACAATATTTTCATGAAGGACTTGGGCAATTTTCCTGTGAAATTCAATATGCTGAACACCGTATTCAAGCAACGTTAAGCGTATTTGAGCCAACAGAAACACCATTTGAATAACCACAAAGAATTAGGAATACATTGTGACAAGACGAATTTTAGTAACGGGTTCAAGTCGAGGGATCGGAAAGGCAATTGCATTACAATTGGCAAAGGCTGGTTTTGATGTAACAGTACACGCGCGTTCGCGTCAAGCTGAAGCTGAGCAAGTTGTACAAGAGATTCAAGCTTTAGGACAAAACAGCCACTATTTAATGTTTGATGTAAATGAGCGCAGTACTGTTCAGCAAATTTTAGAACAAGATGTAGAGCAGCATGGTGCTTTTTATGGTGTGGTTCTCAATGCTGGACTTACCCATGATGGTGCTTTTCCTGCACTCACCGATCAAGATTGGGATGAAGTTATCTCGACCTCATTAGATGGCTTCTATAATGTTTTAAAACCACTCATTATGCCAATGATTCATTTACGCAAGGGCGGGCGTATTGTTACTTTATCTTCTGTTTCTGGAATTATGGGTAACCGTGGTCAAGTTAACTATAGCGCTGCAAAGGCAGGTTTAATTGGTGCGACCAAAGCCTTGGCACTCGAGTTGGCAAAGCGAAAAATTACCGTGAATTGTGTTGCGCCAGGGCTGATTGAAACAGAAATGGTCACCGATGAAGTTAAAGAACATGCACTTAAAATGATTCCATTACAACGCATGGGACAGGTTGATGAAGTTGCGAGCGTAGTGAAATTTTTATGTTCAGATGAAGCCTCTTATGTCACCCGACAGGTGATCTCTGTAAATGGAGGACTCATTTAATGAAGCGCGTTGTTGTGACAGGAATGGCAGGGATTACTTCTTTAGGTGAAACCTCCGATGAGATTTTTGCTCAATTTAATGCAGCGAAAAGTGGCATCCGTTATATGCCTGAATGGGAACAGTATGTTGACCTTCGAACTAAGCTCGGTGGTCCTGTAGAGACATTTCATGTTCCTAAGCACTTTAACCGTAAAGTGACCCGTGGTATGGGGCGTGTTGCCCTCATGTCAGTGGTATGTGCTGAAACAGCTTTGCAAAATGCAGGTTTACTTGGACATGAAATTTTGTCCAGTGGTGAAACGGGTGTTGCATTTGGTTCTTCGGCAGGTAGCGTAGAGGCCGTGGGTGAGTTTGCAAGTATGTTACTTCATCAGAGCATGAGTAAGATCAATGCGACCACTTATATACGTATGATGGCGCATACAAGCGCTGTGAATATGACTGTGTATTTTGGTCTAAAAGGCTTAACGTTACCTACGTCTAGCGCTTGTACTTCTGGTTCTATGGCCATTGGGCAAGCTTATGAAGCAATTAAGTATGGTAAACAACAGGTCATGATTGCTGGTGGTGCAGAAGAACTCAGTGCTGCGGGTGCGGCTGTTTTTGATGTTCTATTTGCAACAAGTAATATGAATGATCAACCAGAAAAAACACCGCGTCCATTTGATGCAAAAAGAGATGGATTGGTCATTGGGGAAGGTGCAGGCTGTTTAATTCTGGAAGAGTATGAACATGCCAAAGCACGCGGTGCACATATTTATGCTGAACTTATTGGATATGGAAGCAATACTGATGGACAGCATGTAACAAGACCTGACGCTGACATGATGGGGCGCTGTATGGAGTTGGCGCTTAAAGATGCATCTTTGCAGGCTAGTGATATTGGTTATGTGAATGCACATGGCACATCAACCGATCAGGGTGATGTCGCAGAAAGTCAGGCGACAGCAAAAATTTTAGGGCGTAAACCAATTAGTTCATTAAAAAGTTATTTTGGACATACGTTGGGGGCGTGCGGTGCCATTGAAGCTTGGCTCAGTATTGAAATGATGAACCGTAACTGCTTCATTCCGACATTGAATCTAGATGAAATTGATCCGCTTTGTGGAGATCTGGATTATATCGTCCAGCAACCCAAAGCCCTCAATGCTGACATTATTATGAGCAACAATTTTGCTTTTGGTGGGATTAATACCTCACTTATTTTTAAACGTGTTAAACAATAAGGAACACAACAATGTTAAATAAAAAAATTTTATTGGTAGCAATGCTTAGTGCTGGCTTTACTGCTACCGTTCAGGCTGCTGATGAAGTACATCCTTTAAACTTTAAAGACGCTGTAGACCGTGCTGTAGCCGATGGAACATTAGATGGCTCTGTAAAATTTTATTTAAGTGGTACAAAATCGGGTGGTAAAGTTATCCAAAAAGATGTGGTAACCAATAAAAAGACCAATGGTTTTGGTAAAACAGCAGAAGCTTCGTGTGATTGGGTTTTACGCTCAGCACTTATTCAATTGCAAAACAACGCTAAAGCACAAGGTGCAAATGCAGTGACCAATATTGTGAGTTATTTTAAGTCAAATGAAACACGTAGTACGACCACGTATAACTGTTATAAAGGCGCAATGATGGCAGGCGTGACGCTTAAAGGCGACATCGTTAAATTTTAATTCATTTGGTAAATAGGGTAGAGATAATGTCTGAACATACTATAGAAGTCTATACACAGACATTATCTCAGCTTCTTTTAAAGTCGAAACCAGACTTTCCTGACTTTCGCACATTTAATGATTATAAAAAGCAGCAAATACAACACATTAAAAATAAGCTATTAGCTCAAAAGCTAAATGTAACTCCAACAGATTTGGTATTTGCGAAACATGAGTATGGTAAACCCTATTTGTTAAATCATACTTTGCATTTTAATCATTCACATAGCCAACAATATTATGCTTTAGCGCTGAGCGAGAGAGTTAAAGATATTGGTATCGATGTTGAAGAACTTGATCGTAAAGTACGTTTAGATAATCTGGCACAGCATGCCTTTCATCCTGATGAATATGCAATATGGCAAAGTCTAGATCAAGATAGAGAATATTGGTTTAAAGTCTGGACAACTAAAGAAGCGGTTTTAAAAGCATCAGGACTTGGTATACGTTTAGATTTAAATACTTTAAATACTCAAGCACATCCTACAAATCATGGGGGATTATGTTCGCATGAAATGATTGGGACATTTGCTTATCAAAACTTTGTTTTAGGCAACATGATCTTAACTGTTGCATGGCGCTCGGAGCAGTCCTGCCGTGGTTTTCAGTTTCCTTCTATTCAGCTTCATTCGTTGGGTAGTGAATGAGCCAAATAGCACACATAAAAAAACCGCGAATTACGCGGTTTTTTTATGTAGAGCAAGCTATGAAATTAAGCTTGGCCTTCAACAGCTTGAGCACGTTCCATATTTGCTTCGAACTCTGCATCAAAGTTGATTGGAGTAAGAAGTAATTGTGGGAAGCTACCCTTAGTCACTAAGTCATTTACAGCTTCACGTAAGAACGGGAACAAAATGTTCGGACAATATGCACCCAAAATGTAAGGTAAGCGATCTTCTTCGATATTGTCGATTAAGAAAATACCAGACTGGGTTACATCTACAATGAAAGCTGTTTCATTGTCGTTATTGGCTTGAACCACAACTTTTAAAGATACTTCAAAGTGAGTCGGGTCAATCTTTTCAGCAGCAGAAGAAAGATTGATGTTGAGTTCAGGTTGCCATTGCTTAGTGAAAACCTGCGCCCCAGGAACCTCAAAAGAAATATCTTTTGTATAAATACGCTCTAAAGCTAATTGTGGTTGAACTTGTTGTTCTTCGCTCATTGTTTTTTCCTTAATATGGATGCGATGTTAAGCCAATAATTCGTCGAGTTTACCTTCACGCTCTAAAGCATAAAGTTGGTCAAAACCACCGATAAACTGATCATTAATAAAAATTTGTGGAACAGTACGGTGGTTTGTACGTTGCATTAATTCAGCACGTACTTCTGGTGCTTCAACAGAAAGATTTACTTCTTTGTAAGCAACACCTTTACGCTCAAGTAATTGTTTCGCGCGAACGCAATACGGGCATACAGAAGTTGAGTAAACAATGACATTTGCTGCCATAACAATTCTCCTTAAGCTTTTGGTTTGCTTTTAACGAGAGGTAAGCCTTGAGCTTTCCAGTTACTGATACCACCATCAAGGCGATAGCTGTCGTGGTGAGCAACTTTTTGTAAAGCGCTACCGGCAACTTGCCCTAGGTTGCAAATAAATACCAATGGACGGTCACTTGCTTTTAATTCATCAGCATGACTTGCAATTTGACTATAAGGAATATTGCGGCTACCACTAATGTGACCTTCGCGGAAGTCTTTGCTATCGCGTAAGTCAATCAAAATAGCATTTTTAGCTTTCACTAAAATACCAAGCGACTGTGGAGAAATTTTACGACCGTTACGTTGACCTTCAAAAATGAAGAACAATACGATCAAGACTCCGAGTGTACCAAACAAAATGGGGTGATTCCCCATAAACTCTAACCAGCGTTCCACAAGTCACCTAAAAAAATTAAAAACAAAATTGACCTAGAGTATAGCCTATATAGATGGTGATCAAAATCACCACTTCAAGGGCAAAAGGGGGAGAAAATTAGTTTTTTTGCTGCGCTTCTTGAATCTCATCGATTAAACGTAAGAAGCTATCTAAGCGGCGCGGTAAAATTTCACCTGCTTCTACAGCCTGTTTTAAACCACAGTTCTTTTCATGGGTATGCGTACAATTACGGAATTGGCATGAACCTAAATGCGCTGCAATTTCAGGAAAACCCATACGAATTTTTTCTAAATCGAGATGCCAAAGCCCAAACTCACGAATTCCCGGTGAATCGATTAACGCACCATTCTTACCAAAGTTGATTAAGCGTGTAGAGGTCGTTGTATGTTGTCCAAGTGCAGAGTTTTCCGAAATAATATTGGTTTTCTGCTCGGCATCTGGAATGAGTACATTAATAAGCGTACTTTTTCCAACACCAGACTGGCCTACAAAAGCAACCGTCTCGCCATCAAGTCGCTGAGACAAGGCAGAGATGTCACCTTTAGAGTGACAAATCATGACTTCATAACCTAAATCTTCATACTCTTTAAGCATGCTATGAATCGAGTCATTTTCAGTAAGTAAATCCGATTTGTTTAGTACCAATAGGGCAGGAATATTTGCATCTGCACATGCCACTAAATAACGATCAATCAAAGTGGGTGCCGGCTCTGGAAGCGGTGCAAAAACAATAACGATTAAACTGATATTGGCTGCTACAGGTTTTACTTTGTGATAGCGATCTGGGCGGGTAAGCAGTGAAGTGCGTGGATGAATGGCAGTGATAATCCCTAAGCCTGTGTTAGGGTCTGCTTGCCATTTTACTCGGTCACCCGTGACCAGTAGTTCAAGGTTCGTGCGGGTGTGACAGCGCCAAACACTGTTAAGCTCAATTGGTTTCCAAAACGGTTCTGGTTCGCCTTCGGCAACTTGAGGTTTTTCTGGGTGATGAGCGGGTACCGAAAGTGCCTGTACTTCAAGTTGACGACCATAGTGCTGTACAACTAATCCGTCTAGATCTTGTGAAGTATCGACTTCTTCTTGGCGAGTTTTATGCTGTTTTTCAATACGACGTTGCTGTTGTTCAGTTAAACGACGCTTACGAATTAAAGCCATTCATATCCCAAAAAAACCACTGTTTGAAGATGGCAAAAATAGCATGAAGCGGCTATAGAATTACAGCGCAGATGTAAGAAATTTGCTACTATTGATGTTTTTACGGCATTTTAGAACGTACATACATGAGCAGTACTTTAAATACACGATTAATTTGGATTGATCTGGAAATGACCGGTTTAGATACCGATAATGACCAAATTATTGAAATTGCAACAATTATTACAGATGATCATTTAAATGTACTTGCCGAAGGTCCGGTTTTGGCTATTCATCAGCCTGATCGTATTTTAAATGCGATGGATGAGTGGAATACTCGCCAGCACGGACAATCTGGTTTAATTGAGCGAGTTCGTCGTAGCAAATTAACAGCTCGTGATGCAGAGTTACAAACTTTAGAATTCCTAAAAAAATGGGTTAATCCAAAAGTTTCACCAATGTGTGGTAACTCGATTTGTCAGGATCGCCGTTTCTTACATCGTTTAATGCCTGAACTAGAGCAGTATTTCCATTATCGTAATCTTGATGTATCTACAGTAAAAGAGCTTTCAAAACGCTGGCGCCCTGAAATTATGAGTGGTTTGAAAAAGAATGCATCGCATTTAGCAATGGATGATATTCGTGATTCAATCTCTGAACTTAAGTATTACCGTGAATACTTCTTTATTATGAATACTGATGGTAAAGATTAATTATATTGTTGAAATGATATGAAAGGGGGCAATAGCCTCCTTTTTTATTATTTAAAGGACATTGTTACAATAATGCCAAGGGCTAATTTGGCTTTCATATTCATTTTGCTTAAAATGATGTTTTAAGTTTATTTATTATAAAAAAGAGAGCATTTATGCAAAGTAATAACCCGATACTGACTCGCGTTGAAACGGTCAGTGACTATAGTCAACCGATGACCGTGCAAGGTGCGATTCAAAAATCTGTAATGTTGACCATCATTGCTGCCGCAGTGGGTGTCGCTTTATTTTTCTATGCAGCCTTTACTGCAAATGTTGGTATTGCTTACGCAGCTTCAATTGTTGGCGCAATTGGTGGCTTGGTTTTAGCTTTAATTACCACATTTAAACCGACAACTGCGCCAACCCTAGCAATTCCTTATGCTTTATTTGAAGGGGCTTTTTTGGGTGGTATTTCGTTTACTTTCCAGTTGAAGTATCCGGGGGTTCCTCTTCAAGCTTTATTGGCAACATTTGTTACCACCTTGGTGATGTTTGGTCTATATAAGTTCCAAATTATACGTGCAACCGAAAAGTTCAAATCAGTTGTGATCTCGGCATCTTTGGCGATCTTTATTGTATTTATCGTGCAGATGATCATGCGTTTGGCCTTTGGTTCAAGCGTTCCTTATATTTTTGAAAGTAACTGGTTAGGAATTGGTTTTGCTGCATTTGTAGCAGTCATTGCTTCACTTAACCTGATTTTAGATTTTGACTTAATTGAAACCAACGCAGCATATCGTGCCCCAAAATTCATGGAATGGTTATGTGGTATTGCGTTACTAGCAACTTTAGTCTGGATGTATATCTCTTTCTTACGTTTACTTGGCCTACTGTCTGACGACTAAAATTTAGGTAATAAAAAGTCGCTCCTGAGTAGGGGTGATTTTTTTCGTGCGATTTTTGAAAAAAGATGCATTATGCAATTTCGAAAACTGCTGAATATTGGCATTATGCTGAAAATTGTTTTGAGTGAGATCGGCATGACACAAGGACTTTTAGCAGGTAAGCGCTTTTTGATTGCAGGCGTTGCTAGTAAATTATCAATTGCTTTTGGTATTGCCCAAGCATTACACCGTGAAGGTGCTGAGCTTGCGTTTACTTATCCAAACGAAAAATTAAAAAAACGTGTAGATGAGTTTGCTGAGCAATTCGGTTCTAAGCTTGTGTTTCCATGTGATGTTGCTGTTGATGCTGAAATTGATAATGCATTTGCGGAACTTGCAAAACATTGGGACGGCCTAGACGGTGTTGTGCACTCAATTGGTTTTGCACCTGCACACACACTTGATGGTGACTTTACTGACGTAACTGACCGTGACGGTTTTAAAATTGCTCATGACATCAGTGCATACAGCTTTGTTGCAATGGCACGTGCTGCAAAACCTTTATTACAAGCTCGCCAAGGTTGTTTATTAACTTTGACTTACCAAGGTTCTGAGCGCGTTATGCCTAACTACAACGTAATGGGTATGGCAAAAGCATCTTTAGAAGCTGGTGTTCGTTACTTGGCATCAAGCTTAGGTGTTGATGGTATTCGTGTAAACGCAATTTCTGCGGGTCCAATCCGTACTTTAGCTGCTTCTGGTATTAAATCTTTCCGTAAAATGTTAGATGCTAATGAAAAAGTTGCACCGTTAAAGCGTAACGTAACGATTGAAGAAGTAGGTAACGCAGCATTATTCCTATGCTCACCTTGGGCTTCAGGTATTACTGGTGAAATTCTATATGTAGATGGTGGTTTCAATACTGTAGGTATGAGCGAATCTATGATGGATGATGAATAAGTCCTAAGATTTGTTCAGACATAAAAAAGCCGTAGTTGAAGGACTACGGCTTTTTTACTGGGCGCAAGTTATTGCGGCAGTTCTTTTACAGGTGAACCACCTAAGGCTTGCATGAGGGTGACATACGCGTTGTACTGGCTTTGTTTGGTTTCAACAAGGCTCAATCTTGCCGTACGTGTTGTTTGCTGTGCATCAAGAAGTGTTTTTAATGCAACCGCGCCATAACGGTAGCGGACTTCTGTTAAACGTTCGGTTTTTTCTGCAAGTTCAACATTACGTTGTTGTAGCTCTACTTGTTTGTCGAGCTCGGTACGGCTTGATAATGCGTTTTCTACATCAGCAAAAGCCTGATAAAGCGTTTGGCGATATTGAACAATCGCTTTTTCATAATCAAGATTGCTAATCGCAATATCTTTCTTCATGTCGTTATATTGCAAAAACGGTAAGCTCAAACTTGCACCAAGCGCTAGAGCAGGGTTACGCAACAATTCCGTTAAAGATGTGCTGCTTGAACCCAAGCTACTGGTTAAGCTAATCGATGGATAGTAGCTCGCTTTGGTCGCATCTTTAGTTGCTAAAGCTTTTCTTAAACGAAGCTCGGATGCTTGTAGGTCAGGGCGACGTGACAAAATATCCGCTGGTAAACCAGCACCAATTACTGGTAATGCTGTGCGTGGTAAACGCTGCGGCTCTTGAATATTTAACTGTTGCAATGGCTCATGCAACAGCACGGCAATAGCTGTACGTGTTTCAACGAGTTGTTGTTGAATTTGACTTAAACTCGCTTTTTGGCTTTGTACAGATTGTTCTGCTTGAGTCAGATCTACACCTGAAACTGCACCCGCTTTATACTGGGTTTGCACCAACTGATAAAGCTTTTGTGAAGTAGCTAAGCTTTGCTGTGCGGTAGCATAACGTTCATTTAAATAGCCGAGTTGCCAGTAGAGTTTAGCAGTGGTGGCAATAAGGCTTTGACCAGTCGCTTGTAAGTCTTGCTCTGTTGCCAAGGCTTCCCATTTACTCGCTTCTGTTTGACGAGCAAGCTTGCCAAACAAGTCAAGTTCATAGCTTACCCCAGCACTCATTGATAGGCCTTTAGAGCTGTCATCGCCTGAATGTAGGTCAAAAGTATGGCCTGTAGAAACATTTGAACTGGTGCGTAAACCTTGTTGGTTTGCAGTTAAATCAGCTCTTAACCGAGCTTGCTTTAAAGTAATACCTGCAACGGCTAAATCGCTATTGCGCTCTAATACATTACTCACGAGCTGGTTGAGCTGTGCATCACCAAAAAGTGTCCACCAACGGTCAGAATATTGCTGAACTGATGCTGTTTTAGCTTTAGTTGTATCGTATTGAAAACTACCCGGAACTTGCACAGATGGTGCTTGGTAAGGTGTTTTAACCATTGCTGCACATCCCACAAGAGAACTGGTGAGGAGAAGTGCTGCGCTAAGTTTAGTCATCGAAAAAGACATGCAATTTTCCTTATTCTCGTGATAGTGCGGCAACAGGGTCGAGTTTTGCGGCATTTTTAGCAGGCAAGAAACCGAATACAACCCCAATCAGTGTTGAGCAAACAAATGCTGCCACAATAGAAGTCGTAGAATATGCCACTGCAAAATTACCTGCGGCTACTTTGTTAATGAGCTGCCCTAAGCCGAGCGAAAGTAATACGCCGAGTACACCACCAATTAAACACACTAAAATTGCTTCAATCAGGAACTGCTGCAAAATATCACTTTGACGGGCGCCAACAGCCATACGTACACCAATTTCTTGCGTACGTTCAGTCACTGAAACCAACATAATATTCATTACACCGATACCACCAACTACTAGCGAAATGACAGCAATTGCTGAGACCAGAAGCGTCATGGTGCTGGTTGTTTTCTCAATGGTCTGACGAATACTGTCACTGTTCATCGTGAAAATATCTTGTGCGCCATGTCGTTGTGTTAATAAGTTAACGATGGCATTTTCAGCAGCGCTAGTCGAATATTTATCATTAATACGTACCACGATATTGCGGACATTGGCTTGCCCTAACATACGGCTCATGACCGTGGTATAAGGCATATACACATTGAGTGTGTCATCAGAACCCATACCGCTGGTTTGAGGTTCTACAATCCCGATAATACGAGCCGGTACACTCCCAAGTAATACCACTTGTCCAATCGGGTTGGTACCATCACTAAAGAACTGCTTTTGTGTGTTGGTATCAATCACTACATCTTGTGAACGATCTCGTACACTACGCTGGTCAAAGGTTTGACCGTCTTTAAAGACAAGTCCCTTTACGTCAAAGAAATCATTACTAACGCCATTAATGGTCGCGTTCGCTTCATTCTGTTGATAACGCATTGTCTTGGATGTGCTGACCATTGGACTGACAGCACTTACATAAGGCTGCGTCATTAATGCATCGGCATCGGCAGGAACCAGTGTTTTAAAACTGGCTGTTTTTGAGTTATCACCGAAACCACGTCCTTGGAATACCGTAATCGTGTTGGTACCTAAGCTGCTAATGTTACTCAGAATTTGTTGTTGAGAGCCATTACCTAGTGCAACTACGGTAACTACAGAGGCAATACCAATAATGATACCGAGCATGGTCAAAAAGGTACGCATACGGTGGGCATTCATGGACAGTAAAGCCATTTGGAACGCTTCAGATAAGCGGTCTAAGGTTGAACGCCAAGCTGAAATACTTTTGCCTTTTTTCTGCTTGTTTTGCAGGGCAGGTGCTGCATCTGGATCAGTTTTAATTTCTTCTGGAGATTGGTCAGGAACATTAGGACGGTCACTAATAATTTCGCCGTCGCTAATCTCGATAATACGTGTTGCATTCTTTGCAACTTGCATATCGTGTGTAACCAAAATAATTGTGTGACCAGCCGCATTGAGTTCACGCAAAATTCGCATCACCTCAACACCGCTGTGTGAGTCAAGCGCACCAGTCGGTTCATCGGCCAAGATCACGTCACCGCCATTCATGAGGGCACGCGCAATCGAAACACGTTGCTGCTGACCCCCAGAAAGCTGGCTTGGTCTATTTTGTGTTTTAGTTCCTAAACCCAACTCGGTGAGTAGGGCAGTGGCACGCTGTTTACGGTCAGAAGGTGTAACACCTGCATAAACGGCTGGAACTTCTACGTTACCTTCAGCAGATAAATCACCGAGTAAATGATAACGCTGGAAAATAAAACCAAAATATTCACGGCGTAACTGCGCTAACTGGTCGGGTTCGAGCTTGCCGGTCTCTTGCCCATTCACCTTATAGCTACCACTCGTTGGGCGGTCTAGACAGCCCAGAATGTTCATAAGTGTTGATTTACCAGAACCAGACTGGCCGACAATGGCAACCAGTTCACCTTCATAGATGGTCAGGTCAATGCCTTTTAAAATTTGTATCGTGCTTTCGCCAGCAGGGAATTCCCGAACCAGATTGCTGACTTCAAGCAAAGCTTGTTTTGTCATGCTTACATTCCCATTGGGCCACGGCGGCGGTTATTACCACTATTTGCAGAAGCAGCAGAAGTATCTGAACTATCAGCAATTACGACTTGGTCACCTTGTTTCAATCCGGCAAGCACTTGTGCATTTACACGGTTATTAATACCTACCAAAATTTGAGTTGGTTTCGTTGTGCCATCTGCTTGTAAAATACGAACGACACTCAGCGTTGCTTTACCTTGATCAACGAGTTGTTTTTGTTCAGGAGTTAAGTTTAAGCGTTCTAAACGAGCACCGTTACCTTGATGTTTTCGTTCTGCACTTGGTGTTGAAGCAGCTTTATCTGCTGATTGACCAGATTTTTTCTGACCAGAAAATTGTTTGCTACTTAAAGCAGAAGATGGGACAAGCAAAGCATTTTTTGCTGAATCTAATACGATAAAAACTTGTGCCGTCATATCAATACGCAATTTGCCATCGGTATTTGGAACGTCAAATAAAGCATTGTAGTAAACAGCTGAATTACTCGTTGAACTTGTTGTGCTGTTTGATTCGCTCGAAATTGAATCTGGGGCAGGTTCAATCTGGCGTAAAGTTGCATAACGTTTAGTCTCATCACCTAAAGTCGTGAAGTAGACTTGTTGGCCTTTTTCTACCTTCATAATGTCGGCTTCACTGACCTGTGCCTTAATCGTCATGTTTTGTAATTTTGCAATTTTAACGATCGTTGGAGCACTTTGGTTGGCGTTTACTGTTTGACCTTCTTCAGTCACAATCGCAACAACTGTACCATCAGTTGGCGCAACAATACGCGTATAACCAATGTTGGTTTGTGCTGTTGAACGAGTTACTTTTGCAGATTCAATTTGTGCATCTAATGCTTTGATTTGTGCCTGAGCTGTTTTATAACTTGCTTCAGCAGATTCTAAGTCTGCACGAGGTGTTGCATCTTGAGCATACATTTGTTGCTGACGACGATATTCAAGTTGCTTTTCATTTAAAGAAGCCACTTGTTGGAGACGCTGAGCTTCTAAGTTTTTAATATTGGCGTCGGATGTTTTTAAACTGTTTTCTTGAGTAGTCGAGTCAATTTGTGCAATGAGTTGACCTTGTTTTACTTGATCGCCAAGCTGCACATACATTTTTTTAACCTGACCAGAAACCTGAGCACCGACACTAATGAGTTTGGTTGCATCAAGTGTACCTGTTGCAAGTACATTATTTTCTAGATCTCCGCGAGTTACCTCAGCTGTAATATATTGAGGCTGCTGTTGTTTAGGTTTTAAAAATTTCCAAGCTAACACAGCAATAATTGCTATACAGACGACAATAATAACGAGTTTGATTGGCTTTATTTTTGGCATAGTGAGAGGTCAAAAAGTCTAAAATTTGACTTAGTATAAGAGTCAAATGAGGATAAAACGTGAATTTTTATGATATTTCAACAAAGCAGGCAAAGGATTTGACTGCTCTACTGTATAAATAATGTTTTACCGCACAACTCGGCAATCGCCTGTTGCATTAAGTGTTCGGCATTTTCATTAGACATGCCTTTGATTGCTGCATCGATTTGCAAGAGTAGGGCAGGCCACGCCAAAAACTGCTGTGGATTGAGTCTTCTCAAGGCTTGTTGGTATAAGCTGACTTTGGTTTTCCAGATACCTAGTTGTAATGCATTATGTGGTTGTTCAAACAACTGCATTAATAAGCGCATTTCTTTGCTGAGAGTCCATAAAATCAGACTTTCAGGCTCGCCAGCCCCAATTAAATACTGAAAAATTTTAATCGATTGGGCTAAATTACCTTCTAATAAGGCATCGCTTAAATCATAAGTGGTATAGCGAGATTGATCTTGTAAGCAAGCATACAATTGCTCAATCTGAATCAGCTTTTGATCTGGGAAGGTATCACGTACACGCATCAAGCTATTTTTTGCAGCAAGTAAATTATGCTCATGATGTTGCATTAACCATTGCCAAGCATCATTGTCGAGCTGAATTTCAAGCTTTTCTGCTTCTGTTGTTAAAATGCGTTGGCGGTCTTGCGGATAGTTTGCAGCGAGGGCAACAACAACGCCGTTTGCTTCGACGACTTGGAAAAAAGCAGACTTTAAGCTGCTACTGTCTTGTTTGGGTAGAACAATTAACAGCAGGTTAGTTTCATTATGCTGGATATAACTTTTAAGCTGTTTTAACCCATTTGCATCGGGTTTGATATTGCCATGAACTTCAATAGCAAGTTGCTGCGAAAATAAAGACAAGCTGTTGAGAGCATTAAAGACATTTTTCCAGTCACTCACACTACTAATGTCATAGCGCTGTCTTTCAATGTCTTGCTGTTGCCAGCTTTTACGAAAAGTATCTAATAAGTTTTGTTCTAATAAAGGTTCCTGCCCATGCAGAATCCACGCACCCCGAGCTTCCGGAATGCGTTTAAGAGCTTGTAAATAGTCAAGTTTCATTAATTAAGAACAAATAAATCTTATGGTTGAGCTTTTGGTAAGCGGTTTGCTGAAATTTGACGAGTAATTTGCTGTGCAATGTCATCAATCACAATACGTTGCAAGTAACCTTCTTGCTGGTTCTCAGTGTTGACGGTTGCCAAGTCGTATTGATAACTACGTGACGCAGTTAAAGTACGTGGCTCAGTAATTTTATTACCTTGACGGTCTTCAATTTGGAAAGTCACAGTCAGACGTAATAGTACTTCTGTGAGCTTACCATTTAAAAGCTGACGACGAGGCGTATATTCTAAAACACGAAGCACATAAGCATCGTTGCTATTGCTGAGCTGAACGCCATTTGCTGCCAAATACACTTTTAACTGTGTTTCTAAGTCATCGGTTTTTGCCGGTAACTCAAGGCTTAACTTTTTATAAACAAGTGGAGTCGCAGTCGGGTTAGTTCCTTTTAAATGGAAACCACACCCGACTAAGCCTGCACTAAGGCCTAAGGTTAAAACAACAGCGGCTAAACGTTGGGCTAAGTGCATGCTTGATCCTCTCATTAATACCTGTAATTAAACCACGAGGTTAACCAATTTGTTTGGAACCACAATTTCTTTTTTGGTTGGTCCTGTTATGAACTGTTGAACTTCCGGTAAAGCTTTCGCTTGAGCTAATAACTCATCTTTAGAAATATCAACAGAAACTTCAAGTTTACCGCGAAGTTTACCATTTACTTGTACAACAATCGTTTGGGTATTACGTGTTAACGCAGAAGCATCTACTTCAGGGAAAGTTGCTTGTGTTACATCTGTACCAAACTGAGTCAATAAAGTTTGACTTAAATGCGGTGCAAATGGAGCAAGTAAAGTTAACAATGTTGTGATTGCTTCACGTTCTACAGCAATATCATTGTCATCTTTTGCTTCAAACTTGTTGCTTGCGTTTAACAATTCCATCAGTGCAGCAATTGCAGTATTGAAGGCATGACGGCGTTCAATATCATCACTTACTTTTTGAATGGTTTCGTGAGACTTACGACGTAAATCTTGAGCATCTTTAGACAAGTTTGCTGTATCGATCGCAGTTGCAGCGTTTCCTTTTTCAAGGAAGCTTGCTACAAGACGCCATACACGTTTTAAGAAACGGTTTGCACCTTCAACACCTGCATCAGACCATTCTAAAGATTGATCTGGTGGAGCAGCAAACATCATAAATACACGTGCTGTATCTGCGCCGTATTGATCAATAATGGCTTGCGGGTCAATACCGTTATTTTTCGACTTAGACATTTTTTCTTGTCCGCCGATAATAACCTCTTGACCATCACCTGAATATTTCGCAGAAATGATGCGACCTTTTTCGTCACGCTCTAACTCGATGTCAGCAGGGTTGAACCAAGTTTTCTTACCATTTTCTGCTTCACGATAGAATGTTTCTGCAAGCACCATGCCTTGAGTTAACAAGTTGGTAAATGGTTCATTACCTTGTACCACGCCTTCATCACGCATTAATTTGTGGAAGAAACGTGCGTAAAGTAAGTGAAGAATCGCGTGTTCAACACCACCGATATATTGGTTTACAGGAAGCCAGTTTTGAGCTGCCTCAGGTTTTACCATACCGCCAGTAAAGTCTGGAGACGCATAGCGTGCGTAGTACCAAGACGACTCTACGAAAGTATCCAATGTGTCTGTTTCACGGCGTGCATCGCCACCACAGCAAGGACATTTAGTTTCGTAAAATTCAGGCATTTTGTTTAGCGGGTTACCTGAACCATCTGGAACAACGTCAGTTGGTAATACAACCGGAAGCTGGTCTTCTGGAACTGTGACTTGACCACAAGTATCACAGTTAATCATTGGAATTGGACAACCCCAGTAACGTTGACGAGAAACACCCCAGTCACGTAAACGGAATTGAACTTTAGAATTAGCTAAACCTTCAGGTTCTAGTTTCGCAAGGAATGCGTCAAACGCAGCTTGGAATGCTAAACCGTCAAACTCGCCAGAGTTAACAAGTTTACCTTCTTTAGAACCGTACCATTCTTGCCACTCTGTTGCAGAGTAATCTGCATCGTCAGCACCTTTGGCATCAATCACTTGTTTAATTGGTAAATTAAACTTGTTTGCAAACTCAAAGTCACGTTCGTCATGAGCCGGTACAGCCATTACTGCGCCAGAACCATAAGACATTAATACGTAGTTTGCGATCCAGACAGGAAGCTGTTCACCAGTTACAGGGTGTTTTACAAACAAGCCTGTTGCCATACCTTTTTTCTCGGCTGTTGCCAAGTCAGCTTCTGCAACTGAACCCATGCGGCATTCTTCAATAAATGCAGCCAATTCAGGGTTATTTTCAGCAGCTTTAAGCGCAAGAGGGTGTTCTGCTGCAACAGCAACATAAGTCACACCCATCAAAGTGTCGGCACGTGTTGTATAAACAGTTAAGCCATCAGCATAAATTTCGGTATTGGCAGATGGGAAAGTAATTTCCATACCTGTAGAACGACCAATCCAGTTACGTTGCATGGTCAACACTTGTTGAGGCCAGCCGTCTTGTAATGTGTCTAAGTCGTCTAATAATTCTTGTGCATAGTCCGTAATACGGAAGTAGTACATTGGAATATCGCGTTTTTCAACCAATGCACCAGAGCGCCAACCGCGACCATTTTCAACTTGTTCGTTTGCCAAAACAGTTTGGTCAACTGGGTCCCAGTTTACTGTTGAAAGTTTACGGTAGATTAAACCTTTTTTATAAAGTTGAACGAACAACCATTGTTCCCAGTGATAGTACTCTGGTGTACAAGTTGCAAATTCACGGTCCCAATCTACAGACAGACCTAATTTTTTTAATTGGTCACGCATGTAAGCGATGTTTTCAAATGTCCATTTTGCCGGAGCAACTTTATGGGCAATTGCAGCGTTTTCCGCAGGTAAACCAAATGCATCCCAACCCATAGGTTGTAATACAGTTTCGCCTTTTAAACGGTAGAAGCGGCTAATTACATCGCCAATTGTGTAGTTACGCACATGACCCATGTGCAGTTTGCCACTTGGGTAGGGGAACATCGACAGGATGTAGCGATGTTTACCTTCGACAGTGTCGGCAACCTTAAAGACTTTACGATTCTCCCAATCTTGTTGGACTGAGGGTTCAATCGTGTTTGCTTGATATTCTGGGTCAATGTGAGAAATAGTCATAGACGTAAGCTATACAACGAAAATTGAAATGAAAGATTGCTGCACAGCATAGCGCAAAATAGACAAAAATGTCAGTTTTTAGATCAGGATTTTATCTTTTAATAAGAGTACTCAAAATTTCTCAAAAATATTTATTTATTCAGCTGTGTTTTTTCAACTTATTCATTTCTCTTTCTTTTGTAGATAGACCCATTCGAGCGAAGTATTAAGCTCTTTTTTTAAGCGCCTATCTCATATAACTAGAAATGGATTTTGTGATCTTCTTTATTTTTAATACATAGAGAAGTGGTGAAAATATCCACCACTTCTATTTTACTTATCGAGGTGCTGACGCAGATGGAGCAGGTGGAACTGCTACAGCAGGCGCAGCTTTTTCTTGTGTGACGTTAGCTGTATCTTGTACTACTTTCTCTGTTTTATCTTGAGGCTGTTGTTCTGGGCTTGATGTAGAAGTTTTTGGAATTGCTTGGCTGCCATAAGTTGAAACTTTGTTCAAATGCTTCGCACCTTTAGGTGGTGGCGTCGTGGTGTAATGTGTCGAGCCGCTTTTATCCATCCATTTATAATATTGCTGAGCCTGACCTTGGCTTGAGCTCAGTAAAATTGCGGTTGTGACTGCTGTATATAAGGTTGTTTTTAAATAAGATAAGTTCATATCAGTTCTTCCCCAAAGAATGCTGTCTATATTCAAATAAAGTTCATAAATAAGCAATTTGCAAAGTATGTTTTTATATAAAAAGAATGAAATTTTTAAGAAATAACGGGCTGGAATAACTAAATTTACGGCTCAAAATTAGCTTAAAAAAACAACAGCTAAAATTTTTTATGGAAAAACCATTTCTTTATTCTTGACTTTGTATATAGAAACAACAAAAATGCTTTCTCTAGTTTTATATGCATTTACTCGATCACCCTTCGAATAAGTGTCATGTTTTGTAATAGACATTCTCTCTAGCCGAGAGATTGATTTTACTAAAGTATGTATATCCAGACATGCTTTATTAATGTTAAAACAGCTTATACGGCTGAAAAACAGAAATTTTTCTATTGCGACGAAAACTAGACAATATGTGTGCTATAACAGTGCAGACAATTCAATGAATGAAACACTATTTGTGCCTTCCATAAATAGTGATAAAAATTTTAGGGTGAATCACGTTGGAACTTTTATCTGGTGGTGAAATGCTCGTTCGTGCTCTTGCGGACGAAGGCGTTGAACATGTTTTTGGTTATCCAGGCGGCGCTGTATTACATATTTATGATGCGCTATTTCAACAAGACAAAATCAATCATTACCTCGTGCGCCATGAGCAAGCTGCTGGTCATATGGCAGATGCATACTCGCGTGCTACAGGTAAGACTGGCGTAGTACTGGTCACTTCTGGCCCAGGCGCAACCAATACAGTAACTCCAATTGCAACAGCTTATATGGACTCAATCCCTATGGTGATTTTGTCTGGCCAGGTTGCATCACATCTGATTGGTGAAGACGCTTTCCAGGAAACTGATATGGTGGGTATTTCACGTCCTATCGTGAAACACAGCTTTCAGGTCCGTCACGCAAGTGAAATCCCTGCAATTATCAAAAAAGCATTCTATATCGCATCAAGTGGTCGCCCTGGTCCGGTTGTCGTCGATATTCCTAAAGATGCGACGAATCCTGCTGAAAAGTTTGCATACGAATATCCTGAAAAAGTGAAAATGCGTTCTTATCAGCCGCCTTCACGTGGTCACTCTGGTCAAATTCGTAAAGCGATCGATGAACTTTTAAGTGCAAAACGTCCTGTAATTTATACAGGTGGTGGGGTTGTTCAAGGTAATGCATCAGCATTATTGACTGAACTTGCTCATTTGTTGGGCTACCCAGTAACCAATACACTTATGGGTCTTGGTGGCTTCCCTGGCGATGATCCACAGTTCGTGGGCATGTTAGGTATGCATGGTACTTATGAAGCAAATATGGCGATGCATAATGCTGACGTCATTCTTGCGATCGGTGCGCGTTTTGATGACCGAGTAACCAATAATCCGGCAAAATTCTGTGTAAATGCCAAAGTGATTCATATTGATATTGATCCGGCGAGCATTTCAAAAACTATCATTGCGCATATTCCAATTGTAGGGGCGGTTGAGCCTGTACTTCAGGAAATGTTGACGCAGTTGAAGCAATTGGATGTATCTAAGCCAAATCCTGAAGCAATTGCTGCATGGTGGGATCAAATTAATGGATGGCGTAAAGTCCATGGTTTGAAGTTTGAGACTCCGACTGATGGCACAATGAAGCCACAGCAAGTTGTTGAAGCTTTATATAAAGCGACTAATGGTGAAGCCATCATTACTTCTGATGTAGGTCAGCACCAAATGTTTGGTGCGTTGTACTACAAGTACAAACGTCCACGTCAATGGATTAACTCAGGCGGATTAGGCACCATGGGCGTAGGTTTACCTTATGCCATGGCTGCGAAGCTTGCTTTCCCAGATCAACAAGTTGTTTGTATTACGGGTGAAGCTTCAATTCAAATGTGTATTCAAGAGCTTTCAACTTGTAAGCAATACGGCATGAATGTGAAGATCTTATGCTTGAATAACCGTGCTTTAGGTATGGTGAAACAGTGGCAAGATATGAACTATGAAGGCCGTCACTCAAGCTCATATGTTGAATCATTGCCTGATTTTGGCAAGTTGATGGAAGCTTATGGTCATGTGGGTATCCAAATTGATCATGCTGATGAATTAGAGTCGAAGCTTGCTGAAGCAATGGCGATTAATGATAAATGTGTATTCATTAATGTCATGGTTGATCGCACAGAACATGTTTATCCAATGCTGATCGCAGGTCAGTCAATGAAGGATATGTGGTTAGGTAAAGGGGAGCGTACATAATGAGACATATTATTTCTGTACTCGTTGAAAACGAAGCAGGTGCGCTTTCTCGTTTGGTGGGGTTGTTCAGTCAACGTAACTACAACATTGAAACACTTAATGTTGCACCAACCGAAGACCCGACACTATCGCGTTTGACGTTAACGACTTATGGCGATGACCATAAAATTGAACAAATTACCAAACAGCTCAACAAGCTTGTTGAGGTGGTTAAAGTAGTTGATTTATCAGAAGGTTCGCACATTGAGCGTGAACTTATGCTAATCAAAGTAAAAGCATTAGGTGCTTCACGTGCTGAAATTAAGCGTACTGCGGATATTTTTCGCGCGCAAATTGTAGACGTAACACCAACAACCTATACCATTCAAATAGCAGGGACAACTGAAAAATTAGATGGTTTTATCGATGCACTTTCAGAAAACACCATTCTTGAAGTCGTTCGTTCAGGGGTATCTGGTATCGCCCGTGGCGAAAAAGTTTTAGCCATTTAATTTTTTAAAAAGTATTTTAGCGGAGAACACAAATGCAAATTTTTTACGATAAAGACTGTGACTTATCAATCATCCAAGGCAAGAAAGTAGCGATTATTGGTTACGGTTCTCAAGGTCATGCTCATGCACTTAACCTTAAAGACTCAGGTGTAGACGTAACTGTAGGTTTACGTGCTGGTTCAGCTTCTTGGAAAAAAGCTGAAAACGCTGGTCTTAAAGTTGCAGAAGTTCCTGCTGCAGTTAAGCAAGCTGACCTCGTAATGATTTTGACTCCAGATGAATTCCAATCACAACTTTACCGTGACGTGATTGAGCCAAACATCAAAGAAGGCGCGACTTTAGCATTTGCTCATGGTTTCTCTATTCTTTATAACCAAGTTGTTCCACGTAAAGATTTAGACGTAATTATGGTTGCGCCTAAAGCACCTGGTCACACTGTACGTTCAGAATACCAACGTGGTTCAGGTGTTCCTGACCTAATCGCAATTCACCAAGATGCTTCTGGTAATGCTCGTAACGTTGCACTTTCTTACGCTTCTGGTGTAGGTGGCGGCCGTACAGGTATTATCGAAACTTCATTCCGTGAAGAAACTGAAACTGACTTGTTCGGTGAGCAAGCAGTTCTTTGTGGTGGTGCTGTTGAACTTGTGAAAATGGGCTTCGAAACTTTAGTTGAAGCTGGTTATGCACCAGAAATGGCTTACTTCGAATGCTTACACGAGCTTAAGTTAATCGTTGACTTGATGTTCGAAGGCGGTATCGCTGACATGAACTACTCAGTTTCTAACAACGCTGAGTACGGTGAATATGTAACGGGTACTGAAGTAATTAACGAACAGTCTCGTGAAGCAATGCGTAATGCATTAAAACGTATTCAGTCTGGTGAATACGCGAAGATGTTCATCCAAGAGGGTGCATTAAACTACCCATCTATGACAGCTCGTCGTCGTCAAAATGCTGCACACGGTATTGAAGTAACTGGTAATAAGTTACGTGCCATGATGCCATGGATCCAAGCGAACAAAATCGTAGATAAAGAGAAAAACTAAGTTTTTTCTTTAGCTTGAAACGTGCGTTAGCGAAGTAAAACTTCGCTCTTGCACTCGGGCAGAGCAGTGCTCTGCTAGTCCTCGCTCATACCATGGATCCAAGCGAACAAGATCGTAGACAAAGAAAAGAACTAATATTCTTTTCTATTGCAATAAAAAAACCTGCTAAATGCAGGTTTTTTTATTTTAAAGGCTTTGAAAAGAGCTTAAAAAAGCATCATTAAGGTCAACTGACCTAGAGAAAAGAAATTCTATATTTTTCATATAATTGGATGCTTAATTTTTAGTTAGTTTATTGATTTCTAAAGTAAAAAATACTTGACCAAATATTAGATAATGTTATTGTTTATAGCTGACCGAAAAGGTCAAATTTACTAATATTTCTTTAACGTGTTTAATTGTATTTTGTGCAGTGAATTGAACAAAATAAAAAAAAGTATTGAATAATCATGGAAGTCCAATATGGGTCATGTTGATTACGACAGCACATTGATCGTCGGCTCTTTTATTGCGGCTGGCGCTATTTGTTATATCGTGATTTCCATGGAGCAATTAATCTTCAAAAAAATTTATAAAACGATTGAACCGCTCATTTTATTACTCAACGGTTTATTACTCGCAGCAGCCATTAGTATTGTACATATTGTAGGCATGCATGCTTACCATTTATTTGAAACCGGCAACGCGAATCTTCCTTTAATTACTCTTTCTTTTGGCATTAGTGCTGTGCTTTCTTGTGTTGCACTTTGGCTCACTTCTCGTTTCACACTACCATTATTTAGGTTGGTCTTAAGTTCAGTCATTATGGGCATTGGTATTTCCGCTTCATATTATGTGAGTATGCTAGGCTGGAATATTGATATTTATAAGAAAGATTACACCTCATTTTTAATTTTATTCTCTGTTTTAATTGCCATGAGTGGTTCAGGCTTAGCGTTTTTGTTGGCTTATAAATTAAAAGAAAGCGAGCGTAATCGTATAAGTTTAAAGCTATCTTTTGCGGTCATGATGACTTTAAGCATTATGGGCATGCACTATACGGCACTCATTGCGACCAATATTACCGATAAATTTGTGAGCCAATATCAGGCCGAACATGACTTGTTGCTCTTTACCATTATTTTAGTGACCTGTTTGGTACTGGTCGCGAGTTTTATTGTGGCCGTGCTAGAGCAACGACTAAACCAGCGAAATTTAGAACTACGTAAAGCCAATAAAGAACTAGCCACACTCTCTATCCAAGATAACTTAACTAAACTACCCAACCGACTTTACTTGGTTGATTATGCAGAAGTTCTCCTTTCAGATTATCGTTATAAAGAACAAAAAATAGCTTTTCTCTATATAGATTTAGATCGATTTAAATCGGTAAATGATGCTTTCGGACACCACATTGGTGATCAACTTCTTATTCAAATGGCCAATCGGTTACATTGGCAACTCAATGAAAAATGTAAGTTACTCCGAATTGGGGGCGATGAGTTTTTATTAATTGCTGAAAATACAGATACTGATGGCGCGATGTATTTAGCTGAAAAAGTATTACAGCTCATTCAAGAAAGTTACCAAATTTCGGGTAAAGAAATTAATATTTCAGCAAGTCTGGGCATCGCAATATTTCCAGAGCATGGACAAAATGTTCAAGACCTACTGATGAATGCCGATGCCGCCATGCTCATGTCTAAAGAGCAAGGTCGAAATACTTACACCGTCTTTAGTTATTCTACCCACCAGCAAGAAACAAGAAGTCAGTCAAAACTGATCAATGATTTATATAAAGCAGTCGATGAAAAACAATTCGTTCTCTATTACCAGCCGAAGTTTAATACCAATCTTGAGATTTGTGGGGTAGAGGCACTCATTCGCTGGAACCATCCATCTTTGGGTATGCTCACACCACACATGTTTATTGGTGGAGCAGAAAAGACAGGTTTAATTATTCCAATGGGATATTGGGCACTTGAGCAAGCGTGTCAGCAAATTCAGGAATGGGAGCGCAGCAATACTCAGTTTTATCCAGTTGCTGTCAATTTATCAGCTTTACAGTTTGAAAATAAAAAGCTCTTTAGTACGCTTGAAGACCTATTAAAAAAATACCAGATCCAGCCTCATCATCTTATTGTTGAAATTACTGAATCGACGGCAATGCGGCATATTGACTTAAGTATTCGTGCTTGTGAGCGGCTGCGAGATATGGGTATTCGAGTGGCGATTGATGACTTTGGGACAGGGCACTCAAGCTTCTTGTATTTAAAAGATTTACCTGTAGATGAGCTTAAAATTGACCGTGGTTTTATTGTAGATTTAAAGCCGGGTTCAAAAGAAGAAGTCATTTTAGAAAGTATTATTCATTTGGCGAAAAAGCTAGGTTTGACTGTAACCGCAGAAGGGGTCGAAACTCAGCAGCAAGTTGAGATTTTAACGCGTTTAGGCTGTCAGCAGTTCCAAGGTTATTTGTTGGGAATGCCTGTAAATGTAGGGCAACTGATCCAGTCACAAGGCGCTCATTTTGTTTAATCTAGCATTCAGTTAAATTTAAAAGAATGCTTGTTTATATAATATCTAAAACAATAATTTAATTAATCTAATGAAAAACAATAAGAATTTTAAAATCTTGGCATAAATTCCACATTGACACTTCTAAACTCTCAGATTATCCTTTGCCTGCTGGCCTACATTGCCAGGTGGTTTTGACAGACCACATACGACCGCATCAGAGTTTTCCCTTCTGAGGGATAGTTCTGTGTGTAAGCTCCTCGTCTCCTCCCGTAGCGGTAGGACGGGAGAGGGACACCTTCGGGTGTGCTGGCGTCGTACCAGTCTGTCAACCCTCTTTCGTTCTGCCACCATAATTCTAAATTAATGCTTTGGCAGAACTCCAAATATAAGGAGTTGGCTATGCATACTATTTTTACACCACCAGATTAGTCTTTAACAGGGTTTGATTACTTTTGAGTTTTCAGACTTTAGTTCGTCACGACTAAAAAATCATATCAACAATAAAACTTGAGATGCGTTAGGGCAGTCTTTGGGGCCTTTGCATGCTTTTTTTGCCTAAAGCAAAAGTTGCAGCTGTTTTATCTCATTTAGACACAATAAGAAATTATTTTATAACGGTACATATATGCCATATTCAGATCTCTCATTTCGCGCGCTAAGTGCGCTACATAAGTCTCGCTATCTTTTTAGTAAACATGGTTTTCACACCGTTGGTGTAGACCGCCTTATAAAAGTCGAAAGCCTCATTTTATAACTATTTCCACTCTAAAGAGCGGCTGATTGAAATGTGCTTAAACTTTCAAAAAGATGCTCTAAAAGAACAAGTGATCTCGATCATTTACATACAAAAAGATTTAAGTTTGCGTGAAAAGCTAAAGGCGCTTTTCTTTTTACATACCCATTTAGAGGGTAACTATTACTTGCTCTTTAGGGCTATTTTTGAAATTGAAAAAATCTATCCTGCTGCGTATGAAGTGGTTGTGCAGTACCGAAACTGGTTCATAAATGAAACTTATCATTTGCTTTTGGCAAGCACTGAAAAGGCCACCCAAAAAGATGCCTATATGTTTTTGTTTGCGATGGATGGGGTAATTATTCAGCTACTAGATGAAAACAGGGGAGATCAGCGAGAGTTGCTATTGGAGTATATTTTAAAGGGTATTTTGCTTAATGATGAATTGAAATAAATGAGCTTAGGCAACACTATAATTTTATGCATAAGACTCTTCAAAAGAGTTAGATTTATATACTTAAGGCTGGTATGTAGTGCATATCAGTCTAGTTTTATAAAGCTAAAAAGATGAGATGGGTTTTTGTAATGTGGTGGAGCGATCATTCAAACTCCACTCACATTTAACCATGGTTTGTTAAAGCGGCCTTATAAATTTTAAGCCGCAGCACATGCTTGATTTGTTTCAAGTAAAATCAGTTTGTTTATATAAGACCATGTTTGTTCAGCATTAATTTGTGTCTTGTTTACACTGCCGTCAATAATAAGCCCATCAATAATATTAAGAAAAAGGCTACTTAACACTTCTGGACTTTCAATGTCTAGTTCCACAAATGCTGATAAAACTAAGTTAAAAACCCATTCTCGATATTTATTAATCTGGTTTTTAAGAGACGGATAGAGCTGTATAACTTCAATGGTTGCTTTTTTAAATAAACAGCCATTAAAGTCTTCAGTATTAATCCAGTCGATATACCAATTAAAAATATTTTTAAGTTTATTTAATGGGTTATCGATTTTATTAACTTTTTCTAATAAGGATGCTTGGACTTCTAAATTCCTTTGATAAAGGCATTCCTCAATTAAATTTTCTTTAGAAGAGAAATACTTATAAAAAGTCATTTTCGCCACATTGGATTCAGCAATAATTTTGTCAACCCCAATAGAGGTATAACTTTTCTGATTAAAAAGGTTCATTGCTGTTGTTATAATAGTTTCTCTTTTTGACATTGGTTGCCCCGTCATAGATATTTTTTGATTAACTTTGCTATTGTAAAGTATGAAAGCTTAAATAAAACTTATTTTATGATATTTAAAAAACTATATTTATTCAATAGGTTGGTTTATTTTAAAAAGTGTAAAAATGTATATATTATTGGCAATAGTTTACTTTTTTAAATAATATTAATTAATCCATTGATTTGTTGAGATAATAAACATAATATCAATTCGTTAAGTATGGGTATACGGAATTTATCCTTTTAGCGACTGTGTGCGAAATGGAAATAGAGGGATGACCTTGAACTTAACTATAAGAAAAACTTTTTATTGAGAATGATTATGTCAAAAAAATTTGAAGATTTTGATAATCCAAGACAAAAAGCTTTGCAGGGGATGAAAGATAGTATTCCCGCCCAACAATGGGAAGAAAACTTAAAGTTTCTTAAACAGTTAAGAAATAAAATCGCACAATTGCCAGTAAGTACACATCCAGCAATTGAAATATTAAATAACGGTTATCTTGATAAAATAACCTTGACACGTATTCATTTAGAGTACCGTCATGCCATTGTACAAATTTTTACTGATGCTTTATTAAAGGCACAGTTCCTCACAAAACAACTTGAACCAGAGCTTCACTCTGGGGCTAAAATGTTTCCACGAGTATTATTAAGTTTAAATATACTTGATGAATTTGGTTTTAGACCGGGTTTAGGCAAAGATAATTATTATTTGGGGAATCCTGAATATGCACATTATCCTTTATATGAAGATTTACTTAATGACTATGGTTTGACTGAAGCTGACCGTCGTAATTATAAACCTTCAATAATTGCAGATCAGGTGAGAACATTTTTAGAAGCTTCTTATGATCGTTATATCAATGTAGTGGCTTTATTGGCTGTGGCCGAAGAAGAAGTTATTCTTTTTAGTCCACCATTAAGACAAGCAACCAAGTTTGTAAATATTGATGTTGAGGGTGGTGGTTATTACCATGTGCATGGTGTTTCGACCGATGAAACGGCAGAAGCGGCTGACGATGACCATCAAGATGACCTATGGTATGCATTGGCTCAAGCCATTACCAAAGCGGACTACGATAACTTGACTCAACTCTGTCTTGATTATTGTGCGTTATGGACTGAGTTTTGGGATGCCCAAATTGCCCATGTTCAATTAATTGAAGAAAAGAAACTGGCATAAGTTTCTAAGTTTATTCATAAAAAGCCTGTCGATATTGGACAGGCTTTTTTAATGGTGAACGCTATGAGTTCTTTAGGGCTTCACGAAAAATATTCCAGACATGAAAACACGGGCAGACAATTCAACAATCTCTAAACAGTACCTATAAATCTGCTACAATTACGCCAATTTTTATTTTGATCGACTTTAGATCTTTGGCACTGCAATCTCCGCAGTAGGTGTATTTCATGAGTTTTAAAGATGAGTTAGCGGCACAGGTCGCTCAACGACGCACATTTGCTATTATTTCCCACCCCGATGCCGGTAAAACCACCATGACAGAAAAGCTGTTGTTATGGGGTAAAGCGATTCAGGTTGCAGGGATGGTAAAAAGCCGTAAATCTGACCGTGCTGCTACATCTGACTGGATGGAAATGGAAAAAGAACGTGGTATTTCGATCACCACGTCTGTTATGCAGTTCCCATACAAAGGTCACACGATTAACTTACTCGATACACCGGGGCACGAAGACTTCTCGGAAGATACTTATCGTACGCTTACTGCCGTTGACTCAGCACTTATGGTAATTGACGGTGCAAAAGGTGTCGAAGAACGTACCATCAAATTGATGGAAGTGTGCCGTATGCGTGACACACCAATTATTTCGTTCGTCAACAAAATGGACCGCGAAATTCGTGAGCCACTTGAGTTATTAGACGAAATTGAAAGCGTCTTAAAAATTCGTTGTGTACCGATTACATGGCCGCTTGGTATGGGACGTGATTTTGCTGGTGTATACAATATTCTTGAAAATAAATTGTATGTGTACAAAGCAGGTTTCGGTTCAACGATTACCGATATTGAAGTTCGTGATGGCTACGACCATGCCGACATTCGTGAAAAAGTAGGTGAGTTGGCTTGGGCTTCTTTTGAAGAGTCGCTAGAGCTTGTACAAATGGCAAACGAGCCATTAGACCGTGAGCTTTTTTTACAAGGTAAACAAACGCCTGTTCTATTTGGTACAGCATTAGGTAACTTTGGTGTTGACCACGTTCTAGATGCATTTATGAATTGGGCGCCAGAACCTAAAGCGCATCCAACGCAAGAACGTGTGGTTGAAGCGAAAGAAGAAGGTTTCTCTGGTTTTGTATTTAAAATTCAAGCCAACATGGACCCTAAACACCGTGACCGTATTGCCTTCATGCGTATTTGTTCAGGTAAATACGAGAAAGGTCTGAAAATGAATCACGTGCGTATTGGTAAAGAAGTCCGCATTAGTGATGCGTTAACTTTCTTGGCGGGTGAGCGTGAGCATTTAGAAGAAGCATGGCCGGGTGATATTATTGGTTTACATAACCACGGTACCATCCAGATTGGTGATACTTTCACAAGCGGTGAAGATCTTCACTTCACGGGTATTCCTCACTTCGCGCCAGAAATGTTCCGCCGTGTACGTTTAAGAGACCCATTAAAGTCAAAACAATTGCAAAAAGGTTTGAAAGAGTTGTCTGAAGAAGGTGCAACTCAGGTATTTATGCCTCAAATTAGCAATGATTTGATTGTGGGCGCAGTGGGTGTACTTCAGTTTGACGTTGTTGCTTATCGTTTGAAAGAAGAATATAAAGTTGACTGTGTGTACGAGCCAGTAAGTGTAAATACTGTGCGCTGGATTCATTGTGATGATGAAAAGATTCTGAATGACTTTAAGAAAAAAGCACACGACCAACTTTCAATTGATGGTGGCGGACACTTAACGTATCTTGCGCCGAGCCGAGTAAACTTGCAGATTATGCAAGAGCGTTGGCCTGATATTCAGTTCCGTAATACACGTGAACACTAATCATGTAAATGTGACAAACAGCTTCGAATAGAAGCTGTTTTGTTTTGAAAAATAAGAAAGGATGATGAGATGAATTTGAGTAAAAAGGCAATAATTGGGCTTGTAGTTGCAGTCATTGCATTAATTTCTGCTATTTCGGCGTTTGTCTGGAAAAACACACATTCCTCATCATCTTCTCAAAAAACTACAGCTTCTGCCCAAGAACATCCTACTGAAAAGGCAGAGGTTTTACCGTATTTAAACTTGACCGAAACCAAGGCAAGTTATGCAGTACCGTTTTGTGAAAAGAAAAACTGTATTGATGTCGATATTCAAACGATAAAAACTCAAGACACTTGGTTAAATAGCTGGATTGAAAAAAGTCAGGCTAAAGTGATTCAGTCTCAAATTGATTTGAAAAAAGATTTAAGCCTGCAACAAGCCATAAATGCTTACGTTAAAAAGTCGGATGAATGGCAAGAAAAATATTCTAAAAATCGTGCTTATGAATTACACATTCATACGCGCATTGCTTCGCAGCGTAATCAGTATGTGTTGTTGCAATTGGCTTTGGACAGTAAACAAGAAGAGATCACGATAAAAGATCGTTACTACTTTTTTGTGGCCGATCGTAAATTGCATAAAAGCTTAAGCTTGCTTGATGTTGTGAACAAAGATCAACAAACCTCAGTCCATCAACTTGTTCAAACCGCTTATCAAGATTGGTTGAAAAAGCAAAACGATGATGTCAAAAAAGATGCGCCAAAAACCTTATATTGGGGCCAAGCCGATTGGTTCTTTGATGGTGAAGGGGTAGGTCTGCATTATCAGGCAAATCAGATTACCAAAGATGCGCCTCAGCTCGATATTTACTTAACCACAGAGCAAACTAAAAAAATATTACAACCTGAGGTTTATGCACAAATGTTTTAAGTTGGTAGCAGAATTTGCAACCTACATTTAGATGCGCTAACTTCATATGAGTTATGCATAATCTTTTCAGAATAAAGGCAAAATATGATGTTAACTGCTAAGGCCTCGCTACGTTTAACGCTACTTGCTTCTGCTATATTTTTAGTGGCATGTCAGCCTAAAAGTGATCCTAAAGAGTCGAAAGATCAGCAAAAACCAGCTGTGGTTGAACAAAAGCCTGTAGAGCTGACTCTAAAAGGAGAAACAGTTTCAAGTAAGGTGATTTTACCAGACTGTAGTGGTAAAACTTGCCCTGAATTTACAGTAGAGCGCCTGCAAAGTAATTATCCTTTTATTGACAAGATTATTGATCAACAAGTTTTAAAAGCACTCGGTCAGATTCTTGAAATTGCAGAGCCAGATGCAAAAGCAGCAAAAGCCGATAAAAAGGCAGAAGCTTCGGCAGTCGTTGCAGCAGATCAACAAGATAGTTTCGATGCTCAGGTTCAACGTTATGCAAATTCATTTATTGGTCTAGACAATGAACTCAAAGCGTTAAGTAATAATCATCAGATTAATCTTTTAGTGAAGCCTAAAATCATACAGTCGCAAGGTAAAGTGGTGACTGTTGTTGTAAATAGTAGTAGTTATTTGGGCGGGGCACATGGTTCGGCAGCACAGCACTATTACAATTTTGATTTAAAAGAACAAAAGCAGGTCAAACTTGAAAACTTGCTACGTCCAGAGAAAAAAGCAGCGCTAGAAAAGTTGGCTCATGAGGCATTTAAAGCTTGGGTGACAGACTCAAAACTTGCTAATAGTGTGAGTGAATATGAACAAGCTTGGCCGTTTAAGCTCACAGAAAATTTCTTGTTAGGCGATCAGGGCTTGATTCTGCAATATGGCGAATATGAAATTGGGCCTTATGTAGTCGGGCTGCCTCGTTTAGTCATCCCGTATGACCAATTACAGGATGTATTGAAAGAAGAGTATTTGCCAAAGCCTAAGGCTCAAGCTGCTTCGGCACCTGCTGCAAAAAGTGCTAATTAATGCATTTGTTTGATACCCATACCCATTTTGATGTTGCCGATTTTGATGAAGATCGGCAACAGTTAGCACTCGATGCTAAAAAAGTGGGGGTAGATGCGCTGGTGTTAATTGGTTTTTTGCAATCACGCTTTGATGAGTTGCTACAAACTCATCATCAGCTCAAGCATTGGAACAATGTACCCACATCCTATTTAGCGCCGGGGTTGCATCCGTTTTATATTGAACAGCACAAGCCAGAACATCTTGCTCATCTTGAGCAAATTTTGCAGCAACAAGACTGTGTGGCTGTCGGTGAAATTGGTTTAGATACTTTTTTAAAAGAACATAAACAGCCTGAAATATACGCCAAGCAAAAGCAATATTTTGCTGAGCAGTTAGAACTGGCAACCCAATATCAGAAACCTGTGTTACTTCATATTCGTAAAGCGCATGGCGATGTGCTTGCTATATTAAAAGCGCATAAGTTTAAACTTGGTGGCATTGCTCATGCTTTTAGTGGTGGGGTAGAAGAGGCGAAAGGGTTAATTAAACTCGGTTTTAAAATTGGTGTGACGGGGCAAATTACCAACCCAAATGCGAAAAAGCTTCATACCGTTGTGCAGGCAATCGGTGCTGAGCATTTAGTGATTGAAACAGACTGCCCAGATATGACACCGCTTTGCTGTCAAACCTCTACTGAACAGCGCACCCGAAATACGCCTGTGAACTTACCTTTTGTATTAAAAAGTTTGGCCGAAAATTTAAATATGTCAGAGTCAGATTTAGCAGAAAAACTGTGGAAAAACTCATTATCTGCTTTGAAATTATCGTAATAAAAATCAAAGATTAGAAATAGTAACTAAAACAAAACACAGTGATGAAAAAAGAAGCTTAAAGTAAGAAAACAACTTGTAAAAACGTGAAAAATAACATTGCCAGACATGGGAGGATAACCCAATGGCTAAGTATAGCAATATCAATAGTTTTAATGCTTTACAGACGCTAACAGTAGGTTCCAGCAAATATCAGATTTTTAGCTTAACCCAAGCCGAGAAAAAGCTAGGTGACATTGCAAAACTGCCGAAATCATTAAAAGTATTGTTGGAAAACTTATTACGGTTTGAAGATCAGCACAGTGTTAAAACGGAACACATTCATGCGTTGGCAGAGTGGCTAAAAACCCGTAGCTCCGATCAGGAAATTCAATATCGACCTGCACGTGTTTTAATGCAAGACTTTACAGGTGTTCCTGCGGTAGTTGACTTGGCTGCAATGCGTGCTGCAATGGCACAAGCAGGCGGTAACCCTGAAAAAATTAATCCTTTATCACCTGTAGATTTAGTCATTGACCACTCTGTGATGGTCGATTATTTTGCCGATGATCAGGCTTTTGAAGAAAACGTTCAAATTGAAATGCAGCGTAATGGCGAGCGATATCAGTTTTTACGTTGGGGACAATCTGCATTTAATAACTTTAGTGTGGTGCCACCGGGTACGGGTATTTGCCATCAGGTCAATTTGGAATATTTGGCTCAAGCGGTATGGCTAGGTGAAGACAACGGTCAAACCTTTGCTTTTCCAGATACTTTGGTCGGTACAGACTCACATACCACCATGATTAATGGTTTAGGGGTACTGGGTTGGGGCGTGGGTGGTATTGAAGCGGAAGCTGCAATGTTGGGCCAACCTATCTCTATGCTTATTCCTGAGGTGATTGGTTTTAAACTGACAGGCAAATTACCAGAGGGGATTACGGCAACCGATTTGGTGCTAACCATTACTCAAATGCTACGTCAAAAAGGTGTGGTAGGTAAATTTGTAGAGTTCTATGGCGATGGCTTAGCTGATTTACCACTTGCTGACCGTGCGACCATTGCCAATATGGCACCTGAATATGGTGCGACTTGTGGTTTCTTCCCAATTGATGAAGTGACTTTGGGTTATTTGAAATTAACAGGCCGTCAAAGTGACCGCATAGAACTGGTTGAGGCCTACAGCAAGGCTCAAGGCTTATGGCGTAATCCGGGTGATGAACCTGTTTTCACGGATACTTTAAGTTTAGATATGAGTACGGTTCAGGCAAGTTTGGCAGGTCCAAAACGCCCACAAGACCGTGTGCTTTTGTCAGAAGTACCTAAAACATTTAATGCCTTAATGGAGTTAACGCTCAAGCCTGCTAAAGAAGCCAAAGAGCGTTTGGAAAATGAAGGTGGTGGCGGTACGGCTGTAGAAGCGACCAAATCTAGTATTCAGCATGACAGTCCATCTTGTGTGATTGATGGACAAGAACACCCTTTAAATCATGGTGATGTGGTAATTTCGGCAATTACTTCTTGTACCAACACTTCTAACCCAAGTGTCATGCTGGCAGCAGGTTTACTTGCTAAAAAAGCCATTGAAAAAGGCTTGCAGCGTAAACCGTGGGTAAAAAGTTCTCTTGCACCCGGCTCTAAAGTTGTGACGGATTATTTGTTGGCAGCGGGGCTTACGCCGTATTTAGATGAGTTGGGCTATAACTTGGTAGGTTATGGTTGCACCACATGTATTGGTAACTCGGGGCCTCTACCTGAACCTATTGAAGAAGCAATTCAGTGCCATGATTTAAACGTGGCATCCGTACTCTCAGGTAACCGTAACTTCGAAGGGCGTGTGCACCCATTGGTTAAAACTAACTGGCTTGCGTCACCACCTCTTGTTGTGGCTTATGGTTTGGTTGGTAATATCCGTACCGACTTAACGACTCAACCAATCGGGCAAGGTAAAGACGGGCAACCTGTTTACTTAAAAGATATCTGGCCAAGTCAGGCAGAAATCGATGCTGTCTTGCAAAAAGTAAATACCGACATGTTCCATAAAGAATATGCTGCTGTGTTTGATGGTGATGAAAGTTGGCAATCAATCCAGATTCCAAAAAGTAAAACTTATGAATGGGCTGATAACTCAACTTATATTCGTCACCCGCCATTCTTTGAAGGAATTGGTGAGCCACCAAAACCAATCAAGAATATTGAACAGGCGCGTATTTTGGCAGTGCTTGGTGACTCGGTAACAACCGACCATATTTCACCAGCGGGTAATATCAAAAAAGACAGTCCGGCCGGCCGCTATTTACAAGAGCAAGGTGTTGAGCCAAAAGACTTCAACTCTTATGGTTCACGACGTGGTAATCATGAAGTCATGATGCGAGGTACCTTTGCCAACATTCGTATTAAAAACGAAATGCTGGGTGGTGAAGAGGGTGGTAATACCATTCATATTCCAAGTGGTGAGAAGCTTGCCATTTATGACGCTGCAATGCGTTACCAACAAGAGCATACCCCGCTTATCATTATTGCTGGTAAAGAATACGGAACAGGCTCTTCTCGTGACTGGGCTGCCAAAGGAACAAACTTGTTAGGTGTAAAAGCTGTCATTGCCGAGAGTTTTGAGCGTATTCACCGTTCAAACTTGGTGGGTATGGGCGTGTTGCCACTACAGTTTGTTGATGGTCAAACCAGACAGTCGCTTAACTTAACCGGTCATGAGGTTATCTCGATTCGTGGTTTATCGGATGGCATTCAGCCTCATCAAATTTTGGAAGTTGATGTGAAAGGGCCAAATGGAGTCGCGAGTCATTTTAATGTGTTATGTCGAATTGATACGTTAAATGAGGTCGAGTACTTTAAAGCTGGTGGTATTTTGCATTATGTGTTGCGGAATTTGATTGCTGGTTAATGTTATTTTGAGATTAATACCAATCAATATTTGTATTGGTTGGTATTAATTGAGTTTTTACATTAGAACTTTTCCTTTTATTTGCTTGAGCTAATCATCATTCACAACCTGCCCGTTATAAAAAGATAATAGTTTCTGCGATTCTTTTGATACTCGTGAACAGATGACAGGTTTTGTGAATGAGAAAGTTTTTGCTTACTTTTTTAAAAAAGTAAGAAGATTTAGCTGTTAGTACTTGAATTATAATGATAAGACTTGTCGTGAGTTTAAACATCATAGTCTTAAGTTTTCTTTGATCTAAAATACACTTTCGTCTGAAAAGCAGTAAAATACTCTCCGTGTTTTATATCCCCTCAAAGAGTAGCAATGACCGATCTCCAACAAGATGAATATGACCGCCGTTTTGCAGGTGTAGCCAAAATTTATGGTGATTCATCGTTCCAGCACTACGAACAAAGTCATGTGATGGTGATTGGTATTGGTGGGGTTGGTAGTTGGGCTGTAGAAGCTTTAGCACGTACAGGTATTGGTGAGATTACATTAGTCGATATGGACGTGGTTGCTGCATCAAATGTAAACCGTCAACTACCTGCAATGACATCAACTCTGGGCTGTGAAAAAGTTGAGATTATGGCGGAGCGTTGCCGTCAAATTAACCCACGTATTAAAGTTAATATTATTGATGACTTCTTAACACCTGAAAATGTCACGGAGCTTTTAAACCCTGTACCAGACATTGTTTTGGACTGTATTGATGACGTTAAAGCAAAACTGGCTTTAATGCTTCATTGTCGTTTTAATAAAATTCCTTTGATTGTATCGGGCGGAGCAGGTGGTAAACTCGATCCACTTAAAATTCGCGTGGCAGATTTATCAAAAACAGAGCAAGACCCAATGTTAGCGAAGCTACGTAGTCAACTTCGCGCTCGCGGCATTTGTAAAAAGCCAAAAGAGAAATTTGGGATTACCTGTATTTATTCGATTGATAATCCATTTTCAAGTGCAGATGTTTGCCCATCAGCGGGCTTACGCTGTGGTGGCTATGGGTCTGCCGTGGTCGTGACTTCAAGCTTTGCCATGATTGCTGTAGCAGAAGTTTTGAAAAAGCTCGATTTAAAGAAAGCCTAGATTCAATATTCAAAGGCATGCGCTTAGATTAGGGCATGCCTTTTATTTTTTGAGAAAAAACAATTTAATCATATAACTCGATAGTGTCATGTTCGGGCTGCTTTGGAAGCTGCTGATCATAAAATTTAAAACACCATAAAGTTAGAATAACAATGCTGAATAGCGCGAAACCCTTTAGATATTTCATGAGTAATTCAATCAAATAAATAGTCTTGATAAAATTCTAGCCAAGGTTAATTATCTAATCTAATATAGAAAATAGCCTAAATGATCTAATTTTGAGATGGTCATGCCTACATTAAAGCAATTCCAATATTTCATAAAAATTGTTGAGGAGGGGAGCTTTACTGCTGCTTCGGAAAATTTATTTATTGCCCAGTCTGCTTTAAGTCGGCAAATGAAACTATTAGAAGAAGAAATAGAGTTTCAGTTATTTGATCGTACTGATAAAAAAGTAAAACTCACCACAGCGGGAGAAGTCTTTTATAAGAAAATAAAAAATAATCTGCTCTACTTAAATGAAATAATTGATCTTTCTAAAAGTGTTTCTGAAGGAAAAAATCGCCAGATTAAAATTGCTCATTCAAGCAGTATTGTCATGGACAATAAAAAAGTTCAGATATTAAAAGAAGTCAGTTTAACGCAGCAGATGAGTTTTGAAATTAATACCTTGTCATCAGAGCAGCAAATCTTAGCGTTAATGAAAGGCGAAATCGATATTGGTCTAATTCGGCCGCCTGTTCTGCATACATTAGATGGTCTTAACATTCTTAAGTTATATGAAGAGCCGTTAATGTTGGCTGTGCATATTGATCATGTTAAGTTTGCCAAAAATGAAGGTATTTATTTAAAGGATTTAAAAGACCAGTACTTTGTATCAACGCCTTCTCCTCAGCGAGGCGGCTTAAGTTTTTTGGTCACGAACCTATGTTTGGCTGCAGGATTTATCCTACGAAAAGCCCCGATTCAATCTCGCAAGGTTTCTCAGCTACAATTGGTCTCTGCAAATTTAGGAATTAGTATTGTTCCTCAAGAGTACCAAGAAATATTACCAGAACAGGTAAAGCTATTACCTTTGATAGATCATTTATCGCTTTCAGAAGTATTACTGGTCTATAGAAAAGATCAGGATGAAGTGATTCAGCACTGCGCTGAGCGAATTCATCAAATGTTTCAATCTTAGTGTTGAATTAACCTAATCTATAGTAGGTGTACGTCACATTGTCATCTTTATAGACGTCGTAACTGCTTTGTTTGAAGTCAGAAACCCATTCACTTCCAGTGTAACCTGCGATATGTCCATAAACATGATTACGAGTTCTGTGAATGATATAAATGTCGCCTTCTTGGGGTTCATCAAAGGCAGGGTTAATTTCTTTGTAGCCAATCTTTTTGAGTGTATCACCCCAATCAGATGCTGCGATTGGATGGTTTTCAACATCGGCACCAGCAGATTCAAGTGCGAGACGAATGCTACGTGCACAGCGAGCTTTGCTGCGTCGAGAGGTAATACTTTCTAGTTTGGCTACGAATTTTTCTACATCAATGGCTGGAGGAGTGTTGGGTTCAGTACGGTGACTATTGGGTTTCATGGTGAAGGGATAAGGAAGGCCTGGTGTACTGTGTGATACAACAATCGCTGCCTGATTTGAATTCTGATACATATAGTTATCAGCTACTTGTCCGTCATAAATAATCATCGTGAAATCTCTACCCGTACTACCTATATCCGTATTTAGAAGATCACCACCTACCTGTGGCGTTCAGAGATACTAATGGCCCAATCTTAAAAGTTTTGTTTATGTTATGTAATAACGTATCTTTTTTCCAGTTTTTATTCCTGACTGTTAAAAAATAAGCTAACTAAAATAACGTTAAAAAACGATGAAATTTAAGTATTTGATAAAACTGAATAAAAATAATTAAACAGAGCTTAAATTTGAATATTTTGAACCAACATTTGCGAATATACTCAAAATCTAAGTCTCTGATTTAAAATGCCACATTTTCTTACAATTTAAGAAGGCTAAGCGAGTTTAGATTTGATGCTCTTTTACATATTCTTCAGTACGAATAAGTGCCGCTTGCATGTTTCGAATCGCATTCTCGACATCAGCTAAAGTTTTGGCATTTCCACCGCTCAATGCCTGACGCCATTTACGGGCACCCGGTAAATTTTGGAATAAGCCTAAAATATGACGGGTAATGATAGAAAGCGGCGCGCCCTCAGCCATACGCTGTTCAATATACGGAAGCATTTGCTCCATAATATCGAAACGATCTGGTGCTTCTAAGTTCCAAAGTTGGCCGAGCTCAGCAAGCAGGTAAGGGTTATGATACGCTTCACGGCCAATCATCACGCCGTCCACGTGCTGTAAATGAGCTTGAGTTTCGGCAAAAGTTTTAATTCCGCCGTTAATTTCGATGGTGAGATGTGGACGTTCTTGTTTTAAACGGTAGACATCTTCATAACGTAGTGGCGGTACTTCTCGGTTCTCTTTTGGAGACAGGCCTTTCAATATCGCAATACGCGCATGTACAACGAAATAAGTACAACCAGTTGCAGCAACAGTATCTACGAAATGTAGCATTTCTTCGTAGGATTGCATGTCATCAATACCAATACGGTGCTTCACAGTTACGGGAATATTCACTGCCTTTTGCATGCTATGAATACATTCAGCGACCAAGTCTGGCTCTGCCATTAAACATGCACCGATTTTATTGTTCTGTACGCGGTCACTTGGGCAGCCTACATTAAGGTTAACTTCATCATATCCCCAGTCTTCAGCCATTTTTGTACAGGTGGCAAGCTCTTGAGGATTTGAACCACCAAGCTGCAAAACGATTGGGTGTTCTTGAGCGTTATAGTCCAAGTGGCGTTTTGCATCGCCAAATAAAATCGCGCCCGTAGTCACCATTTCTGTATAAAGCACGACGTTTGGGTTAAACAACCGCGCAAAGAATCGGTAATCCTTCGTTGTCCAGTCCATCATTGGGGCAACTGAAATACGAGGTTGTAACGATTGAAGTGATTGCATAACCAATAGACCCCAAAGTCGCTAAATTAAAGAAAGGGCAGCATTATACGGGGTTTAGCCTTGAATCGACAGAGGCATTTAACCGAGTACTTTATGACCGCCCTTGTGTTGAACATATAGAGATGATTTTTAACAAATTACCTTATGAGTGAACCATTTGCTTTTTTTGTAAGAGCTTAATGAACGAAGTAATAGTCAGTTAAATTTAAGCCAATAAAATTTTACTGAGGAAAATTTACCTGTAATAAATAAAGATAAACCATACTAAAAATATTATCTAAAAAACTAAGTTTTTGAGTGAGCTATATATTATTAAATAAACTAAAGACTTTTAAAGAATACTTATATATCAGAGAGTGGCATGAGTTTTGTTCTTTTTTTTATTATTCCTACTCGAAAAAATTAATTATTCATCTAAAAAATGCAAAGTTTGATCAATGTAAGCAGCATAAATTTAAGTATTTGTGTAATATAAAGACTGTTATGTCTATTTTCTAATTTAAATTTAAGAATTATATGTTTGGGATCGAGTTACAGCATGGTCTATCAGGTAAAAAATGATTTATTCGACACAAATTTCGATGATTTATCCTGCTTTTCAGGTTTATGAAGTTGAGTTAAAGCGCATATAAATTATTTTATTTGACACAGATAAGGCTGTTGTTTTTGCTGCTCATAGAAATATGTTCGGAACAGTGACACATGTTTGCTAGGTAGAACGATTTCTGGAGTGATTAAAAGATATTCGGCGTAAAAATATAAAATTAAGAAGAGGTAAGATCAATGCAACAACTCATTACGGGTGCAAATCTGGTTTTGAGCTGCACGCAATTCCATTTAAAAGTTAAAACAATTGTGCCATCGGATATAGAGTTAGATATGACCGCATATCTACTAAACTCTCAAGGGAAGGTTCGTGGTGATGCAGACATGGTTTTTTACGGTCAAAAGCAAACGCCAAGTAGTAGTGTTGAGTTGATTGAAAGCACAAATAAAGCACCGTATCTAGCTCAATTTAACATTAATACACGGGCACTAGATGTTGATATTAACAAGATCGCCATGTGTGCTACGGTTGATGGTCACGGTACCCTTAATGCAATTCAAGATATCCAAATTGAATTATGGGAGAGTGGGCAGCATACTGCTACAGCAATTGTCCCAAGCGCTGGAAAAACAGAAAAAGCGTTAATTTTAGGTGAAATTTACCGTCATAAAGATCAATGGAAATTCCGTTTTGTGAATCAGGGTTTTAATGGTGGACTAAAACCTTTATCTGAATATTTTGGGGTTGAAATTAGTGATCAACCTATTGTCCCTGTTTTAGATACCCAACCTAAACCATTACCCGTCCCTCAACCTAAAATTAATTTAAGTAAAATTACGCTGGATAAACGTAATAGTCAGATTAATTTAAAGAAACAAGACCATGGGTTTGGCGAAATTAAAATTAATTTGAATTGGAATCAGCGTTCTCAGCAGGTTCAATCTGGCAGTTTCTTTAAAAAGTTACTTAATCAAAATCAGGGAATTGATTTAGATTTAGGTTGTTTATTTGAGATGCAGAATGGTCATAAATCAGTTATTCAAGCCTTAGGTAACCAGTTTGGTGATTTTGATAGTTTTCCATTTATTAAACTATCTGCTGATGATCGTACGGGAGCATTAAAAGAGGGTGAATGGCTCAGGATTAATGGCAAGCAGTGGCAACAGATTCATCGCGTAGTGCTATTTGCTTTTATTTATGAAGGCGTACCGAATTGGGCTGAAACAGATGCAGTAGTGACAATTTATGTACCTGATCAACCCCCTATTGAGGTTCGTTTGTCAGAAGGGCAGCCTTTAGGTATGTGCGGTATTGTTGAGTTAATAAACAAAGGTGGCAGTATTCAAGTTCAGCGCCATGTGCGTTACGTGCGTGGACATCGGGAGCTAGATCAAGCATTTGGTTTCGGACTGCGTTGGGTTGCGGGTAGTAAATAAATTTTATATTTGAGTTAAATATTAGATAAGAACAATTTATCTATTTTTAAATTTTTAGACTATTGAATTTAAAACTTTCAAACGAGGAGAAAAAACAAAATGGCAATTAGTTTAAGTAAAGGTGGAAATTTATCCCTAAGTAAAACAGATCCTAATTTAGTTCGAGTTTTAATTGGATTGGGTTGGGATGAACGTGCAACTGATGGTGCTGGATTTGATTTAGATGCGAGTGCATTCTTACTAACAGCTAGTGGTAAGGTTCGTGGTGATCATGATTTTATTTTTTATAATCAACTTAAATCACAAGATGGTGCAGTAGAGCATACTGGGGATAATCGTTCTGGACAGGGCGATGGTGATGATGAAACTTTAGTGGTAAATCTTTCAAAAGTTGCACCTGAAGTTGAAAAAATAGCAATTACTGTAACGATTCACGATGCGCAAGCAAGAGGTCAAAACTTTGGTCAGATCGCAAATGCGTTTATCCGAGTGGTAAATCAAGATACAAATGTAGAAGTCGTACGTTTTGACTTGGCTGAAGATTATTCAACAGAAACTGCAATGGTATTTGGAGAAGTCTATCGTCATAACGGTGAGTGGAAATTTAAAGCTGTAGGTCAAGGTTACTCTGGTGGACTAGCTGCAATGTGTCAACAATATGGTATTCAGGTTGGTTAAAATTATCATTTCAATAAATAAATGATGGATACCGTTAAATTTTTTATAAAAGGTAAAAAATGAAACATTTTCGTTTCTCAATTTTTTTTAGCTTGATCTGTTTGGGATTAGCAGCATGGTGGGGCTTTACCCATGGGCCGAATGCCGGTTTTTCTATGATGCTTAAAGCATTATTGATTACAGGTGTATTAGCCGTTATGGAAGTCTCTTTATCTTTCGATAATGCGGTTGTAAATGCTTCAGTATTACGAAACTGGGATGAATTCTGGAAAAAGATTTTTCTTACAGTAGGTATATTAGTTGCTGTATTTGGTATGCGTTTAATTTTCCCTTTATTAATTGTTGGCGTAACAGCAGACATGGGAATGATTGAAGTTGCTAAGTTAGCATTAAATGATCCTAAAGAATATTCTGAGAAGTTATTAGCTCATCAGGCGGAAATTTCAGCTTTCGGCGGCATGTTCTTACTTTTAGTATTTTTGAACTTTTTATTTGATGATGGCAAAGATACACATTGGTTCCACTGGTTGGAAGCACATCTATCTAATTTAGCCAACATCCCGGCAATGTCGGTATTTGTATCGCTCATCGCTCTACTTACCATGTCGGCATTTGTTCCTGTAGAACAGAAGTTAATTGTGATTGTGGCTGGTATTTGGGGCATCGTAGTATATATCGGTGTTCAGGTCATAGGGCACTTGCTGGAAAGTAGTGATGACGAATCAAGTGAAGAGCAAGTATCTGGTAAGACAACTAATATTGTAAAAGCAGGTATTGGTGGTTTTCTTTATCTTGAGGTTTTAGACGCTTCATTCAGCTTTGATGGTGTTATTGGCGCATTCGCAATTACAAATGATGTTGTCATCATTATGTTGGGCTTAGCAATAGGTGCAATGTTCGTCCGTTCAATGACTATTTATTTAGTTGAACAAGGCACATTGGAAGCTTTTATATATTTAGAGCATGGTGCACATTACGCCATTGGCGCTTTAGCGGCAATTATGTTGTACACAGGAACAGGTGGTCACGTTCCTGAGGTTGTTACAGGCTTAATTGGTATCGCATTTATTGCATGGGCTGTACTATCTTCAATTGCTTACAGTAAAAGTCAAACACAAACTTCATAAAAAATTTGATAGATCATTGATTTAGTGACTATCAGCTTAATGAAATAAACGATAAGTTAAAATTTAATAAGGAGTAACTCACATGGCAATTAGTTTAACTAAAGGCGGTAATGTTAGTTTAACAAAAGAAGCACCTGGTATTACTAAAACAACAGTAGGTTTAGGTTGGAATCCTCGCGTGACGGATGGAGCTGCTTTTGACCTAGATGCAATTGCATTTTTAATCAATGAAAATGGTAAGGTTCGTGCAGATAATGACTTTATTTTCTTTAATAATTTAAAGTCAGCTGATGGCTCCGTAATTCATAATGGCGATAACCGTACAGGTGAAGGCGACGGCGATGACGAAACTTTAAGTGTGGACTTAAGTAAGGTCCCTACTGATGTATCAAAAGTAATTTTTGCTGTCACAATTTATGATGGTCAAGCTCGTAATCAAAACTTTGGACAAGTTGCTAATGCTTACATTCGCGTGAGTAATGATGCGGGTGGCAATGAAATTGCACGTTATGATCTATCTGAAGACAGTAGCACTGAAACGGCAATGATTTTTGGTGAACTTTATAAACACGGTAGTGAATGGAAATTCCGTGCAATCGGTCAAGGTTTTGCCGGTGGTTTGGGGCCTTTAGCTGCTTCTTATGGTGTTTCTGTCTAAGCTATAGAAAGATAGTGCTTAGGCACTATCTTTCAACTCTGTATTTATAAATGATAAAAATAGGTTATTGCTTTATATGTTAAGTCTAATTCGCGGACAAAAAATAAAATTAAATGATATTTTTCAAGGGCAACACTCTTTTTTTATCCAGATTCAATATCAAGCAAATTTTGAGCTAGATATTGCTACTTTTGGGCTTGATCTAAATTATCGTTTAAGTGATGAACGATATATGACATTTTATAATCAACCTGAAACACCATGTCGGGCTGTACGGTTGCTTGAAAATAATTACCAGTCTATACAGTTTAAAATTGATCTTCAGGATCTTCCCGTAAATATTCATCATTTAGTTTTAACTGCTTCAATTGATGGTCAAGCTGTAATGTCGAATTTACAGCAAATGACTGTCAAAATAGTGAATTTACAAAATCAACCTATTGCTGCATTTGAATTAAATGGCAATTTATTCGATCAAGAACGTGCCGTAATGTTGCTTGAGATTTATCGGAAAGATAATACTTGGCGAATAGCTGCCATTGGCCAAGGTTTTAATGAGGGTTTAGCTACATTGATCCGCCATTTTGGTGGAGAGGTTGCAGATGAAGGAGTTGTACAGAAAGATTCTACGGTGCAACAAACAAGGGTTGAACTAAAGAAAAAACTGTCTCTGGAAAAAGCAGAAAAAACGGGTAATGCTTCAATTATTGATCTAACTAAAAAATCTTTGGTTCAATTAGAGAAAAAGAATTTGCTTGGTGTGACGGCAAGAGTCGCACTAGTGCTTGATGCTTCTGGATCAATGGATTGGCAATATCGCCGTGGTGATGTGCAAAAGGTAGTTAATCGTCTAATGCCATTAGCTATTCATTTTGATGATAATGGAAGCTTCGAATGTTGGGCATTCGCTGCTAAAACTATACAGCTAGACGATGTTACTTTAACTAATGTTAATGATTTCATTAATACGACTCAACAAGGCTGGAAAAACTGGTCGGTTGGTGCACGCTATAACGAAGAAATTCCAGCGATTGAAGCTGTAATTAATTACTTTCGTAAATTTGATGATCAAATTCCAACTTATGTTCTGTTTATTTCCGATGGTGGAGTGGGAAGCCGTCGACAAATGAAAAAAATATTATCTCAAGCCGCTTCACTTCCAATTTTTTGGCAATTTGTAGGAATTGGTGGTCGTGATTATGGTGCACTTGAAAAGCTGGATGAAATGTCTGGTCGTATTGTTGATAACTGTAATTTCTTTAATTTAGACCGAATTGATAGTGTTTCGGATGAGCACTTATATGAATTGTTATTACAAGAATTTCCCGATTGGTTGAATGCTGCTAGGCATCATCAAATTGTTAGAGATTAAAAGGGTTAATAAAATGGCACACTTTAGTTTGGTGGGTTCACCAGAACCATTTTTGCATGTTGCAATGCGCCGTGGAGACCGTATTTATTGTGAAAGTAATGCAATGGTCATGATGGAAGATGCTCTGGAGTTAAAGGGGCGACTACAGGGCGGTTTAATGCAATCCTTATTACGTCGTTTTGCCAATGATGAATCTTTATTTCAGCAGCATATCGAAGCTGTACGTGGAGATGGAGACTGTTTATTGTCTGCTTCACTAGATGGAGATATGCAGATTCTCGATGTTGGTACAACCCAGTACATGTTAAGTGATGGTGCATTTGTTGCCGCACATGATTCAGTAGAAGTCAAAGCACAATTAAATAGCAGTCTTGGTGGTGCTTTCTTTGGAAATACAGGTGGTTTTCTTGTCATGGAAACGAGTGGACATGGACAAGTTGTAGTTTCAGGTTGTGGAACCTTGTTTGAGTTAGAGGTAGAGCCCAATAAAGAGGTTGTGATTGATAATGGACATGTAGTCTGCTGGGATTCACGGTTAAATTATCATTTATCGGTTTCAACTTCACAAAATAGTGGTTTTCTCGGAAATTTAGTAAATAGCGTAACCAGTGGTGAAGGCATGGTTTTACGTTTTTCAGGAGCTGGTAAAGTTATCATTTGTTCAAGAAACCGAAATAATTTTTTACAGTGGTTGATGTCTAAGTTAAACCGTCAACAGTCTCATTAAAAAATAAAAGTAATCATTTTTATAGTCCTCATAGGAAGATCCATAATATGGCAATTAATTTAGAAAAAGGTCAGAAAATCAATTTGCAAAAAGCAGATGGTAGTAGCCTTCAACAAGTTTTCTTAGGGGTGGGTTGGGATGTAGTAAAAAGCAAAGGTTTTTTTGGTTTTGGCGGTGGCGGTAATATTGATCTTGATGCTTCTGTAATTTTATTTGATGAAAATAAAAAAATGCTTGATGTTGTCTACTTTGGCCAACTGCAAAGTAGAGATGGGAGTATTCGCCATTCGGGAGATAATTTAACAGGAGCGGGAAGTGGGGATGATGAAGTAATTCGTGTCAACCTTAACCAGATTCCAGCACAAGTAAAATCTTTGGTTTTTACTGTTAATAGTTTCCGAGGTCAGACCTTTGAGAAAGTGGAAAATGCATTTTGCCGATTAGTTGATCAATCAAATAATAATGAAATTGCAAGTTATAAACTTTCTTCGCAAGGCGCTCATACTGGTCTAATCATTGCAAAAATTTATCGACATAACGATGCTTGGAAAATGCATGCAATTGGTGAAAATGTACATGGCCGTACTTTTCAAGATATCGTACCTTTTGTATTACCTCATATTTAACTAATATAGTGACTAAGTAATAGCCCACCATTGTTGAAAGCAATGGTGGAGTATAGAAATTTGATTTTTAACAAATTACCTTATGAGTGAAGCATCTGCTTTTTTTGTAAGAAAGCATCAATAACACTAAATAAAATGCAAAATGCAACGAGTCCCACACCTGCTATACATGTCATGGTCCATCCACCACGATTCCATGCAAAAATTCCTAATGCTGAACCAGCTGCACCACCAATAAAGTAAGTAGTCATATAAATGGCATTAATACGAGATTTGGCATCTGGACGTAAACGGAAAATAATACTCTGGTTGCTGGTGTGAACGAGCGCGAGTGCTAATTGAATTAAAGCAAAGCCAATAACATAAGTAGAAATTAGAGTCTGTCCGAAGTAGAAACAGATCCAGCTTACCAAGAACAGCCCGCAACCCATCCAAGTGAGTAAGCTTGTGTAGCCTTGGTCTGCATATTTGCCAATATAACGTGTAGATAAAGCACCAAAAATACCGACTAGAGGGACGAGTCCAATAAATAGATCGGGTAAATGGTGTGCCGAAGTGAGTAGCAGTGCGATAGTGGAATACAAAGTACTCACTGCTGCAAAGGCAAAAGCACCCGTAAGCGCTCTTAATAATAGTCGCTTCTCTTGCTTTAAAAGCTGAGCCATGGAGACAAAGATTTGCCCATAGTTCATTTTCATACGCATGACATAAGGCAAGCGACTTTTTAAAGTAAATGCCAACAGAAGCATTAATACGCCACTGACTATATATACGACTTTCCAGTGAAATAAGTTTGAGAACAAACCAGCCAGACTGGTAGAGAGTAAAATCCCGACCAATAAGCCACTCATTAAAAAGCCAATAATCTCGCCAGTTTTTTCAGGTTTGACTGTCATCGTTGCAAGTGGAATAAGCACTTGAGCTGCAACAGAAAACAAGCCCGCTAAAATTGTGCCGATCCAGAGCATAGGTAAGTTAACTGAAAATGCAGATGTAAATAGACCAACTGCGCAAAGCACCATCAAAAACGGAATAGCCTTGGCTTTATTGACGATATCGCCCATCGGTACAATAAAAAGTAAACCGAGGGCATAAGACACTTGAGCAAATGTTACTGTTAAAGCAGCTTGTGCTTGAGTTACAGCAAACTCTTGCTGAATAGAGTGAATTAGAGGCTGACAATAATAATTCACACCTGCACACAAGCCACATGCTGCTGCCATCAACCAAAGCAAAGGTTTATTTTGACTGATATCTTCAGGGGTAGACATGATGTTCTCTCAGTTTTATTAAGTGTATGCCGTTGCTTCAACTTCAATGAGCATGCGTTCTAATGCAAGGCGTGGCACGGGAATGAGTGTGCAGGCTGGAAAAGGATGATTTTTCCATAGATTTTGCATGATTTTAATCAAAATTTGATGTTTTTCATCCGAATGATCAACAATTAAAACCCTTAAAACAGCGATATCTGTGATTTCTGCATCTGCTGCTGTTAAGGCATGTTGGATGTTATCAAAAACATGGATGGCTTGTTCTTGAAAATCTGAACTTAATTCACCTTTTGCATCTTCACCTCCTTGACCCGCAACATGAATAATATTTTTAAAATTTTGGACTATAGCAACATGGCTATAAGCATTTGGAGTGGGGTTGTATAAAGTCGATGGGTTTATAATTTTAAAAGCTTCTTTTTTCATGGATCTCAGCCGTTTATTGAAAGTTAGGTGAGTATCCAACCTCAACTTAAGTTGAGGTCAAGCAGATTTAATGTTTTAGTCGTTTTTTTCTGAGGGTAATCATCATTACGCCTACTATATTAAGAAGGCAGCCAATCCATTGCCACATATTTAAATGCTCATTTAAAAAAGCAACAGCAAGCAAAATCGTTAAAACTGGTCCAATTGAAGCAATCATTGCAGATTGAGATGCACCGAGACGTTCAATACTTTGCATGAGCATAACTGTGGGTAAGACGGTAACTAAAAAGCCTAAGCCAATGCCATACCAAATAACGCTAGAGGGAAGTTGTAATAACAGTTGAACTGGGTGAGGGGTACTCAATGTGTAGTGCGTTAATGTTCCGATACAAGCTATAGTTAATGCTAAACCTGTGAAATTCCAAGAACCAAATTTTTTAATGAGTGAAGGAGTTAGGAGTAAATATCCTGCAAAAGCCACTGCACTTGCAAATACGAAACTTGTACCTAACCAGAAGTTGCCCTGAATTGGTGCGTTGTTGTGCTCTTGGAGCATCACTAGTACGGTTCCACCATAACTAAGAAAAATGGCAAACCAACTTTTTACATCTAATTTTTGTTTGTAGAGTAGACTCGAAGCGATCACGGTGAGTGTGGGATATAAAAAAAGAATAATTCGCTCTAAAGAAGCACTAATAAACATAAGACCCGTGAAATCGAGCCAGCTGGCGAAGTAGTAGCCTAATAGACCGGCAAAAATTAAAATTAGCCAATCCTTCTTTTTTATGCCCTGATTATGATGCCTATTGAACCAGCAAATTAATAGAAAGAACGGTAAAGCGCTTAACATACGTAAAGCCATCAGGACTGTACCGTCTACTAATGGAGAAAGGGCATAAGTCTGTTTAATAAAGATTGCTTTTGTGCTGAATAGAAAAGCAGAGCAAAGAGCAAAAAAAGACCCAATTTGAAACGATGATAAAGAAATTTTCATATACAGGACTGTATAAGAGAGACTGTTGTCTGTAGAAAAAGAAAAATCCTCCTATGTTACACCCCTATTTTAATAACGTGAATCATCAGTTCAAAATATGGGTATTTATTAAATAAATATTGGGTGGTATTTTCAAAAAGTTCAATTAGAATCCAAATTCTGTACAAAGAATACACATGGGGGAAACATTGCAGGTTGCAATGTTTTTGACAATGAGAAATTAGCTTGAGGAACGCTCATGCAGATCGGAATCCCAACCGAAACTGTCGTCGGTGAAAATCGTGTAGCTGCTACGCCAGAGACAGTAAAGAAGTTGATTAGCGCTGGTCATAGCGTTGTGATTGAACGTGGTGCTGGTGTAAAGGCTGCGTACATTGATAGTGCTTATGAACAGGTCGGTGCAACCATTACGGATGATGCCTATACGGGTAGTCAAATTATTTTGAAAGTTCGTGCGCCACAAGGCGAGGAAATTCAAAAACTTGCAGCAAATACAGCTGTTGTAGCAATGTTTGATCCTTATCGTAACACCGAGCTAGATCAATTTGCGACTCAGCAAGTATCTGCTTTTGCTCTAGAACTGCTTCCTCGTACGCTTTCTCGTGCACAAAACATGGATGTGTTGTCTTCTCAAGCAAACTTAGCTGGTTATAAATCAGTTTTGCTTGCTGCTGCTGAATATCAACGCATGTTCCCAATGCTGATGACTGCTGCGGGTACTGTAAAGCCTGCACGTGTTGTGATCATGGGTGTTGGGGTTGCGGGTCTTCAGGCGATTGCTACCGCAAAACGTTTGGGTGCAGTGGTTGAAGCGACTGATTTACGTCCTACAGCAAAAGATCAAGTTGAGTCTTTAGGTGGCAAGTGGTTAGACGTGCCAATGTCTGAAGAAGAGCAACAACGTGCAGCAGATGCAGCAAAAAATGGTTATGGCTGGATGCCGGGTGAGCAATACATTAAAGACCAAGCTGCGATTGTTGATAAGGCTGTTTCTAATGCAGACATCGTGATTACAACAGCATTGTTACCGGGTCGTGATGCACCACGTCTGATTAAAGCTGAAACTGTTGCCAAAATGAAGCCGGGCTCTGTCATTTTAGATATGGCGGTTGAAACGGGTGGTAACGTTGAAGGCTCTAAAGTGGGCGAGACTGTGTTTACAGAAAATGGCGTGAAAATTTTGGGTGTTCCAAATATTCCGGCCACTGTAGCAACAGAAGCTTCTGCATTATATGCGCGTAACGTTTTTAATTTCGTAGAGACTTTATTCGACAAAGAGAAAAACTTTGTGATTAATCAGGAAGACGAAATCCAAAAAGCCCTATTGGTCACTCATGGCGGTCAAGTACTGCTTAAGCGTGGTTAAGGAGATTTCTCATGGTTGAAACTATTACAATTTTCGTCCTTGCCATCTTCGTAGGTTATTACGTTGTTTGGGGTGTTACACCTGCTTTGCATACGCCACTTATGGCGGTCACCAATGCATTGTCATCTATTATTGTAGTGGGTGCGATGTTGCAAACTGTAGGTCTGCCAGTTTTAGGTGTAGATGCTAACGTTGCATTTCAAAGTGTGAATGTGGTGAGCGTACTCGGTGCGATTGCAGTATTTTTAGCAAGCATTAATATTTTCGGTGGTTTCGCAGTAACTGCGCGCATGCTGGAAATGTTCAAGCCTAAGCAAAAGAAATAAGAGGGCTTTGACATGGAATTTATTCAAGCAAATGCAAACTGGTTGTACCTTGTTGGCGCAATTCTCTTTATCTTGACGCTTCGTGGCTTGTCTGGCCCTAAAACAGCAATTCAAGGTAACCGTTACGGTATGATCGCAATGGCGATTGCCGTTATAACAACCTTCTTTGTTGCCAATAACCCAGTGATCTGGATGATCGGTGGTGCAATGGTATTAGGTGCAATTGTGGGTATTGCTCGTGCACGTACCGTACCAATGACACAAATGCCAGAAACTGTTGCGCTTATGCACTCATTGGTGGGTTTAGCTGCTGTTTTAATTGCGATTGCCGCAATTTTACATAACAACCAACTTACTGAATTATTTGCTCAAAATGAAGCAGCGTTAACGGCAGCTGGCGTACAACATGCGCACATGAGCAAGATTCACTTGTTTGAATTATTTGTTGGTTGTTTCGTTGGTGCAATTACCTTTACCGCATCTGTATTTGCCTATGGTAAATTGGCTGCGAAAAAATGGGCTAAAACGATTTCTGGAGCATGGGTTAAACCTGTTCAAGCGCTTATCTTTATCGCGATGTTGGCTTGTGGTTTTTACTTCTTCACAACTGGCAACATGACTGCTTTCTGGGCAATGACAGCACTTGCGCTTGCATTTGGTTGGGTTTGGATTGCGCCGGTCGGTGGCGGTGATATGCCTGTTGTGGTATCGCTTCTTAACTCATTCTCTGGTTGGGCTGCGGCAGGTATTGGTTTTACCCTTGAAAATAACATGTTGATTGTTGCGGGTTCTCTCGTAGGTTCATCTGGTGCGATTCTCTCGTACATCATGTGTAAAGCAATGAACCGTTCAATCATCAATGTATTGTTTGGTGGGGCAATGGGTGGTGCAGCAGTTTCTACAGCTGCTAAGGGTGAGCAAGTTCAACGTAACCATCGTTCGGGTTCTGCTGATGATGCTGGCTTCTTGATGTCAAATGCAGACAGCGTTGTGATTGTACCGGGTTATGGTATGGCGCAAGGTCGTGCACAAAATGCTGTAAAAGAGTTGTGTGAGATTCTAAAAGAGCAAGGTGTTCGTGTTCGTTTTGCTATCCATCCAGTTGCAGGTCGTATGCCTGGTCACATGAACGTATTGCTTGCTGAAGCGGACGTGGCTTATGAAGATATCTTGGAAATGGATGAGATTAATTCGGACTTTCCAGCAACTGACGTAGTACTTGTAATTGGTGCAAACGATGTTGTAAACCCAGCTGCAAAAGATGATCCTAGCTCGCCAATTTATGGTATGCCGATTCTTGAAGCTCATAAAGCGCGTACAATCATGGTAATTAAACGCTCTATGGCAACGGGTTATGCAGGTCTAGACAACGATTTGTTCTATAACGAAAAAACAATGATGATCTTTGGTGATGCCAAGAAAGTTGTTGAAGATATGACGAAAGCAATTAATGGCACAGGTCACTAAGTTGCTTTGAAATAAAAAAACCACCTTCGGGTGGTTTTTTATTTGGACTAATTTTTTAAATAAATTTCTCTACCAAGTCCATTGATTGTTGGTAGAGGTCGCGTGCCAGTTGTTGATTTTTAGCATGTGAAGATCTCCAGTCTGGCATATGCGCGCTAACGTATTCGCCATTGCGGTTTTGCCATGCGTCTCCAATTGCCATTTCTGTAATGAGCTTTGCTGGTACAGAAGTGGGTACTAAGCCTAATTTCATCACTGCATAAACTGGCTTTGGTAGTTCACGATAAATGTCGGAAGCAACTCCACCTGGATGTAAAGCATTGTTGGTAATTGAACTGTCTGCGAGTTGCTCTGCTAATGCATTGCTAAACAGTAAGTTTGCAAGCTTCGATTGTCCATAATAGAACAGGGGATTATAAAATCCTTCTCCACGAAATTTATTGGGTTTAATTGAGCCAACCCAGTGAGCAATAGATGCAAGATGAATAATGCGTGCTTTGGGAGATTGTTTTAAAACTGGAATGAGTTTCTGGGTTAGTAAAAAATGGCCTAAATAATTAACGCCAAATTGTTGCTCAAAGCCATCAGTTGTAAGTTGTTTGGTTTTAGAAAATAAACCTGCATTATTAATGAGTACGTCAAGGCTGCCATATTTGTCTGTGATTTCATCGGCAGCTTTTTGGGTTAGCTCAAGACTATTCAAATCAAGAGAAACGATATCGACTTGCCCTTGGTTAAGTGAGCGCAGTTTGTTTTGCGCTTCTTGAGCTTTTTGAGAATTTCGGCATGCCAAAATTACATGTTGTCCTTGTTTTACAAGTTGTTCTGCTGTGGCAAAGCCAATCCCTGTGTTGGCACCTGTAATGAGTATCTTCACTTTCTGTACTCCGGTTATGTTATTTATTGGTGGGAACTTCAAGAATTTGTATAGTGCTGCAATTCTGACAATTTGTCATGTCAAATTTATTTGTGGCCGATGACTGACTTTAATATGCATGAAAGTTTAATAGGAAAGGCAATAGTGTTGTGGGGGATATGAGGTAAAGGTTTATCGTGTTACAGCATAAGAAGAGATATAAACAAAAAAGCGGCTCAAAAGAGCCGCTTTTTTTAAAAGCAAAATTTTATGCGACTGACTCTGGGGCAGTACGCCATAAGCTTTCTAAATCATAGAATTTGCGGGCAGTTGGTAGCATCACGTGTACTACAACATAGCCAAGATCAATTAAGATCCATTCGGCATCTCGTTCGCCTTCAACGCCAATCGGGCGGAAACCAGCTTTTCGAGCTTCTTCTGCAACATTGTCAGCAAGTGCTTTGACGTGACGAGTAGAAGTACCACTCGCGATGACAATAGCATCAGCAACATTGCTAATAGAACTAACATCTAACTGTAGAATATCTTTTGCTTTTACATCAACTAAAGCGTCATGGACGACTTTGAGACAAGCTTGTACGTCTTTATTTGAGGTATTCATTGCGAAATCGTGAGAATTAGACACGCTGGGCGATGGTTCTAAATTCATATAGGGTATATTTTCCTGACAATTACTCACTATCTAATATAGTGGTTTTCGCTCAGAATTTCAAACTAAACTAGTAACAGTTTATATATTTACATCATCAGAGAAATATTTATTTTTCCATGTAAATGATTGATTTGACCCGTTTTTAGGTTTGTACTCGGCCGCAATATAGCCCTCATAAGAGCTTTGTTTAATCCAAGAAAAAATTTGTTCATATGGGATTTGAGCCGTGTCGGGTTCATGGCGTCCCGGACAATCTGCAAATTGAATATGGCCAATTTGATGAATATTCTCTTGTAGACCTTCTAGTACATCTTCACCCATCATCGCCATATGGTAACAGTCATATTGCATTTTTAGGGCGGGATGATTGACTGCTTCTAGCATTTCTTGGGCTTGAGCAATGTTCTGTACCAAAAAGCGTGGCATATCGGTGCCATTAATCATTTCAAATACAGGTTCAATATCATGTTCTGTAAGAAGATCACAAGCCAGCTTTAAATTACTTGCAAGTGTTTTAAGGCAAGGGAGTAAGTCTGAATCTTGAGGTTGCTTGCCTGCCAAAATATTAACTCGTGGTACGTTTAATGCAGTGGCGTAGTGAATTGCTAGCTCTAATGCTTCAAGAAATGCTTTTTCTTGACCGGGTACACCTGTCAGACCATTTCCACCTTGCATAAGATCGCCAGCTGGAACATTAATTAAGCATAAACCTAAGTTGTAACGTTCTAATTGTTCTTTGATCTCAGAAATAGAAAGCTCGTATGGGAATTGGATTTCTACATGCTCAAAGCCCTCTGCATGGGCTAATGCAAAGCGTTCAATTAAAGAAACTTCGGTAAAAATCATGGATAAGTTGACGGCAAGACGACCCATACACAAACTCCTTTTATTATTGCTCTACTACTTGAATCATAGTAGCTAAATCTTTCTCAGCAAAGCCATTTTTTTGGTGAGTTTGTAGCTGTAATAGAGCTTTTTGTGCAACAGGAATATCTAAATTAACATTGTTAGCCAATGTTACAGCGTTGTTAAGATCTTTTGATAATGTTTGAACTTTCCACTGAACAGGCTCGAATGTATGCGTTGCCATACGTGGGGCCAAAATTTGAAATGGCTTTGAGTCGGCAAATCCACCCGCTAGAGCAGGAGCGAGTAATGTTGTATCTACGCCTGCACGGTCTGCCAGTGCTACAGCTTCAGCAATAAGAGTACTATTTGCTGCCACAATCAGTTGATTACAAATTTTAGTAGCTTGGCCCGTACCTGTATCACCCATACGTGTTACGCGTTGGGAAAGTACATTGTAAACAGGATTTAAAGCTTCAATGGTTTGTGCATCTCCACCTGCAAAAATGACAAGAGTACCTTGTTCTGCACCAGCAGTTCCTCCAGAAACTGGAGAGTCAATCCAGTTTACGTGTTGTGAAGTGGCAGTTTGAGCAAGTGCTTTGGTTGCAGCAACAGACAAACTTGAGAAATCTACAATAACTTGATTTGCTTTTAAGTGAGACTGAATTTGCTTAAATACGCTTTGCACAGCGTTATCATCGGCTAGGCAAATTAAAATTAATGGATATTGACCAATTTCTGAGAGTTCAAGAGCATGTGCACCAATATCAATGAGTTCTTCACAAGCAGATGTTGTTCGGTTCCAGACAGCGACTTGAAAGCCCGCTTGAATAAGGCGACTTGCCATACGGCTTCCCATAAGCCCTATGCCCAAAAAAGCAATAGGTGTATTACGATCAAAATTCATTATTAAAGCTCTTATCTGTATTGGCGTGGTAAAAATTTAACTTCCGGATGTTTGTCTTTTTTACGAGCAAGTTTGCTATTTTTACCAAGTAATAATTTAAGTTGCCAGATTTTTTCCAAACGTAATGACTTTTCTGGTTGATGTTCCATTGCATCCAATACGCGTTTTGCTGCAGTCAAGGCATCTGGTGAGCGTTGCAACATTTCTGATGCTATTGCATTTGCTTTTTCTAATGGGTTTTCACTTAAATGAGTCACAAGACCAATATCTTTTGCATAGTTTCCGTCAAACACACGGGCTGTTAAGGTCAACTCTTTTGCAAGATCAACTCCAATCAAACCTTTAAGTGAGCGGGTAAGTCCCATATCTGGAACCAGTCCCCAGCGACTTTCCATAATCGACATTTTTGTTTCTGGGTGAGCAATACGGATATCGGCAGCCAGTGCAAGCTGCATTCCCGCACCAAAGCAATAACCTTCAAGTGCGGCAATAACAGGTACAGGTAAGTTCTGCCAAATTAAAAAAGCTTTTTGGAAAAGACTTTGTCCTGGTTTTACAAGTTCCCAAATAGCAAATGCAGAGTTTTTAGGGTTGTTAAGATCTGACAAATCAATACCAGCACTAAACACTTGTGCTTCGCCAGTCAAAATTACACAGCGGATATCTCGGTCTTTTTGTATGGCTTTAGCCGTTGAAACGAGTTCTTTGAGGAGGGCAAAACTCATGGCGTTACGTTTATCCGGACGGTTTAGATAAACTGTTGCAATGCCATTATTCTTTTCTATACGTAAAAGTGCCATGAAATTCCCGCTTATTTTTTTATCGATAAGCGGAGCATAACATGGCTGTACATTGGAAACATGACAGGTCAGTCATGCCTTTTTTATAGGTTTTTGTTTAGTCGGGTATAACTAAAATTTGGTGAGCAGCACTCTCAACCTCTTTAATTACGAGTCCTAGTTCATCGAAACGTTTTGCGACTTCTGCAATAAATCCGTCATCTGCTCGGCGACGTTCTTTACGTAAAGTAGAAACAAACTGTTCGAAGTCACCAGTAACTTGCTGAAGTTTTGGTGTACCTACATAGCGGGTTGCACCATAGAGGCGGTGTAACACATGCTCGAGCTGAGGGAAGTCTTCAAGCTCAATGAGTTGTTGCATTTCATCTAGCTCAGTTGGGAAACTGTCTACCAACATTTTAAGTAAGTCTTGAGCAAGATCTTCTTTATTTGCTGCTAATTGTAAGCTTTGTTGCCAGTTTAAAATTTCAGGGTCTAATGCTTCAGCAACAACATGATGATCTTTATCTAAAGCTTGTGCTGTGAAGTTGTTTTTGGTCCATTGCGTTAATATCTGAATGATTTGTTCCATTTGAATTGGCTTGGTGACATAGTCATTCATACCAACTTTAAGAAGCTTTTGTTTTTCATCAGCAAGGGCATGGGCTGTTAGTGCAATAATTGGAAGCTGCATTTCTCCGTCTAAAGTTGACTCTAGCGAGCGAATCGCACGCGTAGTATCAATACCTGACATAACTGGCATTTGAATATCCATAAATACCAAATCAAACGGTTTGAGCTTTTGGTCAATGCGTTCTTGAATGATATTAAGCGCTTCTTGTCCACTTAAAGCTTTAGAGGTTTTAACATTTAATTCACCTAATAATGCTTCTAAAACAATTAAGTTTGGCAAGTGATCATCGACCGCTAAAATATGTAAACCCTGACCATTAAAGTCTTGTTGTTCTTCTTCAAAAATAGGTTGATCACTTAATAATTGAATAAGTCCGCTACGGCTTAATGGTTGATAAAGAGGGCGGGCACGATATTCGGTGAGCATGTTTGGCTCAAGTGTCATTTGATAGCCATAAACTGCTAAATTGCCTTGATAGCGGCTACGGATTTCTTTGAGTAAAGCCTCTGTATCACCGCTATGATCTACGATAAGCCATGTGTTGTCTTTCTGATCAAGATGTTTTAAGCGACTAAATAAGTCCAAGATTGATTGGGTTTCAATGTGAGGAACTTGATAGTTTTCAAGATAGTAGCGTAAAACACTTGCCGTTGCCGGATGAGCTAAATAAGACACCACTTGTAAATGTTCGAAGTGAGGGTGCTCAATCTCGTGCTCTTCATCTACAGTAAACTGTGCTGTAAACCAGAATGTCGACCCTTTTTCTGTTGGCGCACGTTCTTGGTTATCTTCAAAGCCAATTTGGCCATGCATCAGGTGAACCAGTTGTTTTGAGATTGCGAGTCCTAAACCTGTACCCCCGAATTGACGTGTAACAGATGCATCGCCTTGCGAAAATGACTCAAATAACTTTTTGCGGTCAGTACCACTTAAACCAATACCACTATCTTGAACACTAAAGTGCAGTAAGCATTGCCCAATATCATCATGTTCCATACGCACACGAACAATAATTTCGCCATCTGGAGTGAACTTGATGGCATTGGAAATTAAATTGGTCAAAATTTGTTTGAAACGTAAAGCATCGCCAATAACTTCTTGTGGGATGCTATCTGCATAATAAAATGCCATGGCAATATGCTTTTGTGCAGCCAAAGGCGATAGCATGTCCATAACATCGAAAATGGCTTCTTCTAAATCAAATGGCGCTGTTTCAAGTTCCAGTTTACCTGCATCAATCTTCGAGAAATCTAGTACATCGTTAATTAATGCTAATAAATGCGCAGAAGATTTTCGAATAGTTTGTAGATAAAGGTTCTGCTCGTTATTTAAGTTTTGTTGGCGAAGTAATAAATGAATAAAACCATCAATACTGTTGAGTGGTGTACGCAGCTCATGGCTAATATTGGCAAGGAAAACAGATTTTGCCTGATTTGATGAAATCGCTTGGTCACGTGCTTGACGGTAAGTAATGTTTTGAACTTCTAGTGTATCTAATGTTCTACGTAAGTCTTCTTCGGTTTGTTCGGTATGTTCTTTAAGCTCTAAAAAACTAAAATGTAATCTTTTTACTAGACTTGCGATATCACGCTGAAGTAAGCGTAATTCGCCAGTACTGTTAATCACCATATGCTGGTCTAAGGTATCTGCATTTAAACGTTGTAGCTGCATTCGAATTTCGTACATCGGTGCAACCCAGCGGCGAGAGAAGAAATTTAGACAGAGTAAAAGTAATAATAAAGTCATCAAGCTGGTAATGACTAAAGCAATCAGAATACGATAACGCGCTAATTCTAGTGGTTGATTATCCATTTCAATCACTAGCCAAACAGGGGCTTTTCCTTTGATGTTGCTAATGCTAACGCCGTAAATATTATTGTGGTTATAAGAGATCGGACCGAAAAAGCTACTATTTTGTGTGAAGTTTGGCCAGTAACGGTTATCTCGATAACCTACGCTTAAATAAGTTTGACCATTGCTGTCAATTAAAGCAGCACGTTTTAGATTTTTTTCACTGAACATGCTTTGCATAATATTTTGTGCATGGTCATATTCATCAGGTTTTAGCTCTACTAGTGTATAGAGATCTTTAGCAATTTGATTATAACGCGCCAAAATAGCCGAAGCGTGATGCAGTTGCTGTTGTTTTGCAGAGTATGATGTTTCAGTTAAAACCAAAAAAGCACCAACACCAGTTAAAATCATCATGGGCACAAAAATAAGAGCAATAAGTTGCCCATATGCATGATTCAGACGTAAGCGTTTCGATAAGGTTTTATTGAAATTAGACATGGCTACATCAGATTGATCTCTCTGTAGGGCATATTATCACGCTTTATTTTAAAACAGACGCCATTTTATAAATGACCGAGCTTTAATCACTTTTATTAAAAAGCATAGTGAAATGGGTGCAGTGCCGACCATTTTTTCATACAATAGTGCCACCCCGATTTAGGTGTTGATCATGAGTAATACACAACCTGATTTTTTAGCCGACGAATTTTTGTTAGATCACTATGTAGGTAAAACACCTCTAGTCCGTTTGCAGCGCTTGTCTTGTCATACGCAAGCAACGGTTTTAGCAAAATTGGAAGGTAATAATCCGGCAGGTTCTGTAAAAGATCGTCCCGCATATAACATGATTATGCAGGCAGAAAAGCGTGGTCAAATTAAACCGGGCGATACATTAATTGAAGCAACTAGCGGTAATACAGGTATTGCATTGGCTATGGTTGCAGCAATGCGCGGCTATAAAATGAAACTTATTATGCCAAACAACATGAGCCAAGAGCGTAAAGATGCAATGTTGGCTTATGGCGCAGAGTTGATTGAAGTGACTCCACAACAAGGTATGGAAGGCGCTCGTGACTTAGCTTTGCAAATGGAAAAAGACGGCAAAGGTTTTGTTTTAAATCAGTTTGGTAATCCGGATAATGTTGAAGCGCATTACCTTACGACTGGTCCTGAAATTTGGAAACAAACTGGCGGTAAAATTACCCATTTTGTAAGCTCAATGGGTACAACCGGTACCATCATGGGTGTTTCTAAATATTTAAAAGAACAAAATCCAGACATTCAGATCGTGGGTTTACAACCAGCAGATGGATCAAGCATTGCGGGTATTCGTCGCTGGCCAAAAGAATATTTACCGACAATTTTTGATAGTAGTCGTGTAGACCGAATTATTGATATTCCTCAAATTGAGGCTGAAAAAACCATGCGTAAATTAGCGCGTATGGAAGGTATTAGTGCGGGTACATCTTCAGGTGGTGCGGTTTGGGCATCTATCAAGATTGCAGAAGAAAATCCGGATGCTGTTATTGTTTGCATTATCTGTGACCGTGGTGATCGCTACTTGTCTACAGGTCTGTTCTCAGTACAGGACGATAACTCATAATTGAGAGAAAGAATGCGTTTCCCAACTTTGGTTTTTGACATTGAAACTTTAACTGATTTAAAAGCGGGAGCGCATTTATATCATCTTGATTTGCCAGAGGCAGATGTTGAGCAGGCACTCACCAAAATCCGCCGTCAAGAATCTGGTATGGATTTTCAGCGTTTGCCATTACATGAAATCGTATGTATTTCTGGTCTATGGATTGATGAGTCAGGTTTTAGACTATTTTCTTTTAGTCGAGAGCATTATTCAGAAGCTGAGATTTTACAGAAGTTTTTATCAATTTTTGACAAACGCCATCCGACTTTAGTGAGTTGGAATGGTTCGCAATTTGATTTACCCGTCATTTTATTCCGTGCGATGTACCATGGCCTTTCTGCACCGGGGCTGTTTGATCAAGGCGAGCTTGATAGTCAGAAACGTTTTAATAATTACCAAAACCGTTACCACCACCGTCATATTGATTTAATGGATGTGATGGCGATGTTTAATGGTCGTAATTTTCAAAAGCTTGATGATGTTGCCTGTATTTTAGGTTTACCTGGTAAACGTGGGGAATCGGGGTATCATGTACCTGAATATGTACGTGCACAGCAATGGTTAAAGTTAACTAGTTATTGTGAAGGTGATGTACTCAATACATGGTTTATTTATTTGCGCTGGTTGCTGCTAAAAGGCCAACTCAATACAGATGAGCATAATCACTGGATTAGTTCGAGTATTGAGTATTTACAAACAATACCGCAGCAAACCGATTTTCTTGAAGTATGGAAACATACCTCAAAGCATAATGAATTTACGTCACACTATTTTAATCCTTTAGATTTTTAGGTTCATTCTTTGAAACAGCACACCAAATCTCGCAAACCTCAGCAACCCGAATATATTTTTCAGGTTGAAACTCTTTCTCATGAGGGGCGGGGAATTGCGCACTATGGTTCTCATTCGGATCATCCGGCAGATAAGCATGGTAAAAAGGTGTTTATTCGTTATGCATTGCCTGGTGAAACTGTAAAGGCTCAAATTACGCATCAGGCTAAACGACTTGAAGAAGCGGAAATGATTGAGCTTTTAGCAGAGCCTTCACCAAATCGTGTACAAGCCATTTGCCCTCATTATGGCATTTGTGGTGGCTGTAGCATGCAGCACATTCATCCAGATGAGCAAATTCGCTTAAAGCAAAATGTTCTTCAATCACATTTACAACATTTTGCAGGTATTCAACCTGAACAATGGTTAGAACCGATTCGCTCTTTACAAAGTGATTATCGCCGTCGGGCACGCATAGGTGTGCGTTATTTACCAAAACCGGACCGTTTGATTTTGGGATTCCGTGAACATCATAGTAATCGCTTAACTTCTATTCATACTTGTAGCGTTTTGGATAAAAAGTTATCAGATAGTTTGCCTGAATTGCGCGCTTTACTCCAAAGTCTAAAAGGCAAAGCCCATATTGGTCATGTAGAATTAGCAAAAGGTGACCATGAAACTTCTTTATTGGTTCGTCACGTTGAAAAATTAAACAGTGCTGATGTCAACCAATTAAGGGAATTTGCGTTACACAAAGGCTGGCAATTGTATTTGCAACCTAAAGGTCCTGAAAGCCTTCGTCGTATTGATGAAGAGCAAGGTGCTATGCGGTTACATTATGCTTTGAATGCATTTGAGGTAAAATTTGCTTTTTCGCCATTGGATTTTACGCAGGTCAATGCCACAGTAAATGAACAAATGGTGCAATTGGCATGTGAATTGCTTCAATTGCAACAGGGTGAAAGAGTGTTGGATCTCTTTTGTGGATTAGGCAATTTTTCGTTACCACTTGCAGAGTGTGTTGGAGCAAATGGTCAGGTTGTTGGTGTAGAAGCAAGTGAAGAAATGGTGCAGCGAGCAACAGATAATGCAAAATGCAATAATTTGGTGCAAGCATCCTTTTTTTCACAAGATTTAACAAAAGATTTTTCGCATCATTCTTGGGCAAATCAAGGATTTGATGCATTATTGATTGATCCTCCTCGTGCTGGTGCATATGAAATTATGCAGTATGTACCAAACTTTGGAGCAGAAAGAATCGTTTATGTATCATGTAATCCAGCAACCTTAGCAAGGGATGCAGGTGTTTTGGTCCAACATGGGTACCAGTTAAAAAAAGCAGCGGTTATGGACATGTTTACGCACACAGAACATGTTGAATCGATTGCTTTATTTGAAAAAATTCAAGAGATAAACGATTAAAAACATGAGTTACATATCCAGGAGAATGGTATGGTCACAGTACGTGAACAGTTACCTGAACAACTAACTGAGTTGTCAGAGGAAACGACTGTAGAGCATGCCGCCGAAACACAAGTCGGTTTAGCCTCATGGTTGGATCGGGTTCGTGAAATATTAGATGGGGCAGAGCTTAAACAACTCGAAGAGGTTGCGCATTTAACCCTGCAAAAAGAGTTAGATTCAACGGTTAATCATCGTTCCAATACTTTTGCTACAGGTGTTGGAATGGCTGATATTCTGGCACATTTACATGTAGATGAAGACACTTTATCTGCTGCGATGCTTTATCGTAGTGTTCGTGAAGATATTACGGATATAGAAGAAGTAAAGCGCAAGTTTGGTGAACAAGTCTATAACCTTGTCAAAGGCGCTTTGGCAATGGGTAAGCTTTCAGAACTCATTGAGAAAAATAAACGACTAGAAGACCATTTTAATAACAATCAAAGGGAACATTTAAGCGGCATTTATAAAATGCTGATTTCAGTAACAGAAGATGTTCGTGTTGTTTTAATTAAGTTAGCTGAACGTACTTATTCTTTACGAGAGCTCGCAAACTCATCTCGTGAACGTCAAGAGCGTGTGGCGCGAGAAATTCTAACGATTTATTCGCCATTAGCGCACCGACTTGGTATTGCACAGCTTAAGTGGGAACTAGAAGATTTAGCTTTTCGTTATTTGGCGCCAGATCGTTATAAAGAGATTGCTTCATTACTCAATGAAAAGCGTCTTGAGCGCGAACACTATATTCAGTTCGTGATTGACCGTTTAAAAAATGAGTTAGCGTCTTACGGCATTGAGGCGGAAATTACAGGTCGAGCAAAACACATTTATTCGATTTATCGAAAAATGAAAAGCAAAAACCTGAGTTTCGATCAGCTTTATGACATTCGCGCCTTACGTGTGTTGGTCAATAGCGTACCAGAGTGTTATCACTCATTAGGTATCGTTCATCAGATTTGGCGTCATATCCCGCACCAGTTTGATGACTATATTACCAACCCGAAAGCTAATGGTTATCGCTCATTACATACAGCTGTCATTGCTGAAAATAAATCTTTAGAGGTACAAATTCGTACCCACGAGATGCATGATGAGGCAGAGTTAGGCGTATGTTCGCACTTTAACTATAAAGAAGGCTCAAAAAATACTGACCATTCTTTTAATCATCGTTTACATTCGCTTCGTGCTGTTTTGGAACATTACCAAGAACGTAATGAAACCACAGTACATCAAAACGAAGATGAGACAGAAGGCTTTGATCAACTTCAAGACTTTGAAGGTTTTGAAAAGATTTATGTCTTTAGTCGTGATGGTGACATTAAAGAACTACCACGTGGTTCAACTGTTTTAGACTTTGCTTATCATGTGCATACAGAGGTTGGTAATAAATGTTACGCAGCGCGTGTGAATCAGCGCTATGTGCCATTAACCTATACACTTAAAACAGGCGAGCAGGTTGAGATTTTAACCAAGAAAGATCGTGAACCGAATCGTGACTGGTTGGTGAACTCTCTAGGTTATATCAAGACATCTCGTGCACGTGACAAACTACGTCATTGGTTTAGACAGCAAGACCGTAGTAAGAACCTTGAAGTTGGACGTGAGCTACTCAACAAAGAATTGTCTCGATTGGCGATTCACCCTAAGAGTATCGATCTTAACGACTACTCATCACATTTTAATGTGAAAACAGGTGATGATATTTTGGTTAATCTGGTTAGCGGCGATATAAGCCTGCATGCCCTGATTAATCAGGTAAATCGTCAAATGCATCTAGATCAGGATGAACCTGAACTAGTACTTAAACCGACATTGAACCCACGTGCCAGCCATACTTTGTCTGCTCATGGTATTTTAATTGATGGTTTAGACAATGTAGAGCTACATATTGCACAGTGTTGCCAACCAGTCCATGGTGAATCAATCGCAGGCTATATCACCTTAAACCGTGGTGTCAGTATTCATAAAGTCTTGTGTTCTGATTATCAGCGTATGATCAAGCAAGAACCAGAACGTGCTGTTGAAGCCGATTGGGAAATGCAGCCAACTCGTGGTCAAAGTGTTCAAATTGTTGTGGAAGCTTATGATCGTCGTGGTTTACTCAAAGACTTAACTCAAGTGATTTTCTCTGATCAGATTAATATCCGTCAGGTGAATACAATTTCTGAGGCAGATGGTATTGCCAATATGAAGTTACTCATTGAGGTGAAAGGTTTGGCTCAGCTTTCACGTTTGTTGGCTCGTTTAGAGCAGCAACCTGGAATTATTAGCGCACGTCGTATGATTCAAGGTGTTTAACTAGATTGAGAAAAGGGCCGTCAATTGACGGCCTTTTTTATAAGCTATTTTCTCGATAAGTAAATATTAGTTAAACGATTTAAAAACTGGGGACTTATTGTTGAGAGTTGATAAAGCAATTTGGTTTTTATACCAACTGGCGTATGAGTAGGTGTCCAGAAATGAGCTTTTTTCTCAACAAGTGAAAGGACCTGTTGAGCAATATCATTAGGCGTTAAATCAACGCCCATGTTTTGAATGCTGCCGGCATTCATGTTGTTAACCATTGCAGTCTGTACAAATAGCGGCATCACATCTAAAACACGAATACCATATTTTTTCCATTCCACATCTAAACCTTCGGTAATTCCTCGAACCGCAAACTTACTGGCTGAATACGAAATAAGGTCAGCTTGTCCATAAATTGCAGAAGCTGATGAGACATTGATCACTCGTGCAAAAGCAGCTTTTTTCAAGTAGGGTAGAGCCGCATGGCAGCCATTGATTACACCATTTACATTAATATTTATTGTTCTTTGATGTGACTTGATGTCGATATTTTCAAAGGCCCCAGAATATAAAATGCCTGCGTTATTTACCAAAATATTAAGTTTACCAGCCCAATCCGTAAATTCTTTTAATATCTGTTGCCACTGGGTGTAATCACTGACATCTAAATAACCAGCGCATGCATTGGGTCCTAACTCTGTTGCTAAGCTTTGAGCAAGTGATTCGTTAATATCATAAATGCCTACTTTATATCCTTGATTGTAAAATACTCGTGCAATTTCTGCTCCAATACCTTGTGCTGCGCCACTAATCAGAATGCTATGTTTCATCTTTTTTTTCTCTTTATCGTTACAATATGACGAATGATTTGCTGCTTTAATTTTGATCATAGCAAATTAAGATTTTAAATTTACTGACCAACTTTTTAAATTTGAGGGTTACCATGGATAAATTGCTTAAAATTATGCAAGAGCTACGTGAGAAATGTCCGTGGGATCAAGAGCAAACCCCCATGTCACTGACTAAATATGCAATTGAAGAAGCATATGAAGTCGAAGCTGCTATTCGTCAGGGTGATATTAATGAAATTCGAAACGAGTTAGGTGATTTACTGCTACAAGTTGTATTTCAATCACAAATGTTTAGTGAGCAAGGTGCTTTTAATTTTCAAGATGTGGTTGAAGCAATTAGTGAAAAATTAGTACGACGTCATCCTCATGTATTTCAGTCAGATCAATTTAATAACTTAACGCCAGAACAAGTAAGTGAGTTATGGAAGCAAATTAAACAGCAAGAAAAGCAAGGAAAGTCGCAATCAAGGTTAGATGAAATTAAACATGGGCCAGCACTGTTACAGGCACAAGAAATTCAAAAAAATGTCGCAAAAGTAGGGTTTGATTTTGAAACGGTAGAAGATGCTTATACAAAGCTAGAAGAAGAACTAGATGAGTTCAAAGAGGCACTTAAAAATCAAAATATTGATGAAATTCAAGATGAATTTGGAGATTGCCTGTTTTCATTGGTCAATGTAGGACGTAAACTTGGCATCTCAAGTGAAACCTCACTTTTATCTACAATACATAAATTTAGAAGTCGTTTTGCTTTTATTGAAGAGCAAGCCATAAAACAGCAAAGAACATTAGATGACATGACATTGTCTGAAATGGATGAATTGTGGAATCAAGCAAAACGACAATTACAATCAGGGGAAAAACCACATGCGATTCAGCATGAGACTTTGCAAGAATAAGTGTTTTATTTTAATAATGATGTTTTTGAGTGGTATTTCATCATCAGTTTTTGCTCAATCTTTTGATCAGAACTTTCAAGAGTGGAAGACTAAACAGCATATGTATGACCAAAAATTAAACATACATAAGTCTTCACGTTCTGATCATTCAAAAAATTCTCAAAGAAACAATTTTAGTGATTCTACAGGGCAAATTAATTTAAATCAGGCCTCTGTAAATGAGTTCCGGCAGTTAAAAGGAGTCGGTGAGAAAAAGGCTCAAGCGATTGTAGAATACCGACAAAAGAATGGTAGTTTTAAAAATATTGATGAAATTAAAAATGTAAAAGGAATCGGGCCAGCTATTTTTGAAAAAAATAAATCCCGGCTAGTTTTATGAAAATTCTATTCTTCAATTACCATTTCCTGCTCAAACTAAAGAGAATCAAATTGCCCTTTGTGTGTGTTAGAGCTATGATTAGCGACAACTTGTTATTTACGTCCTGACGTAGGAGACAGCGTCTTTTGCAAACCTTGCGAGCGTCAAAATGTGGTTTGTCCACAGCCCAACTTCCTTCTTCGATTTTAGATGTGATCGATAGTCTGACAAAAGCAGGCTATGAGGCTTATATTGTTGGGGGTGGTGTCCGTGATTTAATGCTAGGACTCAATCCTAAAGATTTCGATGCAGTCACCAATGCTACACCTTCTCAAATTAAAGAAGTTTTTGGTCGACGCTGTCGAATTATTGGTCGTCGATTTGAATTGGCACATGTCTATTCAGGACGTGAGCTGATTGAAGTCGCAACTTTTCGTGCTCCCCCTAAAAAAGCAGTCACCAGTGCTTCAGGCATGATTTTACGTGACAATAACTGGGGAACGATCGAACAAGACTTTGCTCGACGCGATTTTTCTATTAATACCCTGTATTACCAACCTCGTAAGGGTATTGTGCTTGATTTCTGTAAAGCAATTGACGATGTCAAAAGTAAGACTTTACGTTTATTGGGTGACCCTACACAGCGTTTTGAAGAAGATCCGGTGCGTATGCTGCGGACCTTACGTTTTGCAGCTAAGCTAAATTTCAAAATTGATCCTTCGATTCTCGATATTTTTAATGTAGAGATGACCCAATTACTCCGTGATGTTTCTCCACACCGTTTATATGACGAGTCTCAGAAGCTTTTCACAATGGGCCATTTAGCACGTGTATTACCAATGTTGATTGAGTTCGGTGTATGGAAGCAGCTTTTTGCCGATATTCGCGAAGATCTCACACCATTTATTCAACGTGCAGCAAAAAATACAGATCAACGTATCCAGATTGGTAAAACGATTAATCCTGCATTCTTCTATGCGGTTTTACTATGGCAACCGTTTTTAGAGCGTTGTGAATTTTATTTATCAAAAGGTGTTATTCCAGCTGAAGCACGTGCCCAAGCAGGTTTAGATGTTTTAAAACGTCAAGCAACCCGTACAGTCATACCGCGTTTTGCCGAAACTTTTATTCGTGAAGTTTGGGAAATGCAAACTCGATTGCTTAATCCAAAGCCACAACAAATTGAAGCATTGGCAAGCCATGCCCGTTTCCGTGCTGGATTTGACTTCTTATTACTTCGTGAAAAGTCAGGTGATGACACAACACAGGGAATGGGAAGCTGGTGGGATGCCTACCAAGAAATGTCGAATGACGAAAAAGAAGCTGCGATTAGCCAATATAATCGTCAAAAAGCTAAAAGCCGTCGTAAAGTCACTGCCGAACCTGTTGATAGAAATAAAGTCGATACAGAAATTGAGCCTTTGGTTGATGTTCCTGAACCACGTACACGTCGCGGTAAAAAAGAACGTACACGACAAGAGCAGTCTATTAATCGCTTTATTGAAAAATCTTCCGCAACAGAAGCGAATGGTGTGATGAGTGATCACCCAATTTTGAAGCGTAAGCGGGTACAACGTGATTTAAGCCAAGTTGTTTTTGGGCCGACACAATGACAGTAACAACGTATATTGGCTTAGGAAGTAACTTAGGCGATTCTCGCCAGATTTTATCTGAAGCGATTGCTAAGCTTAAATCGATTGGTGAAGTGAAGGTATCTAAACTTTACCAAAGTCCACCTATGGGTCCTCAAGATCAACCCAATTATCTAAATGCAGTCGCTCAGCTAAAAACCGATTTACTTCCGCTTGATTTGCTTGACCAACTACAAGGTTTTGAGCAGGAAGCGGGGCGGGTGAGACTGCGTCATTGGGGCGAGCGAACTTTAGATCTTGATCTGCTGATTTATGGCAATGAAAAAATACACAATGAGCGCTTAACTGTGCCACATACAGGAATCTTGCAACGAGATTTTGTTGTGATTCCCTTATTAGATTTAGATGCTGATTTACACATTAATGATCAGCCACTTAAGAATTTAGAACTTATACAGCAGCCTACGCTGACTGTACTTGCTGATGAGTCTTGGGCTTAAGGCCTGACTTATTACGTTCTGCAAACTCCTGTAGAGGATACCATCATGATTAGTCTAAGTGACTTAAGAAAATTTAAAGCCGAAGGACGTAAGTTCTCTTGCCTAACTTGTTACGATGCAAGCATGGCAAAAGCAATGGAACTTGCTGAAATTGATACAATCTTAATTGGTGATTCTCTTGGAATGGCAATTCAAGGTCGCGATTCAACTTTACCTGTAACTGTTGAAGATATGGCCTATCATACAGCGGCAGTACGTCGTGGTAACCAGCATGCTTTGATTATGACTGATTTACCATTTATGAGTTATGCCACTTTAAATGATGCTTTGCAGAATGCAAAAACAGTGATGCAAGCTGGTGCGCAGATGATCAAGATCGAAGGTGGCGCATGGTTAAGTGAAACTGTACAAGTGTTAACGCGTAATGGTGTACCTGTATGCGTACATCTAGGTTTAACTCCTCAATCTGTACATGTATTTGGTGGCTACAAATTACAAGCTAGAACACGTGAAGCTGCGGATCAGCTTATTGCTGACTGTACAGCAGTGGTTGAAGCGGGCGCGGCAGTATTATTACTTGAATGCGTTCCTGCACAGTTAGGTCAGGAAATTGCGGAATTGTTCCCGAATACCCCTGTAATTGGTATTGGGGCGGGTAATGCGACTGATGGTCAGGTATTGGTTGTTCAGGACATGTTAGGTTTGACGTTTGGCAAGGTTGCACGTTTTGTGCGTAACTTCATGAAAGAACAATCTGGTGAAACAGCAATTTTAGATGCTTTTAAAGCTTTCCATGCTGCTGTACAGGATCAGTCATTCCCAGCTAAAGAACATACTTTCCAAGTAGAGCTGTAATTCATGAAAACAGAAACCACCATACAAGGCTTAGCTGCTTCTTTAAACCCAGCAAGAGCTGCACGTAAAATTATTGGTTTTGTCCCAACCATGGGAAATCTACATGAAGGCCATCTCACTCTTGTTCGTGAAGCGAAAAAGTTATGTGATGTTGTCGTTGTGAGTATCTTCGTGAATCCGACCCAATTTGGTCCGGGTGAAGATTTTGATAACTATCCTCGTACTTTAGAGCAAGATAGTCGTTTGCTTGCAGATGTCGGCTGCGACATTATTTTTGCGCCTTCAGTTGAGCAAGTGTATGGTACACAACCTCGCTTAACTAACATTAGCGTGAGTCAAATTACAGATGATTTATGCGGTAGTTCACGACCAGGCCATTTCGATGGTGTAGCGCTTGTAGTCACCAAATTATTTAATATGGTGCAACCAAATTACGCTTTCTTTGGTCAAAAGGATTACCAACAGTTAGCCGTTATTCGTCAGTTTGTGCAAGACTTAAACATTCCGTTAGAAGTGATTGGTGTGCCAATTGTTCGTGCGGCAGATGGTCTGGCATTGAGTTCACGTAATGGTTATTTGACTCCTGAACAGCGTCAGGTCGCTCCGGTAATTTATCAAGGTTTAAAACAAGCTGAAGAGCAATTACACCAAGGTAAAGATTTACAACAAGTCTTGGCAGATTTAAAAACCTTGTTGACAGACAATGGTTTTGTTGTGGATTATGTGGAAGCTCGTCAAACGAACCTGTTAGCTGTTTCTCAATTTGATCGCGATATTGTATTATTTGTCGCGGCTAAGTTGGGCGGAACACGTTTAATTGATAATCTACAAGTTGCCTTTACACCTCAATAATAGATAAAAGGACAGCCATGCCATGAAGCGTATACTTATCGTGACAGGACAGTCTGGTTCAGGAAAATCTTCAGCTCTTCAAGTATTAGAAGATTTGGGCTATTACTGTATTGATAATTTACCTTTGGCATTGCTGCCTGAAATTGTGGCAAAGCTAGATCATGAAAATAATCTTGAACAACTTGCTTTAGGTGTAGATGTCCGAAGTACACGGGCTGATATGCAAGAGTTCGACCATGTTTTTGAGCAATTACAAAAACATGGAACGGTGGATGTAATTTACCTTACAACGCAAGATCAAGATTTAATTGCACGATTTAGTGCCTCGCGTCGACCACATCCGTTGGCAAACCGTTTCAAAAGCCTTTTACAATGTATTCATGAGGAAAAGCAGTTACTGATCCCAATTCAGTTTCGCGCTACTGTCCACATTGATACCACCGATAAAAGTGTTCATGATTTAAAACATATCTTGCTGTCAAAATTAGGACAGTCGGATAACCTGATTGTTATATTGCAATCGTTTGGTTATAAACATGGCATTCCTTTAGATGCTGACTATGTTTTTGACGTACGGCATTTACCAAATCCGCATTGGGATTTAGAATTACGCCGCTTTTCTGGTTTAGACGAGCCAGTTAGGCAGTTTTTAGAAGCAAGTCCACAAGCAAATGAAATGTTTGAGGACATACACCACTTCTTAAAAAAATGGTTGCCTGCATTTGCTGAAGGGCATCGTCACTATATGACGGTTTCTATAGGTTGCACAGGCGGCCAGCATCGTTCAGTTTATATGGTAGATAGACTAAAACAAGCACTTGAGGCAGAATGGTCTGTTCAGGTCTTACACAGAGAAATGAAGCACTGGTCATGATAGACACAACTGTTGATGTAATTAATAAACTCGGTTTACATGCACGTGCATCAGGAAAACTGATAGAGGTCACTACGAAGTTTCGTTCGTCAATTCAAATTGGTAAGGGCGATCATTTAGTAGATGCAAAGAATATTATGTCGTTACTGATGTTAGGTGCAGGTAAAGGGACCACTTTACGATTGGTCATTGATGGCACTGACGAAGAACAGGCATTAAATGAAGTACAGGCGTTATTCGCCGCAAAATTTTATGAGGCAGATTAATCGTGGCACGTCGTCCCCAGCGTTATACTGAAGAAGATTTTGGATCTTTAGAAGGACGTGCAAGTAAAACCGAACAGAAAAAAGCAGTTCAACGTATGGCTGCTTTAGGTGAGCAGTTAGCACAACTTTCTATCAAGCAAATTCAAAAGCTTCCAGTTGATGAGCGCTTAATTGATGCTCTTTTAGAAGTCCAGAATATTAGCTCGTTTGAAGCGCGCCGTCGCCAGTTTCAGCGCGTTGGTAAACTTTTGCGTAATGAAGATGAGACCGTCATTTTATCTTATTTGACACCTCAACAAGGCGCAAAAAAACAAGCTCAACTTATGCGTTGGGTCGATCGTATGATCGAGCAGGGCGACCCTGCAATCAATGAGTTTAGTAAAATTTATAATGCATCAGAACGCCATACTTTGCGTCAGCATGTGTTAAGAATTAACCGTGATAAAAACCAACAAGTTGCAGAAGCTGATCTTGAAGCATCTAAAATGAAGTTCATTAACTACGTGCAACAAATTGCGTTATTGTCAGATCAAGGTTAATACCTTTTAAATAAAAAAAGCGACGCTCAATACGTCGCTTTTTTTTATGTCTTAGAATGTTTAAGCGAGTTCTTTTGCCCATTCACGCAAAATAAATTTCTGTAATTTTCCTGTCGAAGTTTTTGGAATTTCAGTAATGACCACATTTTTAGGAACTTTAAAACGAGCGAGTTCCTTTTGACAATGTGCAATAATTTCCTCAGGAGTTGCTGTAGCACCCGTTTTTAATTCAATAAATGCACAAGGTACTTCTTGCCAACGCTCATCCGGTTTTGCGACAACAGCTGCTGTTAAAACTGCTGGGTGTTTATATAAAACATCTTCAACTTCTAAAGATGAGATATTTTCACCACCTGAAATAATAATATCTTTAGAGCGATCCGTAATTTTTGCATAACCATCAGGGTGACAAACCGCTAAATCACCCGTGTGGAACCAGCCACCTGCAAAAGCTTCTTCTGTTGCTTTTGGATTTTTCAGATATCCTTTCATGACAATATTGCCACGGAACATGATTTCTCCCATGGTGTCGCAATCATTTGGTACGGGTTGCATAGTTTCAGGGTCTAATACACGCATGCTATCTTGAAGTGGATAAGGCACACCTTGGCGAGAATGCAATTGGGCTTGCTCGGTAATTGAAAGCTCATTCCACCCAGCTTGAGAGGCGCAAAGGGCAGATGGACCATAAGTTTCTGTTAAACCGTAAACATGATTTACATTAATTCCAATATTTCGCATTCCTTCTATTACAGCCACAGGTGGAGCTGCTCCCGCAACCATAACCTCAACATGGTGTTCAATGCTTGGCTGCTTTTCTTTTGGTAAGTTAATAATCATGGATAGAACAATCGGTGCGCCGCAGAAGTAATCAACTTTGTATTTGGCAATAAGCTGCATGACCAGTTCGGGATCAACTTTGCGCAGACAAATATTGGTTCCTCCACTTGCTGCAATACTCCATGCAAAGCACCAGCCATTACAATGAAATAGCGGTAGGGTCCATAAATATATAGCTCTAGGCTTCATACCACAGGCTAAAATATTGCTCGCCGCATTTAAATAAGCCCCACGGTGATGGTAAACCACGCCTTTGGGATTGCCAGTTGTTCCTGATGTATAATTTAAACTAATCGCATCCCATTCATCTTGTGGTAAATGCCATTCGAAATTAGCATCACCTTGAGCTAACCATTCTTCATATTCAAAAGAACCAAGAAATTGATTTTCACCTTCATACTCTTCATCAGCAACATCAATCACAATAATGTGTTGATGAGGGATAAGCGCAAGGGCCTCTCTAGCCAAATTAACAAACTCTGGATCAACTAACAGGACTTTCGTTTCAGCATGCTCTAGCATGAAGGCGATGGTTTTAGCATCTAAGCGAGTATTTAGTGTATTAAGAACAGCACCAGCCATAGGTACAGCAAAATGAGCTTCAATCATTGCAGGTATATTGGGTAATAACACTGAAACAGTATCGTTCTTAACAATTCCCAGTTGTTGAAGTTGAGATGCAAATTGCCGACAACGCTGATAAGTTTCTTTCCATGAAATCTGGCGCTGACCATGAATAATCGCAGCTTGATTTGGATATATATAGGCTGCTCGTTCTAAGTAGCGTAAAGGTGATAAAGCAACAAAGTTCGCTGGTGTACGCGGTAACTCGTCATAAGCACTAACCATGTGAAAAAACTCCATGTTTTATTTTTAGTTCATTGTTTAAAAAGATATGGCTTAATATTGAACAAGACATTAATGCTTTAGTCTTAAAAAGAAATACCCCTCAGTCAGAAAATGAGCAGAAATGCTATTTCCATCATCTTAAAGCAGTTCTGATGAATAATTATCCTATTTATGTATTTCTTAAAATTTGGGTAGGGCGTTTATTAAAGTCACTTATTGCTGTTTACCGTATAAGCAAAATGTATTTATCATTTTATGAGTACAAAGGTTTTCACTTGGCTTGAACAAGTGTAAAATCTTTCAGGTTTTTAATTTTGATTTACACCGTTTTTATATTTTGAGGCTTGCCTCGATCATAATCTCGCGGTGAAATGCTCCTTCGTATAGGGCATCACTCCTTAAGGATTTTTTTATGCCAATTCTCACATTGCCAAATGGCGATCAAAAGAGTTTTGATCACCCTGTATCTGTTATGGAAGTCGCTCAAAGTATTGGGCCTGGTTTAGCAAAAAATACTGTTGCTGGACGAGTAAATGATCGCTTAGTTGATGCATGTGACTTAATTACCGAAGACTCGACCTTACAAATTATCACTCCAAAAGATGAAGAAGGTCTTGAGATCATTCGCCACTCTTGTGCACACCTTGTAGGGCATGCAGTAAAACAGCTTTTCCCTGAAGCAAAGATGGTGATTGGTCCAGTCATCGAAGAAGGTTTCTATTACGACATCTGGATGCCACGTCCTTTCACATTAGATGATATGGCAGCGATCGAAGAGCGTATGAAAAAACTCATCGATCAAGATTACGATGTTGTTAAAAAGATGACTCCACGTGATGAAGTCATTGCTGAATTTACTGCACGTGGTGAAGAATATAAATTACGCTTGATTGCAGACATGCCTGAAGAAACACAAATGGGCTTGTACTACCATCAAGATTATTTAGATATGTGTCGTGGTCCTCACGTACCGAATACCAAATTCTTAAAATCATTCAAACTCACTAAAATCTCTGGTGCATACTGGCGTGGTGATGCGAAGAATGAACAACTTCAACGTATTTATGGTACAGCTTGGGCTGATAAAAAACAGTTAGCAGCTTATATCAAGCGTATTGAAGAAGCTGAAAAGCGTGACCACCGTAAAATTGGTAAAGCATTAGATTTGTTCCATATGCAAGAAGAAGCACCGGGTATGGTGTTCTGGCATGCCAATGGTTGGACTATTTATCAAGTACTAGAGCAGTACATGCGTAAAGTTCAGCAAGACAATGGTTACCAAGAAATCAAAACTCCGCAAATCGTAGACTTTACGCTTTGGGAGAAATCTGGTCACGCGGCAAACTATGCAGAAAACATGTTTACGACTCATTCTGAAAGTCGTAACTATGCTGTAAAACCAATGAACTGTCCTTGTCACGTTCAAGTGTTCAACCAAGGATTAAAATCTTACCGTGATTTACCGATTCGTTTAGCTGAGTTTGGTTCTTGTCACCGTAATGAGCCATCTGGTTCTTTACACGGTATTATGCGTGTTCGTGGTTTTACACAAGATGATGCACATATCTTCTGTACCAAAGAACAGATCGGTAAAGAAGTTGCAGACTTTATTAAACTCACTTTAGATGTTTATAAAGACTTTGGCTTTGAAGAAGTTCAAATGAAATTATCTACTCGTCCAGAAAAACGTGTAGGTGATGATGCACTTTGGGATTTAGCTGAAAAATCTTTGGCAGATGCTTTAGATGCAGCAAATCTTAAGTGGGAATTGCAGCCGGGTGAGGGCGCATTCTATGGTCCGAAGATTGAGTTCTCTTTAAAAGACTGTCTTGGTCGTGTATGGCAATGTGGTACCATTCAATGTGACTTCAACTTGCCAGTTCGTTTAGACGCTTCTTATGTGACTGAAGAAAACGAGCGTGATCAGCCTGTAATGTTGCATCGTGCAATTCTTGGCAGTTTTGAGCGTTTTATTGGTATACTAATTGAACACTACGCTGGTTTTATGCCACCTTGGTTGTCACCAGTACAAGCATGTGTCATGAATATCACTGATGCTCAAGCTGAAGCAAGTGAGCAAGTTGTAGCAAAACTCAAGGAAAATGGCCTGCGTGCTATTTCTGACTTGAGAAATGAAAAAATCGGATTTAAGATTCGTGAGCGTACTCTAGAGCGCATTCCTTACCTGTTAGTTCTTGGTGATCGAGAAGTTGAAGAAGGTACAGTGAATGTACGTACTCGCTCAGGAAAAAATTTAGGTACTATGTCAGTGGATGCTTTCATTGACTTAGTGAAATCTGCCGTCGCCGAACGTGGCCGGTATATTGTGGAGTAAGAAAGATTAAACAGCCTGACCGTAACCAACAACAAGGTGCAAAGAGTAACCGTCCAGCAATTAACGATGAGATCCGTGCAAAAGAAGTACGCCTCGTCGCTGCTGATGGTGAGCAAAAAGGAATTGTTTCATTAAATGAAGCACTGCGTGCTGCTGAGGATGCAGATCTTGACCTTGTTGAGATTGTCGCAAACGCTGAGCCGCCTGTTTGTAAAATCATGGATTACAACAAGCACTTGTTTGACCTGAAACAGAAGCAAAAAGATGCCAAGAAAAAACAGCATCAAGTGCAAGTGAAGGAAATCAAACTACGCCCAGCGACTGATGTAGGTGACTATCAAGTTAAGCTTCGTGCTATTTTGAAATTCCTTGAAGAAGGTAACAAAGTCAAAATCACCTTACGTTTCCGTGGTCGTGAAATGGCTCACCAACAACTTGGTTTAGCTCAATTACAAAAAATTGAAGCAGACGTAGCTGAGTTCGGTGTTGTAGAGCAAGCACCGAAAATGGAAGGCCGACAAATGGGTATGTTACTTGGACCTAAAAAGAAAAAGTAATACTCAAAAAAAGCACTGCAAAAGCAGTGCTTTTTTATGCCTCTCATTTCTAGATTTAATTTCTTAGAAACGTCATTTAATAACTGTTTAACCTAAAGGTATTCTCAAATTTTATTTGTTTTTTAGTGTTGGAAATCTCATCGTATTCCCTAAAACATGCTATAACGCAAGACGCAGTCATGATAATGATGAATAGGAAAATAGAATGATTGATCTATATTATTGGGGAACACCCAATGGACATAAAATCACAATAGCCTTAGAAGAAATGGGACTGGATTACACCCTTTATCCAATTAATATTTTAGAAAATGATCAATTTCAACCAGATTTCCTGAAAATTTCTCCAAATAACAAAATCCCTGCAATTGTCGATCAGAATGGTCCACGTGGTGAACCAATTTCAGTATTTGAATCAGGCGCGATCTTGCAATATTTAGGTCGAAAAACTGGTTTGTTCTATCCAACCGACGAGCAAGAGCGAGTTGAAGTAGAACAATGGCTCATGTGGCAAATGGGTGGTTTAGGGCCAATGTTAGGACAAAATCATCACTTCAATCGCTTTGCACCAGAGAAAATTCTTTATGCTATAGAGCGTTATGTAAATGAAACTAAGCGTTTATATGGTGTATTAAACAAACAACTTATAGGGCAAAAATTTGTTGCGGGGGAATACTCAATTGCTGAGTTGCGGGGGAATACTCAATTGCTGATATGGCAATTTTACCTTGGATCCTGCGCTATGAATGGCAGGGTATTCAATTAGAGGACTATCCATATGTGCAAGAATATATTGTCCGTTTAACAGCACGTCCTGCCGTACAAAAAGCTTTATCAATTAAAGTCATCTAAGTTTATTGGTAGTGTAATGAATAAAGTGAAAGGTAATTTGGTCTAATTTAATATGCTAAGTTACTTTTTACTTTTTTTGAGCGCTTTTGGAGCTGCCACATTATTACCACTACAATCAGAAGCTGTACTCGCTGCTTTATTATTAAAAAATCAACATTCCGCGTTTCTTCTCATTTCTGTCGCTACTTTCGGAAATGTACTAGGTTCATGTGTGAACTGGTGGCTAGGTTTAAAAATAGAACAGTTTAAATATAAAAAATGGTTTCCAGTTTCTGAAAAACGCCTTGAACAAGCTCAACGCTTTTATCATAAGTATGGCTTTTACTCGTTGCTCTTAAGTTGGACGCCTGTTATTGGTGACCCAATTACTTTGGTTGCAGGCTTATTCAAAGAAAATTTCTGGCGCTTTTTAATTATCGTTTTTATTGCTAAAGCTGGACGTTATATCTTTATTTACTGGGTAATTACTGATTTTATTTAAAATAAAAGCATCCGAAGATGCTTAAATTAAAACTATTTTTTAGTCTTCTGAGCTTTTGGTAATGTCGACTTTAAATAGGTCGTTGGTTTTTAGCCAACAGAACGTGACCACTGCAAGCGTCATACACCCACCAAAAATAGTTGCAGCAATAGTCCCCAAATATTTAGCTGCCAAGCCTGATTCAAATGCACCCAACTCATTACTTGATGAGACAAACATCCCATTTACCGCCGCAACGCGACCACGCATATTTTCTGGTGGGAAAATTTGCAAAATGGTTTGTCTAACCACAACAGAAATACTGTCACACGCACCTGTCATGGCAAGTGCAAAGAGTGATAACCACATATTGTTTGAGAAAGCGAAAAGGATCGTAAATACACCAAAACCTGCAACAGCAAGTAGCATGTTACGCCATGCATGTTGAGTTGGGGGAAAACGAGTCAAAGCAATCATGGTAATAAGTGCACCAATAGAGGGTGCGGCACGCAAATAACCTAATCCTTCAGGCCCGACTTTTAATATGTCTTCTGCAAAGATAGGGAGTAAGGCAATAACGCCTCCAAATAAAACAGAAGCAAGGTCTAAAGAAATTGCCCAGAGAACTATTTTGGTTTTCCAAATAAAGCGGAAACCATCACCTAAGCTTTCTAATACATTGGTCGTTTCAATTTTAGGAAAGCTACGTTTTTGGAGTAAGTTAATAAGAATAAAACAGATACTGAGTAGGGCTGCAACACTAAAAAGACTGGTTTCTCTGCCTAGGTAAGCAAGCATAAAACCGCCTAGCATAGGCCCAATAATCACACCACTTTGCCAACCAATGGTTGTCCATGTTGCACCGTTGGCATAAAGCTCTCGTGGAATTAAAAATGGTTTTAATGACGTAGCGGAAGGGTTATAAAAACCCCGTATTGTACCTAGACCAAAAATGACTGCATAAATACCCCAAGAAAGGAAATTTACACTGATATGACCTAAACCATGCAGATGGAACAGTAACCACAAAACTAAAGGTAGAGGTACTGAGAAAAATAAACAGATTTTCATAATGATCTGTTTATTAAACTTATCAGCAAAATAACCGCCCCAAAGCGATAGTGCAATAAAAGGAATTGCTTCTGCAAGACCAATTAAGCCTAAGGTTAAGGGATCTTTGGTGATTTGATAGAGTGAGTAAGCAACAATAATTTCTTGAATCAAAATTGCAAGGGTTAAGCAAAATTGATTAATGGTAACAATTGAGAAATCTCTATAGCGCAGTGCAGCGAATGCATCATGTTTCTGCATTTGAAATATCGTATGTTGATAATTTGATCATATTATAGAGACAAATAGCCGGATATGCTGAGATTATTGAGGTTTTATATTCTTATAAAAAGTGACAGATTTTTTAATCTTATTGGGTATTCATTCAAAAAAACGCTGTGAGTAGTTTTAATTTTAGTCAGCATGCTATAAAATACGCGCTTCCTTACCTGCAGGTCGATTTTGCAATGGTGCAATCGCGCCGAACAGGTGCCTAAAAGAGGTTACTATGGCTAAGTTAAAAACTCGCCGTGGTGCAGCTAAACGCTTCAAAGCGACTGCAAACGGTTTCAAGCGTAAACAAGCGTTCAAGCGCCACATCTTGACCAAAAAATCTGCTAAACGTATCCGTCAATTACGCGGCTGTGTAATGGTTCATGTTTCTGACATGAATTCAGTTCGTCGTATGTGCCCATACATCTAAGGAGATTATAAATGGCTCGTGTAAAACGTGGTGTAGTGGCTCATCGTCGTCACAAAAAAATTCTTGCTCGCGCTAAAGGTTACTACGGTGCTCGTTCACGCGTTTACCGCGTAGCGTTCCAAGCGGTAATCAAAGCTGGTCAATACGCTTACCGTGACCGCCGTCAAAAGAAACGTCAATTCCGTGCTTTATGGATTGCGCGTATCAATGCTGGTGCTCGTCAAAACGGTTTGTCTTACAGCCGTATGATCGATGGCTTGAAAAAAGCTCAAGTGATCATCGACCGTCGCGTATTAGCTGACATCGCTATGCATGATGCAGTAGCATTTGCTGCTTTAGCTGAAAAAGCTAAAGGCGCATTAGCTGCATAAGCTTAGAGATTCAAAGAAAGACCGCTTTTTAGCGGTCTTTTTTATTTTTAGTGGTCTTATAAAAAGAGAAAATAATCAGAGATAAATGATGAAAGACGAAAAATTTCTAAATGATTTAGTTCAAAAAGTACAGCAAGGTCACCAGTATAAATACTTATATTTCTGGGGACATACGCCTAAACAAGCAGATCTTATTGATAAGAGCTGTTTTAGCCAGTGGTTCCCAGCGCAATTTAAAGTAGAAGGTGTCGAGTACTTTACTGCTGAGCACTATATGATGGCGCAAAAAGCAAAATTATTTAATGATGAAGAAATTTTTGCACAGATTTTGCAGGTTAAACATCCGAATGAAGCCAAACAGCTAGGTCGTAAAGTGCGTAATTATGATGAAAATATATGGCAAGAAAAACGTTTTGATATTGTAGTACAAGCGAACTTTGCTAAATTCTCTCAGCATCCGGAATTGAAAAAATTCTTATTGGCAACGAAAGACCGTATTTTAGTTGAAGCATCTCCAGTCGATAAAATCTGGGGCATTGGTATGGCTCAAGACCATCCACATATTCAAGATCCATCTTTATGGCAAGGTTTGAATTTGTTGGGTTTTGCTTTAATGCATGTTCGAGAGCAGTTTTTAGCTGACTAGGTTAGTGCTAGATCAATCAATACCTCATTTTTAAAAAGTAGTGAGGGAGGCGCATTGAAATCATTAAATGACACTGATATTCGTATAGCATCATTTAAAGATGCATTATCTATTGCAGAAGTACATGTACAGGGTTGGAAAGAAACCTACACAGGTATGATTAAGCAAGAAATATTAGATGAGCTTACAGTATTAGATAAAGAACAGTTATGGAAAGAAATAAGCAGAAGTCCTGACCATAAATTATTTGTCTATACTGAAAATGGAATAGTGAAGGGCTTTCTCGATGGTTATCTAAATCCAGAGAATAATATGGCTCAAATTCTTGCTTTTTATCTTTTAGCAGAGGTTCAAAAGCAGGGAATAGGGCGTGAGCTATTTCAAAAGTTCTATCAATGTGCTTTAAACCAAGGTTACGCTTTTATTCGTTTAGATGTATTTAATAAAAATCCGAGCCGTTTCTTCTATGAAAAAATGGGAGCCAAATTAATTGGTGAAACCGAACTGCCAGAGTTCGGCTTCGGAATAACAGAGCTACTTTATCAATGGGAACTTTAATCTTGATTAAAGCCCAAAATAATAAGCTAATGCACAAATAATCACTGTTAGAACAATCAGCTTAATTACACCTGTTCCTCCAGTCTTATGATGGTGTGGAGCTTTTAAATGTGCTGTAGGCTCATGTGTTGCATCAAAAGGAGAGGGTTTTTCGACAGGTTTTAATTGAGCAGTTTGATAATGATTGGCAGCTTTAACAATCAGCTTTGCGAATAGATCATCAGTTTTATGGGTAAAATTTCTTAAGTTAATAATTTGTTCTTGGTCTAAGTCTTCCCCTAAAGGATCATTTGCGGCGCGTTTCTTTTGCTCCAAATAATCTGATAAAGCCTGAGTGCGGTAGAGCAGTTGATGTGCACAATCAGCTGGATAATTTTCAGGAATAAGTGCAAGAGTTGGTTGATGATCTATTGAGATTTGATGAGTTGACCCATCAAAATATTTTTTCTCAAATTTAGGTTCTTCAAAACCTGCTGCATACTTACTTCGAAATAACTCAGATTCCATAAAGTCAGCAATTTCATCCCATTGAGGGGCTTTTAAGTCAGCTTCGACTTTTTTAGATAATTTTTCGTTCAGCTCAAAACGCCAAAAAGTTTCTAAACGTAAATCACTGCGCTGATTTAAAGGTGGTTCAAACTCGTTATCGCTGCTATACCATTCGGCAAGTTCATGGCCAAAAATCCACGCAATTTTCTTATTGTTTTGATGGCTCACAATAAAGTGAGTATAAGGTAAAAGTTCGACATTATTATTCGGATTTTGCTCTTCATTCAAGATTGTTGATAAATGAAGAGAGATCTGGGTTGTTCCTTGCTTTTTGAGTGCTTCTAGCCAGACTTGGAAATGTTGAGCAAGTAAATGCTGTGAAATTAAGTCACGAAATTGAAAACTATGTTGGTCAAAAATATGATGTTGTCGCCATTGGTTAAAGCTTAAATTTTGGCGAAGGTATTCATTACCGTAGGTCACAAGTGTAAGTTGTTGTTTCCAAATCTGATTGAGCGCCATAATAATTGATCTCGTTGACGATGCTATTATTTTATACGTTTTATCTTTTTGTTGCCTAATACATTTTTCATGATGGATAAACTTCATCAATTCGATGAAAAACTGTTAGAATGCAGAGTTTTATTATATTTTTAAATTTGTTGCTTTGAGAGTTACTATGTCACTGGAAGCCCTGACCACAGAAGCGCTTGCTGCCATTGCAGCAGCTCAAGACCTTGTTGCACTTGATCAGGTGCGTGTGCAATTTACAGGGAAAAAAAGCCAGCTTGCAGAACAATCGAAAGCATTAGGGAAAATGGACCCTGAAGAACGTAAAGTACAAGGTGCTGCGATTCATGCTGTTCGAGAAACAATTAATAGCGCTTTAACCGAGCGTCAAACAGCACTACAACAAGCTGCACTGGCGCAAAAACTAGCAAGTGAAACTATTGATGTTACTTTGCCAGGCCGTGGACAGCGTATTGGTACAGTTCATCCTGTTACTCAAGTTCAAGAACGTATTTGCCAGTTCTTTACTAAAGCTGGTTTCACGGTTGCAACAGGACCAGAAGTTGAAGATGACTATCATAACTTTGAAGCATTAAACATCCCTGGTCACCATCCTGCACGTGCTATGCACGATACTTTCTATTTCGATGCAAACCATTTGTTGCGTACGCATACTTCTGGTGTGCAAATTCGTACTATGGAAACAAGTCAGCCGCCAATCCGTATTGTGTGCCCAGGCCGTGTATATCGTTGTGACTCAGATCAGACGCATTCGCCAATGTTCCATCAAATCGAAGGTTTGTACGTTGCAGAGAACACCAGCTTTGCTGAATTAAAAGGTTTATTAATTAACCTGCTGAATGAATTTTTTGAGAAAGATTTAAAAGTACGTTTCCGCCCGTCATATTTTCCATTTACAGAGCCTAGTGCAGAAGTAGATATCATGGATGAGCGTGGACGTTGGTTAGAAGTATTAGGCTGTGGCATGGTACATCCAAATGTATTGCGTGCTGCGGGTATTGATCCTGATAAATACAAAGGTTTTGCTTTTGGTTTAGGGGTAGAGCGTTTTGCAATGTTGCGTTATGGCATCAATGATTTGCGTATGTTCTATCAAAATGACGTGCGTTTCTTACGCCAATTTGCCTAACAGTTTTTCAGGATTAAATAAGGTTTATAAAGATGAAGATTAGCGAAAATTGGTTACGCACATGGGTTAACCCTGCAATTGATAGTGATACATTATCTGATCAGTTAACTATGCTTGGTCTTGAGGTAGATGAATTAGCACCTGTTGCTAAACCGTTTACTGGGGTTGTGGTTGGTGAAGTTCTAACAGTTGAACAACATCCAGATGCAGATCGTTTACGCGTAACAACAGTGAATATTGGTTCAAGTGAGCCATTACAAATCGTATGTGGTGCGCCAAATGTTCGAGCTGGTATGAAAGCGCCTGTGGCAACCATCGGTGCAATATTACCGGGTGATTTTAAAATCAAAAAAGGTAAGCTTCGTGGTGTTGAGTCACAAGGTATGTTGTGCGGCGCTTCTGAAATTGACCTTGAAGATAAAATCGATGGTTTGCTTGAGTTACCTGCCGATGCTCCAGTAGGGGTAAATATCCGTGAATACTTGAAACTTGATGATAATGTCATCGATATCAGTATTACGCCAAACCGCGGTGACTGTTTTAGTATTCGTGGTATCGCTCGTGAAATTGCGGTTATTAATCAACTGCAAATGAATGAACCTGAAATCAAATCGGTTGATGCGACAATTACTGATGAGAAAAAAGTAATTATCAGTACTGAAGGTACTCCACGTTACTTAGGTCGTATCATCAAGAATGTGAATGTAAAAGCTGCTACTCCTGAATGGATGGAACAAGCTTTAGCACGTTCAGGAATTCGTACACATAGTATTTTGGTTGATGTGACGAACTACGTCCTCATGGAATTGGGTCAGCCAATGCATGCTTTCGATTTAGCAAAAATCGAAGGAACAGTGCATGTTCGCCAAGCTAAGCCGCAAGAAAAGCTACAACTTTTAAATGATCAGGAAGTTGAGCTGCAAGAAGATATAATGGTTATTGCAGATGACCAGAAAGCTTTAGCAATTGCTGGGATTATGGGTGGTCTAGCATCAAGTGTAACTGATGACACAACTGATATTTTCCTAGAAAGTGCTTTCTTTGCACCACTTGCGATTGCTGGGCGTGCTCGTCGTTTTGGTTTGCATACAGACTCTTCGCAGCGTTATGAACGTGGTGTAGATTTTGAATTGCCATTAATTGCAATGAATCGTGCTTCTCAGCTTATTCAAGAGTTAGCTGGTGGTGAGTTTGGTCCAATTACTATGGCTGAACAAACGAATCTCCTTCCAAAACGTGATGCAATTGAGCTTAAGCAAAGTCAGGTAGACCAATTGTTGGGATATCAAGTTGCTGCTGAATTTATTGCAGATGCTTTAACTCGACTAGGATGTGTCGTAACTCTTAAAGCTGAAGGCGAGTGGAGTGTAGTTCCACCATCACATCGTTATGATATGGCAATTTATCAAGATTTGATTGAAGAAGTTGCACGTATTGATGGCTATGACAATATCCAGATTAGCCTACCAAGCATGGATGTTCAGCTTGCTAAGTATCAAGATCGTTTTGAAATTGCACAACTACGCCAAACAGTAGTTACTTTGGGTTACCAAGAAGCAATCAGCTTTAGCTTTGCTGATGCAAAACTTGAAAAGCAGCTCAACCCACAAGTTAACCCGTTAATGCTTGCTAACCCAATCTCAAGTGATTTGGCAGCTATGCGTAGCACGTTGCTTTCTAGCTTAATTCCTTGTGTACAATATAATCTAAACCGTCAGCAAAGCCGTGTGCGTTTCTTTGAGCTTGGTTTGCGTTTCGATTATCAAAATGCCACGACTATTCAAGACTTAAAGCAAATCCCAACGTTAGCTTTAATTGCTGTAGGTTCTCGTGAACCTGAATCATGGCATGTTAAGCCACAGCCAATGGATTTCTTTGACTTCAAAGGTGAAGTAGAAGAAGTTTTAGCTGCGGGTCGTGTTAAAGTTGAATATGTTCGTTCAGAGCGTGCTTGGTTACATCCGGGACAATCAGCTGAAATTTTAGTTGATGGTAAATCAATTGGTTACTTAGGTCGCTTACACCCATCTTTAGAAAATGATCTAGATTTGAGCACAACTTGGGTTGCTGAACTTGATCAGGCTGCGGTTTTGCAATCTTATGTATCTAATTTTACAGAATTATCACGTTTTCCTTCGGTTAGACGTGATATTGCGCTTTTAATCTCTGATAATATAAATGTTAGAGATATTCAGCAGTTAATCGAAAAAACTGGTGGAGAGCTTTTAGACTCTACTTGGTTATTCGATGTGTATACGGGGCAGGGTGTCGAAGAAGGTAAACGCTCATTAGCGTTTGCACTGCTATGGCAACATCCTTCACGTACGCTTGAAGATGCTGAAATTAAATCTGGTATGGACAATATAATCCAAGTGTTGGAAAACACTTATCAAGCGACATTGAGGGCCTCATGACAGCACTAACTAAAGCAGACATGGCTGATCATTTAAGTGAGTTAACCAGCTTAAATCGCCGTGAAGCAAAACAAATGGTCGAGTTGTTCTTTGACGAAATTAGCCAAGCGCTTATCGCGGGTGAACAAGTTAAGCTTTCTGGTTTCGGTAATTTCGAACTTAGAGATAAACGTGAACGTCCAGGACGTAATCCGAAAACGGGTGAAGAAATTCCGATTTCTGCTCGCCGTGTAGTGACCTTTAGAGCGGGTCAGAAATTTAGACAACGCGTTGGAAATGAGCAGATCGATTGATCTGCTTTTTTTTATTTATAATTTAGGATTAATTCTAGCTTGTGTTCTGATAAATCCACTTTATAGATAAATCAGATATATTTTTGCTTAAGCTATAAAATTTAGGCGTAAAAAAAGAGGACATAATGTCCTCTTTTTTATCTAATCTAGGATATAGATTAGTGTGCAGCAGAAGCAGCAGCGTCAGTAGCAGCAGCAGCAGCGTCAGAAGCAGCAACAGCAGCGTCAGAAGCAGCAGCAGTTTCAGAAGCAGCAGCGTCAACAGCAGTAGCAGCTTCAGAAGCAGCAGCAGTAGCTTCAGAAGCAGCAGCTACAGCTTCAGATGCAGCAGCAGCAGCTGGAGCTTCTTCTTTCTTAGAACAACCAACGAAAGCTAAAGTAGCAGCAACAGCAGCAGCAACAGCGAATTTTTTGAATAACATGGCATCACTCTCACAAAAAAAATTTGAGATTAAAAAAACCTAAGTTAGGCTGTTTTGCTTTTATTATTCCTAAACGTAGCTAGGTAACAACGCATGGAGCAGTCTAACTGGTCTGCCGCTATGCTATCACTGCGAATGTTGAAATACTACTGTCACCTGTCAAAAAAGCGTAGAAAAATCGAAAAAATAGACTGTTTTTTAACAGAAAAAAACAATCAATTAGGTGGAATATATTGGAAAAGGCATAAGTAAACTACTAAAAAACCTAATTTTTTTATATTAAAAATATTTGTTTTCAATTGCTTAAATATATTCTTACATAGGAAAAGACAAAATGTATTTTTGTGTAAAGCTTGTCAACCAAATAAAAAAGCTACTCATGAGAGTAGCTTTTTGAAGACAATCACTATGATTAAGTTGAAGCTTTACGTTTCATCTGATCAAAGAAATCATCATTTGTTTTGGTTTCTTTCATACGGTCAAGTAAGAATTCCATAGCAGCCAATTCATCCATAGGGTGAAGAAGTTTGCGAAGGATCCAGACTTTGCGTAATTTATCTTCATCCATTAAACGTTCTTCACGACGTGTGCCTGATTTCTTAATATTCATGGCAGGGAAGACACGCTTCTCAGCAATACGGCGATCAAGTGTAATTTCTTGGTTACCTGTACCTTTGAATTCTTCGTAAATTACGTCATCCATTTTACTGCCAGTTTCAATAAGCGCAGTAGAAATGATTGTTAAAGAACCGCCTTCTTCGATGTTACGAGCAGCACCAAAGAAACGTTTTGGACGTTCTAATGCGTGTGCATCTACACCACCTGTTAATACCTTACCTGATGAAGGAATCACAGTGTTGTATGCACGAGCTAGACGGGTAATAGAGTCAAGCAAGATTACAACGTCTTTTTTATGTTCAACTAGACGTTTAGCTTTTTCAATAACCATTTCGGCAACTTGTACGTGACGCGCAGGCGCTTCATCAAATGTTGAAGCAACAACTTCACCACGTACTGTACGTTCCATTTCAGTTACTTCTTCTGGACGCTCATCAATGAGTAAAACAATAAGGAAAACTTCCGGATTGTTTCTGACAATTGATTGAGCAATGTTTTGAAGTAACATTGTTTTACCCGCTTTTGGCGGTGCAACAATAATAGAACGTTGACCTTTACCGATTGGTGCAACTAAGTCGACTACACGTGCAGTCAAATCTTCTGTTGTACCATTACCTAATTCCATTACCAGTTGTTCGGTTGGGAAAAGAGGAGTTAAGTTTTCAAATAAGATTTTATTACGTGAATTTTCTGGTGTGTCATAGTTAATTTGATTAACTTTGAGCAAAGCAAAATAACGTTCACCTTCTTTCGGAGGGCGAATAGTACCTGTGATGGTGTCACCTGTACGCAAGTTAAAGCGTCGGATTTGTGAAGGACTCACATAAATATCATCCGGACCAGCTAAATACGAACCTGCGGCAGAGCGCAAAAAACCAAAACCATCAGAGAGAATTTCAAGAACGCCGTCACCAAAAATTTCTTCGCCATTCATTGCATGGCGTTTCAAGATGGCAAAGATAATATCTTGCTTTCGGTTACGAGCCATACCTTCAAGGCCCATAAATTCAGCAATTTTAATTAGTTCGCCGATTGGTTTTTTCTTGAGTTCAGTTAAGTTCATAGGGGTCAGAATTAGGAAAGAGTAGAGTGTGGTTTAAAAAGAAGAAAAATCGCTCGCATACAAAAAAGAGTATCGCAATTGTATTTACACAATAACAATTCAGAAGTCTGATTAACTGTTTCGAAGAGAAATGTGAAAAAACAATTTCTGTTGCCGAGTGGCGATCTTTATGTTTGTGTCTTGTAAGAAGCCGGACAGAAGACGATTCCCTTCAGTGCCTCTTGAGCATGCAATATAAGTGAGATCAGCTAATTTGTCAATTTATAGCCGAAAAAAATACGCTATAAAGGTATAGCGTATTTTCATCTAAGCGTTCCGTCTTAAACGTTTTCGTCAATGAAGCTAACGAGTTTAGAACGAGGTACAGCGCCAATTTGTTGAGCTACTACTTCACCATTTTTGAAAAGTAATAGAGCAGGAATATTACGGATATTGTATTTCACTGCCGTATCTTCGCAAGAAGTCACGTCAACTTTAACGATTTTTACTTTACCAGCATATTCACTTGATAAATCTTCAAGAACAGGTGCAATTGCTTTACAAGGTGCACACCAACCTGCCCAGAAGTCAACAAGTACAGGTGTTTCAGCGTCTAGAACATCTGCTTGGAAGTTATCATCAGTTGTATTTACAATAGTCGCAGACATGGTACGGCTCCAATTTTTAGAAAAAAGTGCTATCACTATAGGAGAAAATTATCTCTATCAGTATTACATAGCTACTTAGTTCAATGTAAGGGTTTGATGCTATTATTCAAGGCTTAACTAAATTTGTCTAATGGATGCTCACGATATCCATCATCGGCTTGTACAATCGTTTAACAAATAGAAAAATATCGATGGCTATTAATTGTTGATGAAAATGGCTTTTCAATTGCATTCTTGTGAATTACTCTAGGCGTGAATTGTTATGGGTTTAGTTCAATAATGTCTGATTTTCTGATTGATGAAGAATTACTTGCTGCTATAGATATGGGGTCGAACAGTTTTCACCTTGCCATTGCACGGGTAGATCATGGTGAAGTTAAAAAAGTGGCTTCAATGTCAGAAAAAGTACAGCTTGCAGCTGGTCTTGATGAAAATAAAAATTTAACAGAAGCAGCTCAGCAACGTGGATTAGCATGTTTAGCTCGTTTTGTCGGACGTTTAAGTTCTGTTCAACCCAATCGTTTAAGAATTGTGGCAACAAACGCTTTACGTCAGGCCAAAAATGGTCATGAGTTTATTCAAAAAGCGGCTGAAATTTTGCCTAAACCGATTGAAATTATTGCAGGACGTGAAGAAGCACGACTGATTTATCTGGGTGTATCCCACACGATGGCCAATGGTGGGCGCCGTTTAGTTGTTGATATTGGTGGTGGTTCTACCGAATTTATTATTGGCGAAGAGTTTGAGCCAATTTATACCGAATCATTGCAAATGGGATGTGTAGCTTATACAAAAGCCTATTTTGCTGATGGTGAAATCACACAAAAAGCATTTGATAAAGCCGTGGTGGCTGCCCGTAAAGAGCTTTCAGCGATTGCAACAACTTACAAAATGGAAGGTTGGGATACAGTTGTTGGATCAAGTGGAACTATAAAAGCCTGCCGTCAAATTATGGTGAATATGGGACTAAGTGATGAACAAGAAAATGTCACTCGCGAAGGTCTCTATAAACTTAAAGATAAGTTGCTTAAGTTCAAAAATATTTCTGAAATTGATTTTGAAGGACTTCGGGAAGATCGACGAGCAGTTTTGCCAGCCGGATTGGCAATTTTGTACGCAGTTTTTGAAGTATTGGAAATTGAACATTTGGCATATTCTGATGGTGCATTACGTGAAGGAGTCATGTATGACCTATTAGGTCGTTTTAAACATGAAGATATCCGAGACCGTAGTGTACAAGCCCTAATGGGCCGTTATAACGCCGATCCGAAACAAGCAGAACGAGTTGTAAATACAGCACAACACTTATTTGATGGTGTTGCAAAGCCACTTAATTTAACCAGTGAAGACAGTGACTTACTGCGCCGTGCAGCCTATTTGCATGAAATTGGTTTAGCAATTAGTCATGGTGGTTATCATCGTCACGGTGCGTATTTATTGCAGCATTCTGATATTCCTGGCTTCTCACAAATTGACCAAAATCATCTTTCACATTTGGTTGCCCATCATCGCCGTAAATTGCGAAATGATGTAAAAAATGAAATTTTAAAGGCTGGCGGTCATAAATTACTTTACTTAAGTTTATTACTTCGCCTAGCAGTTTTACTCAACCATAGTCGCAGTGATCAGATGCTTCCTGCCATTGAATTGACCATCATAAATGATCAACAATGGCAGCTTAGTGTTTCTGGTGATGCCAAACAATGGCCATTGTTAGTTGCCGACTTGCATGATGAGCAAGAGCAGTTTAAGCATTGGGACATTGAATTGAATATTCAGTCGGAAAAATTTATCGATTAAAGGGATAATATTCGACCTATGAAAAAATCTACTCAGTCCAAAGCATGGACAACGGTTCAAATTGCACGTCATCCTGAACGTCCGCAGTTTCTAGATTATGTCGGTGAAATCTTTACAGAGTTTGACGCCTTGCATGGTGATCGTTTGTTTGGTGACGATGGTGCGATGGTAGGTGGTCTTGCTCGTTTTGACGGTCAACCTGTGATGGTCATTGGACAACACCGTGGTCGTAGTACCCGTGAAAAATTAAAGCATAACTTCGGTATGGCGAATCCTGAAGGTTACCGTAAATCTCAGCGTTTATTAGATATGGCTGAGCGTTTTAATCTTCCGGTCTTTACGTTTATTGATACGATGGGTGCATACCCAGGTGTTGGTGCGGAAGAGCGTGGTCAAGCTGAAGCAATTGCAACGAGTCTTGCTCAACTTTCAAGTTTGAAAGTTCCTGTTGTTGCAACAGTATTGGGTGAAGGCGGTTCTGGTGGTGCTTTAGGTATTGGTGTTGCTGACCGAGTTATTATGCTGTCGCATAGTATTTATTCTGTGATTTCACCTGAAGGCTGCGCATCTATTTTATGGAAAACTGCTGAAAAAGCAGCTCAAGCCAGTGAAGCTTTAGGTTTAACTGCAGATAAATTACAATCTCTAGGTATTGTTGAATATGTAGTAGATGAAGGCGAAGGAGCTCATTTAGATCCTGAGCGTGTTATGCAAAATCTAAAAGTAGTTTTGAAGCAAGCTTTAGATGAGTTGCTACCAATGGATGCAAATGAACGATGCGAAGCACGTTATCAACGTTTAATGAAGTTTGGCAGCGAAAATTTAGGCATAGCGTCTTAAAGCAGGCTCAACAGTTTTCAGAAAATAGTACTTTTCTTATTGGGTGTAGTGGTGGCATGGATTCAATGCTACTACTACATTTAATGGCCCAAATTTTCCCTCAAAAGATTCGAGCAATTTATATTGATCATCAACTGCAAGATCAAAGTGCAGAATGGGGGAAATTGGTTGCCAGTCAGACAACAAGTCTAAATATTCCTTATATTATTCAAAAAGTTCAGATTGCTGATGGGAATCTGGAGGCTCAAGCACGTCAGGTACGTTACCAAGCTTACCAACAACATTTACAGCAAAATGAAATTCTATTACTTGCTCATCATCAGCAAGATCAAGCTGAAACAGCTATTTTAAGATTATTGTCAGGCACTGGAGTCGATGGGCTTGCGGCGATGCAACCCATTGATTACCGTACGAACATGACGATTTGGCGTCCTTTTCTAGATTTAACGCGTGAGCAAATCGCTTGGTGGACTGCTCAACTTGAAGTTAAATATATTGATGATCCAATGAATTATGATACCCATTATGACAGGGTATGGTGTCGTGAAGAGCTTTGGCCATTTTTAACAAAACGATTTCCAAAAATGCAGCAGGCTTTGAGCCGAACCAGTTATGTTATGCAGGATGCTGCTGAAATTTTAGAAGAAGCCCTCAAAGCGGATTGGCAATATTGTGGTTCAACTGACTATTTAGATTTAATCAAATTGGCAGAGTTATCGGTTGCTCGGCAGCGCCAGTTACTTTCTGGATGGATGAAAGGTAATGGACAGTATCGGCCAGGGTTCGAGATGGTCGAACGTTTAAAGACCGAAGTTATTGAATCTAAGTCTGATGCACAAGCAGCTCTACACTGGAACCATTTTTACTATGTCCGTTATCAAAATATACTCTATAGGTTGAGTAAACACATTTATCTTGCTGAAACTTTAAATCCGGTTGAAGCTGAACTAGAGCATGCATTTAAATTAAAAGAAGAATGGCAGGCTGCTTCAGGTGTGTTTCATATTAGGTCTAAAGAGTTTGGTTTAAGTAATTGTTTATTAAATAAAAAATTAAAAGTGCTCCAACGTCAAGGTGGTGAAAAAATTCACTTATATGGTCGTGTTGGGCAATGGCCTTTAAAAAAAGCAATTCAAGAAGCACATATTTTGCCTTGGCTTCGTCATACAATTCAAATATTAGTCATAGATAATGTTATGCTTGGGGTTTTTACACCGAAAGGATTTTGGTTGGCTCAGTCTCCATATTGTGAGGAAGGAGGGTGGCAACCAGATTTAATTTCTCATTCTTGTAATCTGGTAAATGGCGAATATGGTTATGACAACAGCAGTGAATTGTAATATCTGTTTTATTGGTGGCGGTAATATGGCCCAAGCACTCATTGGCGGGCTTATTTCCAGAGGATTGCCTCCAACACGTATTACCGTTTCAGATCCAGTCGAACAAATCCGCCATTTATTACAAGACAAAGAAGTTCATGTAACACAAGATAATACGGCTGCTATTAAAAATGCAGATGTAGTTGTTCTTGCTGTAAAACCACAAGTTTTGGCAAATGTTTTACTCCCACTAAAAGGTCTATTGTCGGATAAACTGGTTATTTCAATTATTGCTGGTGCGGAAATTAAGACGATATCAAACCTTATTGATAGCGAACGAATTGTACGTGTTATGCCAAATACACCGGCATTAGTTCAAACAGGCGCACATGGTATTTATGCGACTGATGTGGTTGGTACCTCTGATCGTGAATTAACGAGTCAGATTTTAGCAGCCACAGGTTTAACAATTTGGGTAAACTCCGAAGCTCAAATTGATGCAGTAACAGCAGTTTCTGGCTCAGGTCCGGCTTATTTCTTCTACCTCATGGAAAGTATGATTCGTGCAGGTAAAAATTTAGGGCTTGATGAAAAAGTTGCAACTGCTTTAACGCTTCAAACAGCATTAGGCGCGGCTCAAATGGCAATTACGAGTTCGAATAGTCCATCTGAGCTACGTAAAAATGTAACTTCACCGAATGGTACAACACAAGCTGCACTTGAAGTTTTTGATCGTGCACAAATCTCTCAAAATATTCAATCTGCATTAGCTGCTGCACAGAAACGTAGCCAAGAATTGGCTCAAGAATTGAGTGACAGTACAAAACAGCTTTAATAGGATAAGACAACTATGGGTGCAAATTCTGCGCTAATTTTTGGAATTTTAATTAACGTCGCGATTTTATTGGTCTTTTTCCGTTTTTTAATGCAATTGGCGGCAGTAAGTCCTTATAATCCTGTGGTTTTATCGACAGTAAAGGCGACCAAAATTGTTGATATTTTTGGCCGAATTTTTCCAACGGTCGCAAAAGGCCGATTTAATTTGGCTGCGTTAGTTCTTTTAATTATTTTATATTTACTGAAAATTTTCGGTGTAATGTATCTTTCAGGTTCTATGCCAAATAGTCCGATTCATTTAGTGATTTTGACATTTGTGACCATGATTCAGGACTTGATTCGTTTCTGCCGTTATTTAATTTTCGCGACAATCATTTTGAGTTGGGTGGTTATGTTTACCCAATCTCGCTCGCCTTATATTGAAGTGATTCAAGATTTGGCAGAACCATTATTAGCGCCGTTCCGTCGTTTACTGCCTAATATGGGAATGATTGACTTATCTCCAATTTTAGCTTTTTTGGCACTCTATATTGCCGAGATCTTAATGAATGAAGTTGCTAAGGTTTTACTAACTGGACTTTAATTCTGTAAAAGTAAAAAAGGGCTGTAATACAGCCCTTTTTTATTGGATTATTTTATGGATGACTTAGTGAGCATCATCCCAGTTCTTGCCTTGTCCTACTTCAACCACTAATGGCACAGAAATTTCTACAACTGATTCCATAACATGTGCAATTTGTTTTGATAGTTCGTCAGCAATATTTTGATCTGCTTCGAATACTAATTCATCGTGTACCTGAAGAAGTAACTTTGCTTGATCTTTTGGCAAGATTTTATCTACTTCAATCATCGCCAGTTTAATGATATCAGCCGCACTACCTTGTAAAGGGGCATTGATCGCAGCACGTTCAGCAGCTTTACGCACCATCACATTTCGGGCATCAATATCAGGCGTATAAAGGCGACGGCCTAAAATAGTTTCAACAAAACCTTGCTCAGACGCTACTTGACGTGTGCGCTGCATATATTCATAGATGCCAGGGTAGCGTTGGAAATATTGCTTAATATAGTTTTGTGACTCTTGACGTGTAAACCCTAACTGACGAATCAAACCAAACTCAGACATACCGTAAAGTAGGCCAAAGTTAACGGCTTTCGCTTGACGGCGTTGATCATTAGTCACATCTTCAATGGCAATACCCAACACTTCGGCAGCAGTACGACGGTGTACATCTTGACCATGTTGGAATGCATGCACCAAGGCATCATCTTGAGAAAAATGAGCCATTAAACGAAGTTCAATTTGCGAATAGTCGGCTGCTAGTAAAACTCGTCCTTCTGGTGCGATAAATGCCTTACGTATTTGACGACCAATTTGTCTACGAATTGGAATATTTTGTAAGTTAGGATCAGAAGAGGAGAGACGTCCCGTTGCAGTTAGCGCCTGATGATAACTGGTATGCACACGATGAGTATCGTTATGAGATTGCTCAATTAAGCGGTCAGTATAGGTACTCTTTAACTTTGCTAATCCACGATGCTCTAAAATAATTTCTGCTAATGGATGTTCAATTTTTTCTAAAACACTTTCACTTGTACTGTATTGTCCAGTTGCAGTTTTTTTGCCGCCTTTGATTCCCAATTTATCAAATAGGATTTCGCCAACTTGTTTAGGTGAAGCAATATTAAAAGTTTCATCTGCAATTTCCATAGCCTGATTTTCAAGGCCTTCCATGGTTTTTGCAAATTCAACGCTTAATTTATCTAAGAATGCATGATCTAGGCGAATACCATCTTCTTCCATACCCGATAAAATTCGAGCAACGGGCATTTCGATGTTATATAAAATATTTTCAAGCTCTGGAAATGGCTTAAGTTTGTTTGAAAGTACTTCATACAAACGGTATGTCACATGGGCATCTTCTGCTGCATAGTGAGCGGCAACTTCAATCTCAATTTGATTAAAAGTTTTCTGTTTAGCACCTTTTCCAGCAATTTGCTCAAAAGTAGTGGTTAAGTGACTTAAGTAGACACGCGCTACATCGTCCATGCCGTGACGAGTTGCTACAGCATTGAGTACATAAGATGCCAGCATGCTATCGAAATACCAGCCTTTAAGCTCTATACCGTGATTTGCAAAAATGTGTGCATCATATTTAAGATGATGACCGATTTTTTTAACCGCTTCATTTTCTAGTACAGGCTTAATTTGCGCTAAAACTTGTTCACGGTCGAGTTGCTGTGGCGCATTTTCATAATTATGTGCCAAAGGAACATAGTAGGCATCTTTCGCATCAAATGCGATTGAAAAACCAACCATCTCGGCAATACGGTAATCAAGGCTTGTGGTTTCTGTATCAATCGCAAAATGATCGGCATTTTGCATGCGTTGCAAAAGCTGATCCCATGCTTCTTGAGTTAAAACAGTATGGTAATTTGCAGTCCCAAGTTGGTCATCTTGACTGGTTAGGCTTGCCTGATCTTCTGTTTCTATTGATTCAGTAGGTTTAACTTCATTTTGAACAACAGCCTGTGAAGCTTGTTGTTTATAGCTTGAGCTATTTGGATTGTTTGGATGATCAAGCGACTGTAACTGATTTCTAAACTCAAGCTCAGTGTATAGATTGCGCAGCGCTTCTACATTTGGATCGATGAGCTTTAACTCATGCCAGTCGAGTTCTAAGGGAAGATCGCAAACAATACTTGCTAGTTGATGATCAAGCTTAATATTGTCTAAATTATCTTTAATATTTTGGCTAAGTTTGCCTTTCAGTTGATCTGCATTGGCAATGATATTGTCTAAAGTGCCGTATTCAGTCAGTAATTTGGCTGCTGTTTTAGCGCCCACACCGGGAACACCCATAATACCGTCAGATGCATCGCCCATTAGGGTTAAGTAATCGATAATCTGATTTGGCCAAACGCCAAATTTTTCAAACACGCCGTCAGTGTCGAGTACACGATCTTTAAAGCTATCCTCTAACTTTACATGATCATTAACGAGCTGAGCCATGTCTTTATCTCCGGTTGAGATAAGAACATGATGGCCTTCGAGCACAGCACGTTTAGCAAGTGTCCCGATAATGTCATCTGCTTCTGCACCCGGGAGACTATATAAAGGAATCCCTTGTGCTTTAATTAAAGCATGTAAATACGGAATTTGTTGAGATAACTCTTCAGGCATGGTTGGGCGGTCACCTTTATAAATAGGTGAAAGCTTATGACGGAAGGTTGGCTCAGGCGTATCAAAAATTACTGCCATATGTGTTGGCTGCATACGGCGCATCAGTTTTTGAATTGCAGAAATTGCCCCACGTATTGCATTGGTATGTAACCCTGTAGAGGTCGTCAATGGTGGTAATGCATGATATGCACGAAATAAAAAATAGGACCCATCAACCAAGACAAATGGTGGCATTGAACAATTCCTTAATTTGAATTACGGGTATTTTACGTGAAAACGGCTATGAATGCAGGTTTATGATTTTTGCAGTATTTTGTATGTATAAATATACGCTTGTATTGGCTTGAAGTAAGATGACATGTAATGAAGGTGTCATATTGCTAAGCCCATGTATAAAAAAGACAAACAGGGAATGATCGTCGTTTTGATCGCTTTGACTTTGTTTTTAGCCATGTCAATTGGTTTTAAATTTCAGAGTGCCGTTGTTGCTTTATCTATTGCGCTCACTGTCATATTGGTACAGTTTTTATCAAATTTGCATGATCGTTTAACTCATTTAGAAGAACAGTTTTCTCAGCAGAAAACTCCACTTTATTCTATTCACATGCAAAGAACAGTGATTTATGCAGCTGCATTGGTTGCATTAGTGGCTTATATCAATCATTGGATGTGGATTTCCGGCGGGGCATTACTGGTTTTACTACTATGTTTAATTCAAACCATTAGCACTTTTCATACTCGTCTGTTGTTCCTCGAATCAGCAAAGCAAACAGTTCGTGTAAATGAGACTATACCCACAGAAGTTATAGCTCCTGCGGTAGAGCAAGTTGACTTTAAACATACGGATACACTAGTCCCAGTTGAAACAACATCTTTAAATCAAACAGAACAACCAGCTCATGTACAGAGTGCATGGTGGCAACCAGCAGTAGATTGGATGGTTCATGGCAATCCAATTTTAAGAGTTGCTGTTGCTGTGCTTATGGTTGGAGTGGTGTTGTTATTACGTTTTGCTAGTGAACATTGGCAGTTAAGTTTAGGTGTGAAACTTGGTTTTATTGCAATTGCCGGAGGTGTATTAACTGCATTTGGATATACCTTGCAAAAGAAAAATCAGCTTTTTGCAGTGGCATTGCAAGGTGTTGGACTTGCTGTTGTATTTCTTACGCTCGTGTTCTCTCATCATTTTGGTGTGATTGCTAATCTCACTACAGCGAGTATTCTGTTTGCGATTTTATTAGCAATTACGGTATTCCTGAGCTTAAAACAACAAGCTATTTATTTAGCTATATTAGCACTTGGTATGGCCTATGCGGCTCCTTTAGTTATTCCGCAATATCGCCCTGATGTGATTTTCCTATTTAGCTACTATCTTTTTATTAATCTTGCTGTTGCCGCCGTTAACTTTATTCAGCCATGGAAAATCTTAAATCAGATTGCTTTTTTTGCCACAATGTTTATTGGCGGTAGTGCAATCGCTTTTTATGCAGAGCCAACAAAATTTGACACATTAGACTGGATTTTATGGCTGCATATCGCACTCTTTATTTGGCTCAGTGTTCGTTATAGCCAAAATATATCTCGGGTTTCAGCACATGAAAAGCAAGAGGGGATTCGCTTACCTCCACTTTTAGATGTTGGTCTTATTTTTAGTGTACCTGTATTAGGTTTTACACTTCATGCCTATTTGGTCCATGAGTCTACCCAAGCATTAACTCTTGGGGCGGCTGTTTTGGCTGTTACCTATGCAGTCTTAACTTTCTGGATTAAAAAAACTCATCCTCAGCTTTCGGTTCTTGCAAAGAGCTTTTTTATTCTTTCGGTTGCGTTTTTCGCTTTAATCTTTCCACTCGCAAAAGGTGCACATTGGACAGCGATTGGTTGGGTAGCTCAAGGTACAGCCTTAATTGTTTGGGGAGTAACTGAACGCTACCGTTTAAGCCGATATATTGGTGTGGTTTTAGTTTTACTTAGCTCACTTGCACTGTTTTATCAGGTTTGGGCAAATGAAGAGTTTCCAACGCTAAGCACTAGTATTTATGCAATTGCTCAATTCATTTCGGCCTTTTATTTACTGCAGTACAACAGCAAAGAACAACGCTATTTTAGCGCAAGTATGTTTAGCGGTATTTTCTTATGTTTGGGCATGTATGCAGGGGCTGTAGCTGGTGTGGAAATGTTGGCATGGCATCATCATGGTTTGAGTCCATATTTGATGTTTGCTGTAGCGCTAATAGCAATATTTAGTGCGGTTGTTTACTATAAAATTCGTGCGCAGTGGCAAAGCTTACAATTACTTTTAATTAGCCTATTGCTGTTGTTAGCTTTGGGTGAGTCCTTTACTAGCCCAGTCTTTACTTTGTTTAAATGGGTAGACCCATTACAGCAAATGACTTTCTTAGTTGCTACCATTATTCTAAGCGGCTTATTTATTATGGCTCAACCGCAGTCGGATGAGTCTGGATACTTAAAAGTCTGGGCTGGCTTAAGCTGGTTGGCATTAGGCATAGTTGGTTTGGCAATCTTTCCACAAATGCCAATTGTTGCTCTGGCTTTCGTACCTATGGTTTATTCACTCTGGGCATATAAATCTCGTAAAGCTACGTTGTTACATCAAATTCCGGTGTGGTGTCTGAGTTTAATTTGGTTACTTGTGGTCAGTGTTGATATTCATTCTGCTGAGTACCTTTATTTTGTTCCTTTATTTAACTTAACTGACTTTCTTTCAATTGCTGTCTTTGCTGGTCTGCTCTTTATTATTTATCAGCATGCGTTTGCTCAGGATAAGTCATTGGAATGGACTTTTAAAATTACAACAATTTTAGTTGGGTTATTAGTATTTAGTAGTGTGGTGGTGAGAGGCTTGCACCACTATTGGGCAACACCTTTATGGAGTGCGCCAATTTGGACAAATGGAATCGTACAGTTAAGTTTGACATTACTCTGGGTTATTTTGGCATTTGTATTGACGACTTACTCTAGTCGGAAAATGATTCGTCAACTGTGGTTTGTAGGCGCTGCACTTTTAGGAATTGTCGTATTAAAGCTAATTTTGCTCGATCTATCGCAAAGTGCCACATTAACTCGAGTTATTTCATTTATTGGAGCAGGTGGGGTAATGCTAATTATTGCTTATCTTGCACCATTACCGCCGTCATCCTCTGTACAGAAGAATCAAGAGCCTAAGCTTTAGGCTCTCGTTTTAATTCTTTTTGGTTACTGTATTGATCGATATCATCTTCAGCAAAAATATGAGATGGTCGATCAATCAAGCCCATTTTTGGAACAGGAATTTCGATCTGATTATCTAAAAAACCATTACGAATACGTTCTTGCATTTCATCGCGAACTTTTAAAGAGTTCTCTTGTCGGCACCACATTGCAAATAAAAGCTCAATCGATGATTCTCTGAAAGCAGTAACCGTAACCGCAGGCTTTGGATCATCTAACACAAGTGGATAATTTGCTGCGACGTTAAGTAAAACCTCACGTACTTTAATAATGTCTTCATGAAAGTTGATGGCGAGTGTAATTGGAATACGCCGTATCGGATATTTAGATAAATTGTGTACAGGCGCACGAATAAGTTGTTCGTTTGGCAAACGAATATAGACATTGTCGAGCGTAAGTAGCTTAACTGAGAGCAAATCAATTGAGATCACTTCACCTTCAATGGTATTGCCACGAATAAGGGTAATTTGAATGGTATCACCAACTTCAAATGAACCTTCCCCAATCAAAAATAAACCACTAATCAAGTTGCTGGCAGAGGTTTGAGAAGCAAAACCAAGTGCTACGGTTAAAATACCTGCTGCACCAAGGAATACACTGAGTTTGAATCCTGCTTCTTTTAAACTCGTCATAATGAAGAGTAAGAAAATAAAATAAAAAATACCACGACGCCATACAAGGCGTTGATGAGCATTAAAGCGCGAGCCAACGGTTCTAATAAATGTATTTGAAATAATACGGGCAAGAACAAAACCAATAAAGCACAGTACAACACCGACTAAAATTTCACTAATACGTTCGGTGTTGATATTGGTAAATATACTTTTGAGACTATAAGCGATTTCTTTAGGAATATTTGAATCAACCATAAAGCCCCCTTAGAAAAATGAATCAAACATATTAAATAGTGCTCCACCTGGTGAACGTGGTGGATGAACATAAGTCACTTCGCCTGCAAGGGGGGGCGTACGGTTTTCAATACGAATGCGGGCAGGGCGGTCTGACCCTTCATAATAAACTTTAATTTGTGATGTCCATAAGCGTTTCGTGCTTTCACTATAAAATAGTGGTAAGGCAGTCACTGGTACATTCATGCGGTCAAAGCGTAATTGATGATTACTGGTATTGTGAAAATCAATCGGTGTAACTGCACGGAATGCTCGGGGTGTTAAAAGGTTCAAATCTGTACGACCATCAACAGAAGTCGCATAACAGATTTCACCTTGTTGTGCATTTGGACCAAACCAAGTGTCTTTAGGTTGAATGACTGGAATTTCAAACAAAGGCTCATGCTGACTTTCTACTAAACCTGCGATCCATAAAGGGGTACTAATATAAAGTGTCCCACGTTGACCCGCTGGAATATAAATTGGATCAACTGGTTTAATTACTACAGAACGGTCTGCCAAACGAGGCATAAGTAGGAATTTTGGATTGGTTTTTCGAAACATGTAACGTTCGACTCGAACCGAATGTGGAAAACCGAAATTCGCATCCGAAATCATGTGCCAATTTTGTTCATTGTCGTCTTGCAAAGTTGGGCGATAATATTCAATACGCCATTCTTTTATACCACGCGTTAAACGAAACAGCATTGAACCGAACTGCCAAGCTTTGGACTGATTAATTTCAAAGTGTTGCTCACCCCACCATTTTAAAGAGTTTTCGGAGTGAGACTGATATTCATTATTTTCAAACAAGACGCAAAATTCCTATACCGAGTTGTTAAACAGACTTCACGCTGTAATCTGCTTAGAGTACACTCAAAATCATCTTACTCATCATTATAAATTGTGATGCAAATATTGAAACAAATACAAGTTCCATATAGTTTTGCCAAGCGTCATGGTGTTTTATTTCGTTATGACGGTGATCAAGTCTTTATTGTAAGACGTCAAAATACAGAAAAAATTGCATTGCAGGAAGCAAGACGAATTTTGGGGAAGCCTGCACATTATCAATTATGTACCGAACAAGAGTTTAATAGTTTATTAAGTACAAGTTATGCTGGGGACACAGGTGAGTCACAACAGGTGGCTGCTGGTTTAGAAGACCATCCAGATTTATTGAGTTTAGCCGATCAGGTTCCTGAAACAGAAGACTTAATGGATCAAGAGGATGATGCGCCTATTGTTCGTTTGATCAATGCACTTCTTTCTGAAGCAATTCGAGTAGGTGCTTCAGATATTCATATTGAAGCTTTTGAAAAAAAATTATCTGTACGCCTGCGCGTAGATGGTCAATTACGTGAAATTGTACAACCACGCCGTGAACTAGCCCCCTTACTTGTTTCACGTATTAAAGTCATGGCAAAGCTCGACATTGCGGAAAAACGTGTGCCACAAGATGGACGTATTTCTTTACGTCTTGCTGGACGTGAAGTCGATGTACGTGTGTCGACTTTACCATCATCACATGGTGAGCGAGTAGTTATGCGTTTGCTTGATAAACAAGCAGGTCGCCTAAATATGATCCATTTGGGTTTAATGGCCAATGACTATGAACGTTTAACTCAGCTAGTGCATCGTCCACATGGCATTATTTTAGTCACAGGGCCTACGGGTTCGGGGAAAACAACGACTTTATATGCGGCTTTATCTGATTTAAATGATAATACCCGTAATATCTTGACTGCTGAAGATCCTATTGAATATCAACTCGAAGGGATTGGTCAGACACAAGTGAATACCAAAGTTGATATGACATTTGCTCGCGCTTTAAAAGCCATGTTACGTCAAGATCCAGATGTAGTCATGGTGGGGGAGATTCGAGATCTGGAAACAGCAGAAATTGCAGTGCAAGCATCACTAACAGGTCATCTGGTTTTATCGACACTACATACCAATACAGCGATTGGTGCGGTTACTCGTCTCAAAGATATGGGAATTGAACCATTCTTGCTTTCAAGTTCTTTAATTGGTGTTGTGGCTCAACGCTTGGTTCGTACCTTATGTCAGCATTGTATGACGTGGCGTGAAGCAGATACGTTTGAAAAACAGGTTTTTCAGCATATTCATAGTGAACCTATGTTGCAGTTACCAGAAGCGAAAGGGTGTGATCATTGCTCTCATTTGGGTTTCAATGGTCGTACTGCTATTTATGAGATTGTACCTGTGGATGAGCCTATGCGCCGTCTTATTCATGGTAATGCGGCTGAATTTGAATTGGAAAATCATGCTCGTGAATATTCGGGTTCTATCCGTGATGATGGTTTACGTAAAGTTCTCTCAGGTAAAACTACACTTGAAGAAGTGCTTCGAGTAACGAATGAAGCAAGTGAAGCATGATTTTTATAAGATGAAAAAAATGCCCGATTTATATCGGGCATTTTTAATAATAAAACTTATTCAGTCACAATATTAAAATTCACATCAATATTGTTGCGAGTTGCATTTGAATATGGACAAACAATATGAGCTGCTGCAACTAATTTTTCAGCTTCTTCACGGTCCATACCAATTAAGTAAACGTTTAAAGTTGCTTCAATGCTGAAACCTGTAGGAATTGGGCCAATACCTACTTCGCCTTCAACATAAGCATCTTTACTAATATTAAACTTATCGCGGTTGGCAACAAATTTTAAAGCACCTAAAAAGCATGCTGAATAGCCCGCTGCAAATAGTTGTTCAGGGTTTGTTACTGCACCACCAGCTCCACCCATTTCTTTAGGTACGCCAAGCTGTACGTCTAATACGCCATCTGATGAAGTTGCACGACCATCACGGCCACCTGTTGCTTTAGCTTTTGCACGATATACAACTTTTTCTAAAGACATTTTTTGTTCCTAATTTAAATTGAATACAAATATATCGTACACGACTTATATGTTTTGACAAGTCAAATTTGTAAAAAAATTGAAGATTATTTAGCTATATTTGTACGAAGTTGGGTAAGTTGATCTTTGAGGCCAAGTAGGGTGGTCATATCACAAGAACTCGCTTCCAAAATATGAGCTGGAATATTTACTGCTTGTTCTTTTAAATTTTTCCCTTTTTCACTCAGTGTAATAATCACTTGACGCTCATCTTCTTTTGAACGAGTGCGATTCACAAGGTGCATTGCTTCTAACTTTTTTAAAATTGGAGTTAATGTAGATGACTCTAAAAATAGTTTGCTGCCAATTTCTGAAACAGTCACTTCATCTTTTTCCCATAGCACTAACATAACCAAGTATTGAGGATAAGTGATACCTAATGGTGTTAAAAGTTTTCGATAAAGTTGATTAAGTGCCAAGTTTGTTGAATAAATGAGGAAACATAGTTGATTCTCAAGCTTTAAGTTTTGACAGTCTTGGTCCATATATTCCTCAGAAAAATTGATTGGTGCTTTCCTAGTATATCGCTTTATGTGTGATTTCTTAAATGCTCATAATTCTGAGCTATTGATAAAAATGAGATAATGCAAAAAAAGAGTAATCGAAAGATTACTCTATGACTTAAAAATATTAATTGGAAATATTTACCAGAGATCGGCAATTTTTTTCATTAAACGAGCGCGGTATTTTGCAGTTGGATTGTTTTCGTTGCGTTGCTGCTCTTGTTCATAAAAATCTTGCCAAGCTGTGATCATTTCAAGAGTTGTTCCTTGCTTTTTAATCATGGAAACATCAGCTGGCTGAATATTTTCTAAACGCTGTCTAGCACCTTCTGCACCTGTTCCCCAGCCAATAATCCGCTGTCCAAAAGCAGGTAAAGGAATGTTTTTTGGAGTAGGTGGAGTAACATCTTGTTTAAGCTGTAAATTTGGAGAAACAAAATGATTTGTTGTACCGAACTCAGCTGCATAACAGTGAATATTTGCCCCTAAGCAAAAAATGCTAAATAAGTATTTCCACATGAATAATTAAGCTTTTAATAGTGAATTAATTTACGATGCGTCATTAAAGGCATTGATGTACGAACAAGTTCTTGAGCGGTTAAATCAAAAGGTACAGTAATTAAACCATTACCTTCATATTCAATCATACTTAAAACTTGTCCACGGCTGTCAGTTGCTCCTGCATGCCCCCAAGTTTGACGCTTTTCCCCATGCCAACCTTGTTGCGCTGCGCCTAAAACATAACATTGACTATCCATTGCACGTGCTTGCAGCAAAAGCTGCCAATGCATTTGACCTGTTGTATAGGTAAATGCTGCTGGTGCAGTCAATAGATGAGCACCTTGCTGTCTTAAGGTCAAAGCCAACTCAGGAAAACGTAAGTCATAACATACCATTAGGCCAATATTGCCAAAAGGGGTAGAAGTGACTACTACGTCTGTTCCTGGTTCAAAGAAACGTGATTCCTGATACCCACCGACTGCATCACTTACTTGAACATCAAATAAATGAATTTTGTCATAACGTGCTTCAGTGCGTTCAGGACTAATGCATAAACTTACTGTGCGAACTCGTCCATCTTGTATGATGGAACCATCTGGACGAAATGGACAAGGTAAGGTCCCAGCAACAATCCAGATTTGATATTGATGTGCAAGTTTCTCAAGTCTTTGCTGAATCGATTCAAATTGCTCAGCTGTTTCACGCTGTTTACCAGCAGCGAAACATACAAAGTTTTCTGGAAAAACAATCAAGCTAGCATTCTGAGCCTTGCTTTGCTGAATCAATGTCTCAATGACCTGAAAGTTACTTTCAATGTCATCTTGAGAATTCATTTGAACAACTGAAACAAGAGTCATGTACAAATCCAGATTAGCATTAAAATTTAGGCATTTTGCTTATCAGATACTTGTTCGAGCGTGTCTTGTTCTTTCTGCAATTGCTTAACAAGTGGCTCAAACATATTCTGATTATTTGCATTGAGTTTCATCAGCGTCTTATGCGCGTCCAAAACAGTTCTTAACATCGCATTATGAGTAATGTGATCGTCATTTAACGTCAAAGTACAAACGTTAGGATCACCACAATAATTCAAGATGACAAAAACCTGCCCTAGCCCCATGCTGTTGGCTAAGGTTGTGATATCTGGATTGGTAGATAGCATCACAGCTTGAATATGATGAGTCTGTTTGAGTTTTAGACCTAGCTTGGCTAGGATGCCTAATACAGTACTATCAATAAATGTTGTTTGGGTTAAATCAACGATCGCACCAACAACATTTTCTTGCTGTTCAATTCTATTTAAAAGTTTGTCTAGACTTATACAAGAATGGGCTCGCACTTCACCAATAAGTTTGAAAATATGCGTTCCATTTAAGCTTGCATATTCAACATGACCTGTTGACATAAAAATGCCATTTTCAGAGAAGGATAGAAAAATTATCACATAGTGCCATCTCAGACTCAAGAGTCCTTAAGTCGTATATTATGTAATTAATTGATTCTTAAATTAATTCATTCGACAAAGACTAAAGATGGCAATGTCATCTGCAACATGATCGGGTGCTTGGAATGATTGATTTTGCAAATGTTGGACTAATTGTTGAAACTGATCATTCAAGCCACCATCAAAAGGTTCTAGTGCTCCATCTGAGCAAACAATGAAACGTGCATGACGATTTAATGTACACACATGTTCTTCAACTTCTAACTCGTCAGTTAACCCTAAAGGGAAACTGCTAGTTGTTAAAATTTTGGGTGGTTGATTAGGTTCGAAAATAATCGGAGGAGGGTAGTGACCAGCACTAGACCAACGAAGGTTATGCGTTTCAAGATTTAAAATACCGACCACAATTGTAATGTGTTTTTCAATATTCTCTTGAACTAACATTCCATTTAACTTTTTAATTAACTGTCGTGGCGTCTTTGAACGGCCATGGAATGCAGCCATCCAAGAAGTTAATAAACTGCTTGTTACACCGTGTCCAGACACATCGGCAAGATAGAACAAAACTTCTTTATCATTTAACTTCCAGTAATCATACCAGTCTCCTGATAAATACGCGGAAGGCTGAAAAAAAGTCTCAACTTCATAATTTAATAAATCAATCGGGTTAGGTAACAAACGTTTTTGTAATTCTGCTGCTGAAGGTAAATCACGGCTATCTTGATTACGTTTATATTGTGCATCAATTCGTGTTAATGCTTTATTTAGATCTTTTGGTAATTGGTTCCATACCCAGCCAGCAAGAGCACCTGCTTCCCATGCCTGAGCTAAAGCACTACCTTCATGCTCAAAAGCGATCACAATTGTAGGTAAGCGCCATTTATAAGTCAGGAAATCTTGAACATCCGCAATTGCAATAATGGTTGGGTCATATAAATCGAGATCATCTATGTGAATGACTTGTAAGTCTGGTAATGCATCCAGAGCTTGCTCTAACAAAGGGATAGAGCGTGTCGGTTTAATAAAATACATAGAAGATATGGCAGTCCTTTTTCAAGATCACATTATCCATCATAGAGGATGTATGACCAAAATCAAGGTATTGCCTCTTTATAGAATAGAGCAGGTACAATACCTTGATTTCTTATTTAATTATTTTTTAGTCTTATTATGACTGTTATCTGGAACATCTTCAGATTCATCATCAATAAACGAGACATCTGCTGAATCACCTTTTTTCTCAGCAATCTGGAATGCTTTACGTTGCAGATATAGATCTCGAATCATCGCATATTGATCACCTTGTATGGTTTGATCCAAGTCTAAATATTGAGCTCGTGTATCAATAGCTTGTAAGACATTGGTTGACCAATAAAGACCATCTTGGTTATTCATAATATATTTTTGTGGACGAGCCTGAGAATCTACAGCTAAGCCAAACCCATCACGCAAAGTACTTGGGCCAAAGAAAGGTAGCATTAGGAATGGTCCAGAAGGAACGCCATAATAACCTAGAGTTACACCAAAACTTTCATCTTCAGGTGGAAGACCTAAACGGCTAGCAGGATCAGCTAAGCCTAAAGTTGTTAATGTATTAACAGTAAACCGGCCAAGTGTTTTTGCCGCGCGTCCAGGTCGTCCTTGAATGAGCTGATTCACAGCATTCCAAGGCTCGCCAAGATTTTTGCGGAACTGGCGATAAGAGCCACGCACATCTTCTGGCGTTTTTTCATTATATTGAACTGCAACAGGGCGTAAAATATTACGATCTAGCATGTCATTAAAAGAATAAATCGGACGGTTCAATGACTGTAAAGGATCTTTTACTGTGTCCGGTTGAGCAGCATTTGCATTGATTTTTAAATCTTTAGCTTTTAGACCTTTCAAATCTTTAATAATTTGTGAATGGGGGCGGCCCTGTTTAGCCTCTGTTGAAGTAACATCCTCCGAACTAGCGGCAGATTCTTCAGTAAGATTTTCTTGAGCGTGTGCTGAGGTATAAAGACCCACAGTTAATAAGCTCGATAATAGTAAATTAGAATAATTCATATAATTCCTTAACCGCTACTAGGCTCTGTTCAATATGCAGTTGGATAGAGATATATTTTAATACAGAAGCGACAAGCTATTATCAACGTAAAATTGGTCAAATAATATAGAAATATAACTAAAAAGCCTAAAAAACGCCCACTTGATACAAAGGTGGTGAAAAAGGGGTTGCAAGTGGAAATTAATGGTCTATAATGCACATCCATCGGCGGTGATGCAGATAGAAACTTGTTGAAAAACAGTTACTTGTGATTAAGTTGGTTGCGTTAAGTGATGAATTTGATGATGAGATGGTTTAGAAAATAAGTTTTAAAAAATATCGAAATTACCTGTTGACTTTTAAGAGATTAAGAGTAATATAGCCGACCTAGCTTGCTGGTGACGAACCAGGAAGAAGATCATTAAGAGAATTGAAGAACAACTTGTGTGGATTTTTACTGATTGATTAATCGAAATAATTTTCATTGATTGATTGGTTTAAATTACTCGAAGTTTATTTGAGCGAATTTAAGTCAGTAATTGATGAGCTAGAATTGGCACCTTGTCTTTAAATAAGGTGCAAAATGATTTTAACTGAAGAGTTTGATCATGGCTCAGATTGAACGCTGGCGGCAGGCTTAACACATGCAAGTCGAGCGGGGAAGGGTAGCTTGCTACCTAACCTAGCGGCGGACGGGTGAGTAATGCTTAGGAATCTGCCTATTAGTGGGGGACAACATCTCGAAAGGGATGCTAATACCGCATACGTCCTACGGGAGAAAGCAGGGGATCTTCGGACCTTGCGCTAATAGATGAGCCTAAGTCGGATTAGCTAGTTGGTGGGGTAAAGGCCTACCAAGGCGACGATCTGTAGCGGGTCTGAGAGGATGATCCGCCACACTGGGACTGAGACACGGCCCAGACTCCTACGGGAGGCAGCAGTGGGGAATATTGGACAATGGGGGAACCCTGATCCAGCCATGCCGCGTGTGTGAAGAAGGCCTTATGGTTGTAAAGCACTTTAAGCGAGGAGGAGGCTACTTTAGTTAATACCTAGAGATAGTGGACGTTACTCGCAGAATAAGCACCGGCTAACTCTGTGCCAGCAGCCGCGGTAATACAGAGGGTGCAAGCGTTAATCGGATTTACTGGGCGTAAAGCGCGCGTAGGCGGCTAATTAAGTCAAATGTGAAATCCCCGAGCTTAACTTGGGAATTGCATTCGATACTGGTTAGCTAGAGTGTGGGAGAGGATGGTAGAATTCCAGGTGTAGCGGTGAAATGCGTAGAGATCTGGAGGAATACCGATGGCGAAGGCAGCCATCTGGCCTAACACTGACGCTGAGGTGCGAAAGCATGGGGAGCAAACAGGATTAGATACCCTGGTAGTCCATGCCGTAAACGATGTCTACTAGCCGTTGGGGCCTTTGAGGCTTTAGTGGCGCAGCTAACGCGATAAGTAGACCGCCTGGGGAGTACGGTCGCAAGACTAAAACTCAAATGAATTGACGGGGGCCCGCACAAGCGGTGGAGCATGTGGTTTAATTCGATGCAACGCGAAGAACCTTACCTGGCCTTGACATAGTAAGAACTTTCCAGAGATGGATTGGTGCCTTCGGGAACTTACATACAGGTGCTGCATGGCTGTCGTCAGCTCGTGTCGTGAGATGTTGGGTTAAGTCCCGCAACGAGCGCAACCCTTTTCCTTATTTGCCAGCGAGTAATGTCGGGAACTTTAAGGATACTGCCAGTGACAAACTGGAGGAAGGCGGGGACGACGTCAAGTCATCATGGCCCTTACGGCCAGGGCTACACACGTGCTACAATGGTCGGTACAAAGGGTTGCTACACAGCGATGTGATGCTAATCTCAAAAAGCCGATCGTAGTCCGGATTGGAGTCTGCAACTCGACTCCATGAAGTCGGAATCGCTAGTAATCGCGGATCAGAATGCCGCGGTGAATACGTTCCCGGGCCTTGTACACACCGCCCGTCACACCATGGGAGTTTGTTGCACCAGAAGTAGCTAGCCTAACTGCAAAGAGGGCGGTTACCACGGTGTGGCCGATGACTGGGGTGAAGTCGTAACAAGGTAGCCGTAGGGGAACCTGCGGCTGGATCACCTCCTTAACGAAAGATTGACGATTGGTAAGAATCCACAACAAGTTGTTCTTCATAGATGTATCTGAGGGTCTGTAGCTCAGTTGGTTAGAGCACACGCTTGATAAGCGTGGGGTCACAAGTTCAAGTCTTGTCAGACCCACCATGACTTTGACTGGTTGAAGTTATAGATAAAAAGATACATGACTGATGATGTAAGCTGGGGACTTAGCTTAGTTGGTAGAGCGCCTGCTTTGCACGCAGGAGGTCAGGAGTTCGACTCTCCTAGTCTCCACCAGAACTTAAGAGAAGTTCGGATTACAGAAATTAGTAAATAGAGATTGAGATCTTGGTTTATTAACTTCTGTGATTTAAGTATCACGGTATTAAGCATGACCTGACGAAGGCATGTTTATTCATTAACAGATTGGCAAAATTGAGTCTGAAATAAATTGTTCACTCAATAACAAAGAGAGATGAAGTAATTCTGATCTTGGAGTTAATTGAGAACTAGCAAATTAACTGAATCAAGCGTTTTGGTATATGAATTTAGATTGAAGCTGTACAGTGTTTAAGTACACAGACAACAGATAGTAGCGATGAAGAATCGCACGGACAACACTCACTTGTAGGTGTTGACGACTGTTTGGGGTTGTATAGTCAAGTAATTAAGTGCATGTGGTGGATGCCTTGGCAGTCAGAGGCGATGAAAGACGTGATAGCCTGCGAAAAGCTCCGGGGAGGCGGCAAATATCCTTTGATCCGGAGATTTCTGAATGGGGGAACCCACCTACTTTAAGGTAGGTATTGCAACATGAATACATAGTGTTGCAAAGCGAACGAGGGGAAGTGAAACATCTCAGTACCCTTAGGAAAAGAAATCAATTGAGATTCCCTCAGTAGCGGCGAGCGAACGGGGATCAGCCCATTAAGTTATGTGTGTTTTAGTGGAACGCTCTGGGAAGTGCGAACGTAGAGGGTGATATTCCCGTACACGAAAGGGCACACATAATGATGACGAGTAGGGCGAGGCACGTGAAACCTTGTCTGAATATGGGGGGACCATCCTCCAAGGCTAAATACTCCTGACTGACCGATAGTGAACCAGTACCGTGAGGGAAAGGCGAAAAGAACCCCTGTGAGGGGAGTGAAATAGATCCTGAAACCGCATGCATACAAGCAGTGGGAGCCGACTTGTTCGGTGACTGCGTACCTTTTGTATAATGGGTCAGCGACTTATATTCAGTAGCGAGGTTAACCGTATAGGGGAGCCGTAGAGAAATCGAGTCTTAATAGGGCGTTTAGTTGCTGGGTATAGACCCGAAACCAGGCGATCTATCCATGAGCAGGTTGAAGGTTGGGTAACACTAACTGGAGGACCGAACCCACTGTCGTTGAAAAGCCAGGGGATGACTTGTGGATAGGGGTGAAAGGCTAATCAAGCCTGGTGATAGCTGGTTCTCCCCGAAAGCTATTTAGGTAGCGCCTCGGACGAATACCATAGGGGGTAGAGCACTGTTTCGGCTAGGGGGTCATCCCGACTTACCAAACCGATGCAAACTCCGAATACCTATGAGTACTATCCGGGAGACAGACTGCGGGTGCTAACGTCCGTAGTCAAGAGGAAAACAATCCAGACCGCCAGCTAAGGCCCCAAAATCATAGTTAAGTGGGAAACGATGTGGGAAGGCATAGACAGCTAGGAGGTTGGCTTAGAAGCAGCCACCCTTTAAAGAAAGCGTAATAGCTCACTAGTCGAGTCGGCCTGCGCGGAAGATGTAACGGGGCTAAAACTATGTGCCGAAGCTGCGGATTTGACATTAGTCAAGTGGTAGGGGAGCGTTCTGTAAGCCGATGAAGGTGTATTGAGAAGTATGCTGGAGGTATCAGAAGTGCGAATGCTGACGTGAGTAACGACAAAACGGGTGAAAAACCCGTTCGCCGAAAGACCAAGGGTTCCAGTCCAACGTTAATCGGGGCTGGGTGAGTCGACCCCTAAGGCGAGGCCGAAAGGCGTAGTCGATGGGAAATTGGTTAATATTCCAATACTTCTGTGTAATGCGATGAGAGGACGGAGAAGGTTAAGTCAGCCTGGCGTTGGTTGTCCAGGTGGAAGGATGTAGGTATGTATCTTAGGCAAATCCGGGGTACTCTATACTGAGATCCGATAGCAAGCTGTACTTGTACAGTGAAGTGGCTGATACCATGCTTCCAGGAAAAGTCTCTAAGCTTCAGTTACACAGGAATCGTACCCGAAACCGACACAGGTGGTCAGGTCGAGTAGACCAAGGCGCTTGAGAGAACTCTGCTGAAGGAACTAGGCAAAATGGTACCGTAACTTCGGGAGAAGGTACGCTGTTGTTGGTGATGGAACTTGCTTCCTGAGCTGATGACAGCCGCAGAAACCAGGCCGCTGCAACTGTTTATTAAAAACATAGCACTCTGCAAACACGAAAGTGGACGTATAGGGTGTGATGCCTGCCCGGTGCTGGAAGGTTAATTGATGGGGTTAGCGTAAGCGAAGCTCTTGATCGAAGCCCCAGTAAACGGCGGCCGTAACTATAACGGTCCTAAGGTAGCGAAATTCCTTGTCGGGTAAGTTCCGACCTGCACGAATGGCATAATGATGGCGGCGCTGTCTCCAGCAGAGGCTCAGTGAAATCGAAATCGCTGTGAAGATGCAGTGTACCCGCGGCTAGACGGAAAGACCCCGTGAACCTTTACTGCAGCTTGACACTGAACTTTGACCTTACTTGTGTAGGATAGGTGGGAGGCTTTGAAGTTGGAACGCTAGTTCCAATGGAGCCGTCCTTGAAATACCACCCTGGTAATGTTGAGGTTCTAACTCTGTCCCGTTATCCGGGACGAGGACCGTGTCTGGTGGGTAGTTTGACTGGGGCGGTCTCCTCCTAAAGAGTAACGGAGGAGTACGAAGGTGCGCTCAGCGTGGTCGGAAATCACGCGTAGAGTATAAAGGCAAAAGCGCGCTTAACTGCGAGACCCACAAGTCGAGCAGGTACGAAAGTAGGTCTTAGTGATCCGGTGGTTCTGTATGGAAGGGCCATCGCTCAACGGATAAAAGGTACTCTGGGGATAACAGGCTGATACCGCCCAAGAGTTCATATCGACGGCGGTGTTTGGCACCTCGATGTCGGCTCATCTCATCCTGGGGCTGAAGCAGGTCCCAAGGGTATGGCTGTTCGCCATTTAAAGAGGTACGCGAGCTGGGTTTAGAACGTCGTGAGACAGTTCGGTCCCTATCTACCGTGGGCGCTGGAAATTTGAGAGGATCTGCTCCTAGTACGAGAGGACCAGAGTGGACGAACCTCTGGTGTACCGGTTGTGACGCCAGTCGCATCGCCGGGTAGCTATGTTCGGAAGGGATAACCGCTGAAAGCATCTAAGCGGGAAGCCTACCTCAAGATAAGATTTCCCTAGGACTTTATGTCCTCTAAAGAGCCGTTCGAGACTAGGACGTTGATAGGTTGGATGTGGAAGCATAGCGATATGTGAAGCTGACCAATACTAATTGCTCGTGAGGCTTGACTATACAACACCCAAGCAGTTGTATATAAAGCATCAATCGATTCATTATCATACTAAGTAACTTGATTTAGTTATTCCACTAGTTAAAATGAACAAGTTCAGATTCAATCAGCCCATCTGTAAAGATTTGGAAAACGCATTGGCAGACAATAAGACCAAGGCAAGTATCCATAACAGTTGTGCTGGCGACCATAGCAAGAGTGAACCACCTGATCCCTTCCCGAACTCAGAAGTGAAACCTCTTAGCGCTGATGGTAGTGTGGGGTTACCCATGTGAGAGTAAGTCATCGCCAGCTCATTATTCAAACACCCCAATCTCAAAAGAGATTGGGGTGTTTTTTTATGCCTGAAAAACATTAAATTCAATCTAATAAATATCTCATTTCTTATGTTTTAAAAAATACTCTGTTAGATGACAATAAAAATAACTCTACTGTTATTTCTTAAAAGAAAAATTACTACTTTTCGCATGAAATGCTGAGTCAATATATAGGATTAATCATTACTATATGCTATAAATATTGAATAGGCATGATTTTTGCTTGTTATTTGGAAAGAGAAATATATGAAATTATCTGTTGGATTGAAAGTTGCGAATTCATTATCGTTAACGCCTCAATTGCAGCAGGCAATCCGTTTATTACAACTCTCGAGTTTAGAGTTAGAGCAAGAAATTCAAATTCAATTAGATAGTAATCCATTACTTGAAAAAGTAGAAGATGAATCATTATCAGAAAGTTTATCTACCTTAGAAAAACAAGAAACAGATGATCTTACAACCGAATTGAATGCCAACCATTTACCTGATGATTTGCCTGTTGATACCGAATGGGACGATATTTATACCCATCAATCTACAGCTTTAGCTACACCTGAATTTGAAGAGCGTGAAGATAACCGCCAGGTTCAGATGACGCTCAAAGAGCATATTTTAGAACAAGTGAACTTACTACATTTTTCAAAAATAGATCAGTTGATTGCTTTTTGTATTGTTGATGCATTAGATGATAAAGGTTTTTTAGAAGCTGAGTTAGAAGAGATTCTCTTAGCTGTACAGCACTTACTAAATGAAATGGATATTGAAGAAGAGGTTGAAGAGGACGAAATTTTAGTCGTCTTGAAGTATATTCAACGCCTTGATCCAATTGGTATCGGTGCTCGTAATCTTGCTGAATGTTTAAAAGTTCAGTTAGAGTTTTTACCTCAGGAAACTGAGTATTTAAAAGAAGCTAAAAGTTTGCTTCAGTATTATGAGTTACTAATTGCAAATGATCTCAATAAATTATTAAAGCAAACCGGTCTTTCTAGGGAACAGTTAAAGTTTGCGGTTGATTTATTAAAAACATTGAAGCCTTATCCTGGGATGGATTTTGAAAAGCAAGAATCGGAATATCAGATTCCAGATGTAGTGGTAGCTAAAAAGGATTTGCATTGGCAAGTCCAGTTAAACCCAGATGTTATACCAAAATTAAGAATCAATTCTTTTTATTCAGGCATGATTCGCAGGGCAGATCAGAGTGATGATAATTTATATCTGCGTAATCAAATGCTTGAAGCTAAGAATTTTATAAAGAGTATTGATGAAAGGCATAAAACTTTATTGAAAGTTGCTAGTTGTATTGTTGAGCATCAAAAAGCATTTCTTGAAATAGGTCCAGAGGCTATGAAACCGCTGGTACTACGGGATGTTGCCGAAGAAGTAGAATTGCATGAATCTACGGTTTCTCGAGTGACTACAAATAAGTACATGCTGACCCCACGAGGACTTTTTGAATTGAAATACTTCTTTTCTAGTCATGTAGGCACGACAGCGGGAGGAGAAGCTTCTTCTACTGCAATTCGAGCAATGATTAAAAAATTAGTTTCTAATGAAAATCCACGTAAGCCGTTGTCTGATAATACAATTGCGGCGTTATTAAAAGATGAAGGAATAGAAGTGGCGAGAAGGACTGTAGCAAAATATCGAGAATCGTTACATATTCCATCGTCATCCGAAAGAAAAGTCTTGATCTGAATTTTGAAGTATGACTATTCTAGATATTCATTATGACGGAATAATGAAATTTCATTTTCACCAAGAGGAGTTGCTAAAATGATTTAATTGTCCCAAATCATCTTTTTAGATTGCATTAAATCGTTTTAGTTCTTCTTTATATAACCCAAAAAGGTGAGGGATAGAATTATGCAAATAACGATTCGTGGACATCATTTAGCAATTACACCAGCTATAGAAGAAAATATTAAAGCAAAATTTAATCAGTTAACGAAACATCTGGATCAGGTGAATAGTATGCAGATTAAACTAACGAAAGATCATCAGATTGATAAGCGTTCACATAAAGGTAGCTCTAATCATGTGGCCGAAGCGATAGTCCGGTTACCAGGAATTGAACTATTTGCTCAAGCAACAGCAGATGATATGTATACTTCAATTAAAAAATTGACTGAAAAATTAAAAAAACAATTATTAAAATATCGGAAAATGCAGTGTGCTTATTCGCAAGTTGCTGTTTCTATTTAATAAGTTTTTAATAATTGAGAGAGGCTTGAAATATAGCCTCTTTTTTATTGATAAAATATAAACACGTACTGAATTCTTTGAAAAAGTTATAGTAAAATACTTCGTTTTACACCGTAGGTTGTGCCAGAGGTCTTTGCAATGAATAGTGAACAGCTCACTCAAATTTTAAAAGAAGCTTTTCCTGAAGCGGAAGTAGCGGTGAGCGGACAGGCTGGAAAATTTGACCTCCGTATTGTGGATGATCAATTTGAAGGCAAACGTACTGTTGCTCGCCAGCAGACAGTTTATGCACCATTAAATACTTATATTGCAAGTGGCGAAGTTCATGCCGTAACAATTCGTGCGATGACCAAAGATGAATGGCGTAAAGCAAGCCTTTTCGGAGCTTAAATATTAATGGATAAATTTTTAATTACGGGCGGTGCTAAGCTCGAAGGGGAAGTACGCATTTCTGGTGCTAAAAATGCGGCTTTACCATTACTTGCAGCAATGATTCTTGCTGACTCGCCAATTACTTTAACCAATGTTCCAAATCTTAAAGATGTAAATACTTTGGTAAAATTAATTGGTGGATTAGGTGTTACAATTAGTTATGAGAATGACACAGTAAAAGCAGATACTTCTACTTTAGATAATCAATTTGCTCCTTATGAGCTTGTAAAAACAATGCGAGCTTCTATTTTGGTATTAGGACCACTATTGGCGCGTTATGGAAATGCCAAGGTTTCGTTGCCAGGTGGATGTGCGATTGGATCTCGACCAGTGGACCAACACTTAAAGGCCTTAGAGGCATTGGGTGCACAAATCGAAGTTGAAAATGGCTATGTTCATGCGACTGTTGATGGCCGTCTTAAAGGTGGTGAAGTAGTTTTCGATATGGTCACTGTTGGCGGTACTGAGAATATTCTAATGGCAGCAGCTTTAGCAGATGGTGTAACCACAATTCGTAATGCTGCACGTGAACCTGAAATCACTGATCTTGCTCAAATGCTCATTAAAATGGGTGCCAAGATTGAAGGCTTAGATACAGATACACTCGTTGTTACTGGTGTAGAAAGTTTACATGGCTGTGAATACTCAGTTGTAGCAGATCGTATTGAGACGGGTTCCTACTTGGCTGCTGCGGCAATTACGGGCGGACGTGTAAAAACCACGCATACAGATCCTTCATTACTTGAATCTGTTTTAGACAAGTTTGAAGAAATGGGTGCGGAAGTTACCCGTGGTGATGATTGGATTGAACTGGATATGTTGGGTAAACGTCCAAAAGCAGTGAGCTTTAGAACATTACCTCACCCAGAATTCCCAACGGACATGCAAGCACAAATTATGGCTGTAAATGCAATTGGTCGTGGATTTGCAACGATTTCTGAAACTATTTTTGAAAATCGTTTCATGCACGTTCCAGAATTGTCACGTATGGGTGCTAATATTCAGGTTGAAGGCCATGATGCTGTAGTGACTGGTGTTGAAAAATTACAGGCAGCTCCAGTAATGGCAACAGATTTACGTGCTTCATTCTCTTTGGTTCTAGCAGCTTTAGTTGCTGAAGGTGATACGTTAATTGATCGTATCTACCATATTGACCGTGGATATGAGCATGTCGAAGAAAAACTTCAAGGTTTAGGTGCCAAAATTAAGCGAGTAAGTTAATGAATGACGTAAGAAACGATGATCCTAATTTCGATGTAATGGGTAATTTTGATCATGGTTTGACCTTGGCACTCAGTAAAGGGCGTATTTTAAAAGAAACTTTACCTTTACTTGCAACAGCAGGTATTAACTTGCTTGAAGACCCTGAAAAATCTCGTAAGTTGATTTTTCCTACGACACATAAGCAAGTTCGTATTTTGATTTTACGTGCGTCTGATGTGCCAACCTACGTTGAAAATGGTGCGGCTGACTTGGGTGTAGCAGGTAAAGATGTACTTATGGAACATGGTGCTCAGCATGTCTATGAGTTGTTAGATTTGCAGATTGCTAAATGCAAATTAATGACTGCTGGTAAAGTAGGAATGGAGCATCCAAAAGGTCGTTTAAAAATTGCAACCAAGTACGTTAATCTGACACGTCAATATTATGCAAGCTTAGGTGAGCAAGTTGATGTTATTAAGCTTTATGGTTCTATGGAATTAGCACCTCTTGTTGGCTTAGGTGATTATATTGTTGACGTGGTTGATACTGGAAATACTTTAAGAGCAAATGGTCTTGAACCATTAGAAGAGATTTGCAAAGTATCTTCACGTCTTATTGTCAATAAAGCGAGCTTTAAGCGTAAGCAAGTTTTGTTGAATCCAATCATTTCCCAACTTGAACAAGCTGTTCAATCACGTTAAAAGTAATTTCCTATCATGCTTTTGCGATAGTTGTAGATATGATGCCCACAAGGCCTTAGAAAAAGAGTAAACTTGGTTTTTCTTTTTCGCCTTGTGGGTAAATTGATGCGACGTTTATCGACTCAAGATCAGAACTTCAAACAGGTTTTTGCCGAGCTTTTGGCTTTTGAAACCGTTAATGATCCTAATTTAGTTCAAACAGTAGATCAAATTATTGCTGATGTTCGTCAGCATGGTGATGATCATGTTTTAAAACTTACTCAACAGTTCGATCGACATCCAGCGCATCAATTTTCCGATCTAGAATTGTCTCAACAACAACTTAAAGCTGCATTTGATGGCTTGAATCAAGAGATTCGTGAAGCCCTACAACTTGCTGCTGACCGTATTCGTACTTTTCATGAGGCTCAGAAACAAGATAGCTGGACCTATGTAGATGATTTAGGTAATACGCTTGGACAAAAAGTGACTCCACTTGACCGTGTTGGTATATATGTCCCTGGTGGTCTTGCATCTTATCCTTCATCTGTACTGATGAATGCGGTACCCGCACATGTGGCTGGTGTACCTGAAATTATTATGGTTGTACCAGCACCAAATGGTGATTTAAACCCTCTCGTTTTAGCAGCAGCTTATCTTGCTGGTGTGAGTCGAGTGTTTACCATTGGTGGTGCGCAAGCTGTTGCAGCATTGGCTTATGGCACCCAAACTGTTCCACGTGTGGACAAAATTACAGGTCCTGGAAATCGATTTGTGGCGGCAGCTAAACGTGCTGTATTTGGTCAGGTCGGTATCGACATGATTGCAGGCCCTTCTGAAATTTTAGTATATGCAGAAGGGGTAAATAATGCTGAATGGCTAGCTATGGATGTATTATCCCAAGCTGAACATGACACTGTTGCTCAAGCTATTTTTATTACCCCAGATGAAGCTTTGTTGGAAGCTGTAGAGTCTGCGATTGAAAAGCATTTAAGTGAATTGCCAAAAGCTGATATTGCACGTACATCGATTGAAAATCGCGGGGCTTTAGTTTTAGTAAAAGACCGTGCAGAAGCTATTGATTTAATTAATCAAGTTGCACCAGAGCATTTGGAATTATGTCTTGATGATGCCGAAGCGATGAGCCAAGACATTCGTCATGCAGGGGCAATCTTCATGGGACGCTATACACCTGAAGCAATTGGTGATTACTGTGCTGGGCCAAACCACGTATTACCAACATCTGGTACAGCTCGTTTCTCGTCACCACTTGGCGTATATGATTTTCAAAAACGTTCTAGTCTGATTATGTGCTCAAAAGAAGGCGTTAAGACATTGGCCAAAACAGCTGATGTACTTGCTGTTCAAGAAAATCTTGATGCCCATGCACGCTCGGCTCGTTACCGTTATCAATAAGCTTTAAGCCTTGTAGTATTTTAATGATTATTCAGGGCTGACTTTCAGCCCTTTTTTGAGATAAGACTATGACTGTATCTACAGCACAAATGCGTTTTTGGAGTCCTGAGGTTCGTGAGTTAGAGCCTTATGTGCCTGGTGAGCAACCTAAAATCCAGAATTTATTGAAATTAAATACCAATGAAAATCCATATCCACCATCTCCTAAGGTAGTAGAAGCAGTCCAAGCTGTACTACATGACCAAGCTGATGCGCTGCGTCTATATCCAGATCCAGATGCGACTACTTTAAAGCAAGCAATTGCTAAGCAACAGAATATTGATGTATCTCAAGTTTTTGTAGGTAATGGTTCTGATGAAGTGCTTGCTCATATTTTTAAAGCGTTTTTCCTTCAAGATGAGCCAATTCTTTATCCAGACATCACTTATAGTTTTTATCCAGTTTATAGCCAATTTTTTGGGACAAAAACAAAAGAAATTCCGCTTAATGAGAATTTTGAGATTGATGTAAAAGACTACATGCAACCAAATGGTGGCATTGTTATTACAAATCCTAATGCACCAACAAGTATTGCATTAAGCCTGGCGCAGATTGAACAAGTATTACAAGCAAATCCAGATCGAGTGGTTGTGATTGATGAAGCTTATGTCGATTTCGGTGCTGAGTCGGCTGTCAGTTTGATCAGTCGATATGAAAATCTTGTGGTATGTCAAACAACCTCGAAATCTCGTTCTTTGGCAGGTTTACGCGTTGGATTTGCGATTGCTCAGTCACACTTGATTGCAGCACTTGAAGCAGTAAAAAATAGCTTTAACTCATACCCAATTGATCGTTTTGCTATTGCAGCAGCTGTTGCTTCTTTTGAAGATCAAGCCTACTTTGAGGAGCAGTGTCAAAAAGTTATTACAAGCCGAGAGAAACTTGTACATGATTTAACTGAGCTGGGCTTTAATGTTTTGCCATCAAAAGCCAACTTTATTTTTGCTACACATTCACAATATGATGCTGGACAACTTTCACATAAATTACGTGAGCAGGGCATTATTGTTCGTTATTTCAATAAGCCTCGCATTAATCAGTTTTTACGTATCACGGTTGGAACTGATGAGCAAAATACGCGTTTAGTTCAAACTTTGAAGCAAGATATTCTTTAATATTTATTCTGCTGTGCTGTTCATCAAGTTCAGCATAGCAGAGATTTTATCAAGACTTTCTTGATATTCAGCTTCAGCCTCTGAAGCGATAGTAATACCGCCACCTGCCCAAATAGAGAGCTGGTTTTGATATTGTTGAAAGCTACGAATCAGAATATTCCAACGTCCAGTACCATCAAAATTAAAATATCCTAATGTCCCACAATATGCGCCACGTGGTGCACCTTCTAATTCTTCAATGATTTGCATTGCCCGAATTTTAGGCGCACCAGTAATTGAGCCTCCAGGTAATGCACTGAGCAACATTTGCATAGGATTAATATCATTTTTAAGCGTAGCTGTAACTTCACTCACCATATGATGCACTTGATTGAAACTTTCAATTTCGAATAACTTTGTTGTTTTTACAGAACCTGTATTGGCATAAATGCTCAAATCATTACGTAAAAGATCAACAATCATGACATTTTCTGCCTGATCTTTTTGAGAGTTTTTTAAGGTTTGTTTGGACTGCAAATCTTGTTCTTTATTTTCATAACGGGGCATCGTGCCTTTAATTGGTCTGGTTTTGATTTGCTTGTTTATATTAAATTCGATAAATAGTTCAGGAGAGCAACTTAATAGCTCAAACTCATTTAATTTTAAATACCCAGAATATGGAGCATTGGTTAGATTCCATAATTCTTCTGCTTTATTTAATAATGAACCAGTGAAATTTGTATTAAATTCCTGAGTAAGGTTAATTTGATAACAGTCTCCAGCTTTAATATATTCTTGTATATTATGGAAGGCTGTTAAGTACTCATTTTTGGTCCAGCGAGGTTGAATAACTTTCTCTAGTTTAAAATTACTTTTCTTTGATTTAGTTGAAGGTGTATCTAAAAGTTTCACGATAGTATTAAAAATTTCTAGAGCATTATTTTCATCACTAAAAAAATACCATTCATTATTTATGTTCTTAAGAAACGACTGATAAGAGCCTACAAATAACGAGGGCTGTTTATGTAATTTATTATTTATAAATTGATGTGCAGAAAAATCATAACTAATAAAGCCAATATAACCTCCATTAAAACTAATAGACTCAATATTTTTATTTTTTTGTTCTGGAGAGTGAAATTGAGTGAAATCTAAAATGTTTTCTGTATTAGATGACTTTATATAATTATTAAAATCTTGTTTCTCAAATATAAGGCTACAATTATCTTGAGTAATTAAATATTTTTGAGGAAGGAAGGCAATAATAGGATTGTTATCATCATGTAGATATACAAGTCCAATTAAATCTTCTAATTTTTTTAAAATATCGGCAGCTGATTGATGACTTTCTAAAGAGATTTTTTTCTTTAACTGAGACATTTTAAACATAGGGCACTGGGGAGAGGTGGCCTAGTTTACTACAACTTATCGTTCATCAGGCAGATGTGGGAAAAGAGTTTAACTTTTCGTGGATAAAATAACCGGATCGACATCTAAATTTAAAGATAACTGACAGGCTAGATCAGGGGATCAATATTTGTACCGTTTGTCGGGTAATTGGCAAAAAATGCATTACAGTAGTTGAACAAAAATTAACGTAGCTGTAATTTAGTAATTGCTAAGCAAAACTACTCAAGGATTGGAAGTTTCGGTTGCCATAAAAGAAAAATGCAACTTGAGACAGTGAGAGTGGTTAAAGTCAAAAAATAAATGCTCTTGGGAGAGTGCTCAATGAAAATGTTCACTAAACTTGCTTTAGTTTCTTCTTTAGCTATCAGCGCAAATGCAATGGCAATGCAATCTATGGATGATGCTGCGCTTAGTGCTGCTACAGGTCAAGATGGTATTAATATTGGTATTGCTTTAGGTTCTGGTGGTATTTCTATCGATAAACTATATCTACACGACAATGATGGTTTAGCAACATCAACAGGTATTACAGGGTCTTCAGGTACTGCTGGTGCAATCGCGATTAGCGGTGTTACCGTAACTCAAAAAGGTACTGGTAATCTTTTAGATTTAGCAATTGATACAAATGGCGCTTCAGGTTCAAATGGTGCTTTCTTAAACGTTGCAGCAACAGTTGGTGCGGTTGATGTACATGTAGGTTCAATTGGCGTGGGTACTTCGGGTACATTAAATACGGCTACTGCTGTGCGTGGTATTACAGAAACAGCTCCAACTGAAATTATCTCTGGTTTAGATTTATCTTTGGGTCAAATTTCTGCAAATGTTCAGTTAGGCTCAACTCCGCAAGGCGCAATGATCAAAGTGAATTCAAGCTTGCAAGGTGGTTTAACACTATCTAACTTTGGTATTAATGATGCCGCTGGTGGTGGTAAAATTGTCCTAGACAAAGTAATGGTTCGTGGTGCGGGTAATACCACTGGGGATTTGGATGTAAACGCAGATATTTCTGTAGTTCCTACAGGTTTACGTATCCAGAATAACAGCACTCAAGGCATGAACGTTTATGCTCAAGGCGTGCACTTAGGTGCAGCGGGTAATGCTTCTATTGGTGATTTGGAAATTCAAGGTTTAAATGTGGGTAAATCTACAATTACTATTTCCGGTCACTAATCTAAAGATTGATGAAAAAGCGCGGTTATACGCGCTTTTTTTATTTTTACTAAACAGATTAAACTTTATATATTTTTATTTAAATAATATAAATTTATATAATAATAAGTGCAAATTAACTAGAATGAGAGTTAATTATCAGTTTATAAATGTAAAACTATACATTCATCAAAAAGATTAAAAAAAAGCTGTTTTTTACATAAAAAAAAGGTATCTTCAACACACAGGGATGTAGAGCTTTTGCTCTAAGAATAAAATGAATAAGGCCGGTTAGGCCACCATTTAGACCAAGTGCTTATGTTAGAGATAGTTTTAGGCTCAGCATTGATGTATTACTTTGCGACAGAAGCCTTTGAAATAGAAAAAAAGCCGCCGGGAACTGTTTATTATACAGAGACTGCCGATTCACGTAATTTATCATTTCACCGAAACCATATTGAACCCGTCACCATAAAACCAGCTGTTGAAGACCAGTTCCGTGGCATTGTTCGACAAGCCTATGATTATAGTTGTGGGTCTGCTGCACTTACGACTTTATTAAATGGCTATGTTGGAACAAGTTTAACTGAGCAACAAACCATGAGCGGTTTGCTACAGTATGGCGAGTATCAACGTATTATTGAGCGCCGAAGTTTCTCATTACTTGATATGAAACGCTTTGTCACAGCAATTGGTTTAGATAGTGGGGGTTATCGTGGTGAGTTTTCTGATTTAGTTAAACTCGGTCAACCCGCAATTGTGCCTATTTCGTATGCAGGTTTTAAACATTTTGTCGTATATAAAGCTTATAAAGATGGAAGAGTATATGTAGCTGATCCCGCTTTAGGGAATATCAGCTTTGATGAGAGTCGTTTTAAAGAAATTTGGGATAATAATACTTTATTTGTTATTTCGGTGCCTGAATCACAGCGTAAAGACTTATTGGCATTAAAAGATGCAGATATGCGCCATGTAGAAGATGCAACGGTCAATAGATATGCCTTTGTTGATGTGCAATATCCGACATTTAACTTTGACCGTTTAGCCAATAAAGCTTCGACTATGAGACGCGTGATAGATAGTGATAGTCATTCTCCAACATATGGACAGCCGATAGAAACTTATATGCGTCTTTATTACAAACGTAAATAGTCAAATTTAAAGTTAGTAAAATAAATAAATTGGGTGGGAAAAACATGAATAATCGATGGATGAAGATGAGTGTGTTGGCCTTAAGTATGAGCGCCATTACAGGGACAATCTATGCCGAAGATCAAGTACAACAAGCGCAAGTATCTAGCTCGGATCAAGCAGTAGAGCAGGGAACAGAAAGCTCTAGTTCTGTGCAGTCTGCATCTGGTTCAGCGACAACAGATAATACAACGCAAACAGCTAATGTCGAGAATACGAATAGTGTGGTGCCAGCTCCTACTAGTGAAGCACATCAAGCTGCAAGTGCATTACAAAAAAAAGAAGGTGATGCCAGTCAGGAGACAAATTTACAGGAAGTATTTACTTCAAATGAACGCCAATATTCTTTAATTAAGAAAGGTGTAATTTCCTCTTATTATGATCTTGATTACACTTATTATCGTGATACCCGTATTGACTTAGCTTTATCAGATAGCTCTTCTCAACTTAATCGTTTGCGTGTTGAAGAGGATGCTAACCATACTGTGACGAACAGTTTTACCTTTCAATATGGGGTATTAGATAATTTAACTTTATCTGCAACGCTTCCTTTTGTCGCAAAGTCTGAAACTATTAAAGATAAAACAACAGCTGGCTTAGGTGATATTTCATTTGGTGCACGCTGGGAACCATTTCCGTTAAAACAAGGCCGTTTACCGCTGGTTCTTTTTGGTAGTGTCTCGACTAAAACTGGTGATAGTCCTTATGAAATTGGTTTAGATGAGCTTTCAACAGGTAAAGGTTATTACTCAGTTGGTGTAGGGGCAAGTACTCGTAAATATATTGATCCAGTCGTTCTCTTCGCTTCTGTGTCTGCCAATTATGGTTTTAAAGAAAGTGGTCTTAATCAAGCGCGCGGTGGTGGTGCTAATGGACCACGTTATCTTCAGAGCTTTGATCCCGGTATTAGTGGTGGTTTCTCGTTTGGTTTCGCTTATTCATTTAACTATGACGTCTCTTTGACGATGTCATATCAACAAAGCTTTAATACAAATGCGGAATTCCAATTTAATAATGGCGAGTCATCTAAGTCACCAGATTTAAGTAGTGCAATGTTATCTTTTGCTTTAGGTGTACGTGTTTCACCAGATACCATTGTGAATGGTACTGTTGGTATTGGCTTAACTCAGGACTCACCAGATGTTTCACTTGGTTTGTCGTTCCCGTTAGATATTTTAGGTTTTAACAAAAAACAAAAATAAGGAGATATGCAGGTGAAATATCCTAAATTATGTCCTTTAACGGCGGCAATTGTTATCTCCGGTTTTTCTAGCTTTGCCAATGCTCAATTAGGACAAAATCTAGCTGTTGATATTCGTTCACTATCGATGGGGAATGCTGTAACTGCAGATCCTCCAGGGATTAGTGCAGTTCATTTTAACCCTGCGGCGCTCGCTAAAATTGATGGGCTGCAAACAGATGTACAGGGGATTCTTGCTAACTTTGATATTCAGCGAGAGTTCTCCGCACCTCCTGGATACAACGTTTTTGGTTATTCAGATGACCCTCTTGTTTGTAATGATGGTCCTGAAGTTTCAGCCAATATTTGTACAGACTTTAAAGGAACGGTCCATGGCGATGTCGAGTATGCAAGCTTATATGTCCCTATCCTTAAAAAAATGGTTGATCTTGGGGCAGGTTATCCATTAGTTGCCCCTACAGCAGGTATTGCTTATAAACCACCTGGCTCGAAAGTCACTTATGCAACAGCAATTTATGCACCATTGGTAGCAGGGTTCGGAGCAGAGAATGGTAATCCTGGTAACTATATGGGCCAACAAGTTGCAGTAGAGCGAATTACCTATTTATCACCATCTTTTGGTTATCAAGTAAATGACCATTTATCTATTGGTGCTTCTGTCGGGATGTCCTATAACGCAATCGCATTAAAAACTGATCTACGTTTTCCAAATGAGATGATTGGTGTATTGCGTATGGTCGATGAAGTTGTGTGTGCACCTTTTAAAAATAATAGTGACATGATTACGGACTTACTATTATTTGGTATGTGTAATGCGCAAGAAGGTATGAACCCATTTAATAAAATGGGCGCACTACAGGTTTCATTAGAGCAGTCACTAAGCCCAAGTTATAACCTAGGTCTACTTTGGGAACCAACAGATGATTTTGGCTTTGGTATGGTCTATCAAAGTTCTGCCAAGATGCGTTTAAAAGGCAAATACATGATTGATAATGCCAAGGCGCCTCAAGAGCTTATTAAAGGTCTTAATTCCTCTGCTACTGGACAAATTTTAGCTGCTATTTTGGGATTGCCGGGATCTATACCTAATATTGAGTCTGGTTTGGTTGCCATGGATCTTGAATATCCGGCACATTTTCAAGCAGGTATTAAGTATAAAATATTGCCTGATTTACAAGTTAATTTTGACGTAGGCTGGACTGACTATGCGGCTTGGAATAAGTTTAAGTTTGAATTTGACCGTCAAATTTCGTTGTTAAAAGTGGCTAAACTTTTATCTAATGACGTAACGGATAATTCATTAGCATTACCACTGAAGTTTACATCGCCGTGGAGCTGGGGAATTGGTATTGAATACTCAGCAACTGATCGTTTGAAATTGCGGGCAGGTTATGAGCCTCGTGCAAGTTCTATTCCTGATGATAAACGTAATACCATGGTTCCGATCAATAATGCGCAATTATTTGGTCTTGGGTTGGGTTACCGTTTTGATGCAGATACGGACTTAGATCTTTCAGTAGGTTTCTTGCGTAGCCGAGACAATATTCCAGCTTGTACGAGTACATTATCGAATAAATGTGGTGTCGATAATATTTTATTAAACCCGTATGCTGGCTTAGATGTAAAAACGAATACTAAAGTTACAGTACTTGGTTTGAGCTATAGAACAAAATGGTAAAACAATATAAATGGATGTTTCGACCTAGATTTGCTATCTCGACTTTATGTGTTGCGATAGCAAGTGTTTCTGTATCTTATGCAGACGGTTTTTATACAATCATTGGTCCAGATGGTCGCCCAATGATTGTACCGAGTAAAAAAGTCGAACAAAAGCGGACGAATATTAAATTAGCAACACCACAACAAGTTACACAGCCTCAATCAGCTGTTCCCCCTGTTCAAAAAGTACCTCAACAAAATGTTCAGAACTCAGAAGTGATTAAAAAGTTTGAACAACAATCTATAAAAAAATTAAATACTGCACCGACTGCACCGACTGCACCGACTGCACCGACTGCACCGACTGCACCGACTGCACCGACTGCACCGATGTTGCCTTTAACGGTCACTAAAGCTAGTCAGGGTGAAACTAAGAAAAAAACGGATGTTGCCACAACCGTTAAGAAGGAAATAATCCCAGTTAAAGTTCCTTCATCTACCTCAAGTACTTCCCAAACTCCTATTTCAACGCCAGATTCTTCAAATGATCAATCTAAATTTAGAACTGTCGATGGTGTAGAGTATGTAAATAATGAATATCTTGAAAATCAAGAATTTAATCTTGAAGGTAAAAAACGTTTTTATATTATGCCTGATGGTCTAGGAAGAACAGAGTCTATTGAAAGACAAAAAGGTGTAAGTAAATCCACTTTAGCCCAATACTTTCATAGACAGTCTCAAGATGATCAGGGAGCAATTATTTTAGCTCCCACCTATATGCGTCTATCTCAAAAAGAATTAGAAACCACTTTTGACCAAGACAAGTGTTTTGTTCAGGGCTACAAAAAGTCCATCAAAGTTCTTGGAGCAAAAAAAGAAGTAAATCTATGGCCTCGTAAGCCGTTAAAAGAAAAATTTGAATATGAGCTGATAAAACTAGATCCAGCTGTACAACATTTACAGCTGATGTCATTTGCAGCGAGTAATTCGTCACCTCTATATTATTGGCCTTTAGCTATTTTCTTAGATGAGAAGGGCTGTATTTTGGAAGGTGCAAGCGGTTTCAAGAGCAAGTCTTATCCTTCTACGGTATTACAACATGCATCGATTCAAGGTACTTTAAAAGTACCTCCACATGCACGTTACATGATGTTAACTCCATTGTCTTCTTCGATAGATGTAGAAGAACATGAGTTATCAAATCAGGGACAGATTCAAATTTCAGCATTACGTTAAAAATAAGTAGGGTAGCTAATGAATAAAAAATTATTATGGCCTTTTGCATTAACCACATTAGCAATGATGCTAAATGGTTGTGGCGGTGGTAGCTCAACTATTAATGAAGATCCTACCAGTGGCTCTGGAAGTTCCAATGCAAATGGAAGTTGTGCTGCATCAAGCGATGATTGCTTACAGTTTTCACTCGACTACCCAGTTGCAGGTCTTAATTTTACCTGTAGTAGTGTTGCAAATCAGAGCTTTGTGACCAAAGCTTCAGGAAACAGTGTAGTTGGTACATGTAAACTTGGTGATACAGCGAACTTCTTTTTACAAGGAACTCAAACGAAAACCAAGATCGACTTGGGTTCTATTAATTTAGATAATATTTCAAAAATTAAGGTAGTCGTTCCGCCACGTTTGAAAGTTATGGATATGGCTACAGCTTTAACAGGTGTAGCACCAGCTTCATTAAGTCAAGATGATCCGACCATTCGTGTCGCAATGGCATTGGTTAAACTCTTTCAAAGCGTTGGTTTAGAGCGTGGTGATAATGTCGTTGGAGATATACAACCTACATTATTTACTGAAGATAAGAAAAATACGTTAAATGTTGTACTTCAAAATATTACTGCTGCTGAATGGCAAAATGGTGCATACCTTGGTATTTTGAAACCTTGGTTAGATCTGAGTCAAATTGATAATAATCAAGCTTTTGCTTTAGTCACTCAATTGGCTCATTTAAGTTTAGTCGGTTTATATCAATCAGATTACTTGACCTTAGCGCAGCCTAATTTAATCTCTGAGAATTTTTATGGATGTAATTTAGCTAATTTGGCGGATTGTCCAAAAAATGCAGCTAATACCCAACACGTGATAGGTAATTTATTCTTACTTTCAGATCGTCAAGGTTATACATTCGGTTATGGCTTACAATGGAAAGGTACGAGTACAACTACAAGTAACTCAACAGTTACGGCAGTAATGGAAGTATTAACTAAATCTAAGCCAGCCCAACTTACTGCAAATGCTCAAACAACATGGCTTGATCCGGTACAGGCTGAGATTAAATCGACACAACCATTCCATTTAAAAGCGTCAGCTAATAGCAACGAAGATCTATTGATTTATCAAGGTAAATTATTAAATGATTCATTTATTGCTGGTCGTGAAAGTCTATATTTAGGTGCAACAAATAGTAAAACACCAAATCCTCAACAGTATGCGCTATGGCGTCAAAGTATAGGGAATCAAAACTATAATGGCTCTCTGGATATCTATAAAGTGACTCCAGCAAGTTACCTTGCAAAAGATATCTTTAGAACTTCCAAAAATGTGAGTTCTGGGCAAACTTATATTTTCCCGCTTTACGGAACTTTAAATATTAAATTTGATACAGCTGGAATTTCTCCAATCGATTTAGGTGTTGTGATCGATGAAAATGGTGATATCCGTACTGATATTAAACCTAATGCAACCGCAACGGATATGTCTGGCCAGTGTGGAATAGTTTCAGATAATACTTTGGTTGATAATAATGGTGTTCAACAGTATCGCATAGGAACGACAGGTGGTACTGAGTCTGCTGCAAATGATAAATCCATTACAGTAAAAATGATTTTTGCTGAACCTAAGCTAGGTAACCTCAATGGTATTATGGCAGGGTTAAACTCGAATGTTGTTCAGGGTACTACTGCAACTGGTAGCCAGACACTCATCGTAAGTGGAGCAAAAATTAACGTTGCTAACCTATTACAAGGGCAGGTAAGTGGAATTAACCTTACAACTTATGATAACAAAACAGTTTCATGGTTAAATCCATATGCTTTCTATCAACGAGTATATAACAATATTAAAGATGTGAGCCCAGCTCCTACAGACGATGATAAAGCTTTAGCTCAGAGAATGAGTGGAACGATAACGATTCGAACAGCTGATTGTTATCAAATTAAGACAAAATAAGAGCCCGAAAAAAGACCGCAAAAGCGGTCTTTTTTATTAGTTTAGTTTTTAGCCTGTATGATCTAAACGAGTACCCAAAGTTTCTAGATGCGTTGGGAAAATTTGTTGTTTACGATCTTCAAAATAATGTCGTAGTGTGTGTTCAACACTAGGAAATGCAAGCTCACCCCAAGGGATTTCATGCTCTTCAAACAGACGGCTCTCGATACTTTCTTCGCCTGCACCAAAAATACCATCTTTTAACTGGGCTTTGAAAAGTACGTAAATTTGACCGATACGTGGAATGTTGTACATACAATAGAGTTGTTCTATTTCAATCTCAGCTTCTGCTTCTTCGCGGGTTTCACGTGCTGCGCCTTGTTCCATGGTTTCAAACAATTCCATATAACCAGCAGGAAGCGTCCATAAACCATAACGAGGTTCAATAGCTCGACGACAGAGGAGTACTTTGTTTTCCCATAACGCTAAGGCACCGCAGATTACTTTTGGGTTTTCATAATGAATATTGCCACAATGAGTACAAACACGGCGTACTTTATGATCACCTAAAGGAATTTTTTGTTCGGTTTTATGCCCACACGCTACACAGAAACTCATAATTATCATCGAGTATAGAGATGACTCAGCATAACTGAATTTTTAGACTTACGCATCAACTCTATTCTCTAAGTTTGATTTTCAGATATGATGCAAAGAGAGACAGAATAATAGGTGAATGGTATGGAAGAGCACTTGCTAACACAGAAGTTACAGCAAAGGTTGCGCTTTTCCACCCGTATACAAGAAGCACAAGCAGCAGTACTGATTGCGATTACAAATGAAAATAATCCTAAGGTACTGCTTACACGCCGTTCAATACATATGAACAACCATGCGGGGGAAGTTTCTTTTCCGGGTGGAAAGCGTGACCCAAGTGATACCAGTAATATTGTGGTGGCATTAAGAGAAGCCCAAGAAGAAACGGCTTTAAATCCTTTTGATGTGCAGCTGTTAGGTGATTTGCCAATGCAGCGTGCAAGAAGTGGTCTGTCTGTAAAACCGATTGTTGGACTTATTCCACCAGAGGTAACTTTAATACCTCAGCCTACCGAAATAGATCGAATTTTCTTTGTGCCATTACAGCAACTTATAGAGACGCACCCGACACCCTATGAAGTCCGATATGCTCATCAGTCTTTATATTTTCCAAGTCTACAGATTGATAATGAAATCATTTGGGGCTTAACTGCTCGTATGTTAGTTGCGTTGTTTAAGTATGGTTTAGGCTATCAAAAAGAGTGGCCATTTTTACTCAACTCGCCAACATTTGGAATGCCAAAATTTTCTCATAAAAATAAAGATCAGGATCGATAAATTATGATGTATAGCTATCAAGGTCATTACCCAAAAGTATTACATGAGCCATGGGATGGCTGGGTTGCTCCAACTGCAACAGTCATTGGCCAAGTAGAACTGGGTCGTCAGGTGAGTATTTGGTTTGGGGCTGTAGTTCGTGCCGATAATTGTGTAGTTCGGATTGGCAATTTTTCTAATATTCAAGAAAATTCAGTATTACATACCGATGCGGGAATTGAGCTGAATATTGGTGAATATGTCACAGTTGGGCATAAAGTCATGCTACACGGGTGTACGATTGGGGATAATAGTCTAATTGGTATGAACGCCGTAATCTTAAATCGAGCTGTCATTGGTAAAAACTGTATTATTGGTGCTAATGCCTTAATTCCTGAAGGGAAAGTGATTCCAGATAACTCAGTGGTAATGGGATCTCCGGGCAAGATTGTAAAAACATTAGATGATGATGGAGCTGCAAAAATAAGGTTGAGCGCACTACATTATGCTGAGCACTTTAAAAGCTATGCAGATTTAAAAGAATTTCATTTTTAAACTTTTAGTAAGATATCTTCGATGCCAAGCACACGCTTGGTATTTTTATTTAGATAGGAACAACTCGCCTATAAGAGCTGAGTGGGGTATCATAACTTCCGTTTTTAAACTGATTGAATACTAAGGTTGTGCATGAAACTGCTGGCGTTGGAAACTGCAAATGAGCAATGTTCCATTTCATTAATCGATGAAACCCAAGAACTATTTTTTCAACTCGATACGCGAGCGAAAGCACAAACCCAAACCATTTTGCCAATGATTGAGCAGGGCTTACAACAAACTGGACTTGACGTTGCTGGTTTAGATGCAATTGCCTTTAGTCGTGGTCCAGGTTCTTTTAGTGGTGTTCGAATTAATGCCGCTGTTGCTCAGGCTTTAGCATGGTCACAAGATTTACCAGTTATTCCGGTTTCTACCTTACAAGCTCTTGCACAAGCAGCTTACCGACTTGAAGGTTTAGAGCAGGTGACAGCAGTACTCGATGCACGTATGAACGAAGTTTACATTGCAAGTTTCGTTTTAGCTGAACAAGGCATCATGCAATGTATTGATGAAGAAAAATTAATGAGCTATGAGCAAGCTGCTGCTTATGCAAAACATTGCTTAATCGGTTCAGGCGCCAAATTACTTCAAGCCGATGCACAGCATCAAACGATCACTGCAACTGCGCAGGATATTGCTTCAATTGCACGTGTGTATGCTGCGCAAAAACAGTGGGTCGATGCTGAACATGCATTACCAGTTTACTTGCGTGATGATGCATGGAAAAAAATAGCAGATCAGGGTAAAGCAAAATAAAGGCACTACTCATGCATATATATTTTGAAGTAGATTTCCAAGAAAAAGCACAGCACTACCAAGCTGTGCTTTCTTCTAGAGATGTGTCAGTCGATTTACAGACCATTGAAAAACTCAATGCTCGTTTTTTACGCTTAAACCCTGAACTGGCACTTTGTGTAGATGAAAATGGGCTTTGGTTGTCTGCAAATGGCATGAAAATGCAGCCTGACTGGAAAGCTGAAATTCCACGCTTAAAACGTGCAAGTCTTAAATCAGAAATGATTGCTCGTGCTTGTCAGTTAGGGGAAAAACCAGTACTGGTGGATGCTACAGCAGGCTTAGGTCATGACAGCTTACTTATGGCGTATTTAGGTGCTCAAATACAGCTTGTTGAACGCCATCCGATTTTATTTACTTTACTTGAAGATTCAAAAGCTCAAGCGCAACGTGATCCATTTTTAGGTCAGTTTATGGATCGTATTCAACTGGTGTTTGCTGACTCTGCAAGCTATTTACAGCAATTAGAGCAAGAGGCACAAACAGTTGATGTTGTGTATCTTGACCCGATGTTTCCACAACGTGATCAGAACCATCAAGCGATTAAGAAACAAGCCCAAGTTAAAAAGCAGATGCAGCTTCTACATTTACTTTTACCCGAAGATGGGGAAATGGATTTAGGCGATAATTTACTTGAGTTGGCTCAGAAGGTGGCAAAGCGAGTCATCGTGAAACGTCCACGACATGCTATTTTTTTAGCAAATCAAGAGCCGTCTCATCAGTGGCAGGGTGATGCTTGTCGTTTTGATGCTTACTTTCAGTAAGCTTATGTAAGGTTAAGTTTTATTGCTTGAATAATGCACAAATATATGTGATATAGTTCAAAAGCATGATTGCTAAAATTCTTAGCAGGCATACACTTATGGTGCCTGACAAAAACGAAATTTTTGAAACCTTTTTATGATTGATCTCAAACCTTCCATTAACTTTTGGCATGATTTTAAAAGTAACCAGCTTGCCGGAATGTGGTTATTTTTGGGGTCAAGACGTTCCTTACAGATCGTACATCCCTCTATTCTTCAGCTTATTGTTTGGGGAATATTAGGCGGGTGTACCAACTCGCTTTATAGCTGGCTTGTTGCTGGTCAAACCGGTGATTTCAACTCCCAAGGTTTAATTGGGTACGCACTCTGGCCTTTTATTGCGCTTATTGTCGGTATTTTTTTATCACAGCGTATTAATCAGCCGCGTTTAATGTTAGTTCCAGCTTTGCTCTGGCTGGTTTTAGATACCAATATTTTATTAATTCAATGTTTAATTCAGTATTTGGGATCTAATGGTTATCTGAACTTTATCCCAGATGCTATTTATAACGGCATTTTACCAAGCCTATTTGTGGCACTTTTTGTGTGGCAAAGTTTAGCTGTTATTTGGGTTTTCTCACGTGAGCTCAAGTGGCCTTGGTGGGAGCGGGCACTGGTTATGGTGGCAACTATTGCGACCATGGTGGTTTGGCAACTTTCAGTAAAAGATCAGCCTATTTGGAAAGTAGAAGACTCTCCACCTACGTTTGCCGAAGATGCTTTTTATGCACAAAGTAAGTTACTTCATGATGCCTTAGAACAGGTTCAGTATGGTGAAGTAGCCAAAAGTCATTGGTATTTCTTGGGCGTTGCGGGTGACAGTTATCAAGACGTTTTTAAATCGGAAGTTGTTCGTATTAAAGAACAATTCGATACGCGTTTTGGTACAGTTGGGCGTTCGATGATGCTGGTCAATAATCCGGACACTCGTACAGAAATTCCGATTGCATCTAAAACCAGTATTGAGCTAGCGCTACGCCGTATGGGGCAGCAGATGAACCGTGATAGTGATGTGCTCTTTTTATATATGACATCGCACGGTGAACAGAACCATTTTGAGATTGAAAATGCGCCTTTAGATTTAGGACAAGTCGATCCGAAATGGTTACGTGAAACACTTGATAAAGCTGGTATTCGTTGGCGTGTGATTGTTATTTCTGCCTGTTATTCAGGAAGCTTCATTCCTGCTTTACAGTCACCAGATACTTTAATTATTACTGCATCTGCTGCGGATAAAACTTCTTTTGGGTGTAATAACGAAGCTGATTATACTTATTTTGGGCGAGCGTTCTTTGACTTGGCTATGCGAGAGCAGCCTTCAATGAAAGATTCGTTTAATGCTGCCAAGCAAACTGTAACTAAATGGGAAGTGGCTCAAGGTGTAGAGCCTTCAGAGCCGCAATGGATAATTGGTAAGAATATGGAACTTATGCTCCCTCAGTTGGAAAAATATCTTTTCCCACAACAAAATACGGGTAGCGTAAATATTGCTCAAACACAAACAGAGGCTAAAAACGATGCAACTCCTGCAAAAAAACCGCTGCTTTGAAGGTGAGCAGCGCATCTACCAATTCGATTCTCAATTATTAAAAGGCTCTACCAAGGTCGGTGTTTATTTACCACCTGCGGCATTAGAAGGTAAATCATGTTCGACCTTGTTTTACCTAGCGGGTTTAACCTGTACTGAAGAAACCTTCGCGATTAAAGCACATGCGCAGCATATGGCAGCTCATCTTGGCCTTATATTGATTACGCCTGATACTTCTCCTCGTGGGGAACAGGTTGCAGCAGGGGATCATTGGGATATAGGACAGGGTGCAGGTTTTTATATTAATGCAACGCAAGCGCCTTGGTCTGAACATTATCAGATGGAAAGCTACTTAATTGATGAGTTATATCCACTTATTTTAAAAAGTTTTCCAGTAAATGCTCAACAAGTCGGTATCTTTGGGCATTCGATGGGCGGCCACGGCGCATTAACTTTAGCTTTTAAATATCCTGAAAAGTTTAAATCAGTCTCTGCTTTTGCACCGATCTGTGCACCAAGTGAATGTGCATGGGGCGAAAAAGCATTTAGCCATTATTTGGGTACAGATCGTGATAGCTGGTTAGCTCATGATGCCACAGCTTTAGTCTCGAAAAATGGTGCAGTATTTAGCGAAATTTTAGTTGATCAGGGATTAGATGACCAATTTTATGAGCAACTTCACCCTGAAAAATTTAAGCAAGCATGTTTAAAAGCAGGACAGCCTTTAACTTTAAGACAACATGCTGGCTATGATCATGGCTATTACTTTATCCAGACCTTTATGGATGAGCACTTACAGTTTCATGCAATCCAATTAGAAAAGGTCGCTGGCTAAATTAGTGTTGCCATTTCACCTGAAATTCTTGTTGAGCCATGCGGTTTAGATGATCAAGGACAACTTTTTCCAAGTGATCGTGGTCATCTAACTGACTATCAATAGCAACATTTAACTGCTCTGTTTGAGGTGCAAGTGTAATGACTGCTGTAGGCATTAAGATTTTAAAATCTTGCTCAGTTTCTTGTACTTCAAACTTATGTTTCCAATGATTAACGAGACGTTTTGCAATGCGTTTTCCATCATTTGTTAATAGATGAGTTGTGCTTTTCATTATCAATCCTCACATTGGTTTAATGTACCTTAACAAATTCGTTTGGCACTTAGCATTCTATAATAGCAACGTTACGTTGCAAGTTTGAAATGTTGGCATTTAAACAAGGAAGGGCGGGCCAAGCAGACTCTTTTTTGTTATAATTTCTAGCCTCTCCTTAAACTTTTAGCCAGGTCATCCACCTATGTCCAAGCCTTATTTGATTGCTCCTTCTATTTTATCTGCCGATTTTGCTCGTTTAGGCGAAGATGTAGACAAAGTGTTAGCTGCAGGTGCAGATGTAGTGCATTTTGACGTTATGGATAATCACTATGTTCCAAACTTAACTTTTGGTGCTGGTGTATGTAAGGCCTTAAAAAAATATGGCGTTAAAGCGCCAATTGATGTGCATTTAATGGTGTCTCCAGTTGACCGTATTATTGGCGATTTCCTGGAAGCTGGCGCAGATATCATTACCTTCCACCCAGAAGCATCTCACCACATTGACCGTTCATTACAGCTTATTAAGTCAGGTGGCGCTAAAGCAGGCTTAGTTTTTAACCCAGCTACGCCATTACACCATTTAGATTATGTGCTTGATAAAGTAGATCAAATTTTAATAATGAGTGTAAACCCTGGTTTTGGTGGACAAAAGTTCATTCCAATGACTTTAGAAAAATTACGTGAAGCTCGCAAAATTATTGATGCAAGTGGCCGTGATATCCGTTTAGAAGTTGACGGTGGTGTTGGCCCTGCAAATATTCGTGAAATTGCAGAAGCGGGTGCAGATATGTTTGTTGCGGGTTCAGCAATTTTTGGTCAACCAGATTATAAAGTGGTGATTGATCAAATGCGTGCAGAGCTTGCTAAAGTAGGCAGTGTAGACGCTTAAAAGCAAATGTTAAGCTTAGGTAAGCTTGTGGATAACTTTGTTTATAACTGTATGGATAACTGTGTTGATAACCGTATGGATAAGATGTTGGTAAAATAAACAAAATGAGATCAACCGCTTACTCTCTAAGCAAAATATATGAAAAAAGAACGCTTTGGCGTTCTTTTTTTACGCATATTGAATGTTTTATTATCTGATTTTTTATTAAGCTTTGCTAAAAAATAACCTGTGCAAAAAACGAGAGGAGAGGATATGAAACTTTTAAAGGGTAATAGAGAGAAAACTGTAAAAGTGTCATGAAAAGTAAAGCTAAATTTGATTTAATAAGATTTTAGTAAGAGACCTAGATAATTAATGACAGTAAAAATTTTAGCGGTAGATATGGATGGGACTTTTCTTAATTCTAAGAAGCAGTACAACAAAGCACGTTTTTTAAAACAGTATGAACAACTAAAACAAAATAACATTCATTTTGTGGTGGCCAGCGGTAACCAACTTGCAAAGCTTGTGACCTATTTTCCAGAAATTAATCATGAAATTGCCTTTATTGCCGAAAATGGCGCACATGTTGTCGATGCGGGGCAAGAACTCGCTTTTGCCCATTTAAGCAAAGAACAATTTAGTAATATTCTAAAAGCGATTGACCCAGCATATACCTCGACCATGGTGATCTGTGGAAAACAGAGTGCTTATGTACATACGAGCATGAATGCAGAGGACTACGCTAAAGTCGCTCGATATTTTGAAAAGCTGACAGTTATCGATGACTTTTATGCGTTAGATGACTTGGTATGCAAAATTACCTTTACTGCTCAGGAAAACCAAAGTTTTGCCCTTTTTGAACATTTTCAGAAGCAAAGTTTTGTGGCAGATAAAGTCTTGGTACCTGTTTCCAGTGGTTTTGGTTTTATCGATTTGATACTTCCTGATCAACATAAAGCACATGGTTTGAAGCTATTACTACAAAAATGGCAGATTGAACCTGAGCAGGTGGTGGCGATAGGGGACAACAATAATGATATCCAGATGATTAAAGCAGTGGGTTATGGGTTTGCAGTTGAAAATGCTGTGAAAGCTTTAAAAGCGGTAGCGCCTTATTCAACGGTAAGTAATGAACAAGAAGGTGCATTAGAAGTAATTGATTTAGTCCTTCAGCATCAACCTCCATTTGCTTGATGAGCTAGGTCATTCCTCTGAGATGGAAAATTGTATCTGATTTAAAACTTGGTTATGCTAATACACCATAGACAAATGGATTGCTCAAGGCAATAAATGATGACACTGCAACACTTACGCAAGTATGCTTGGTTTGTGTTCCTAATGACTTTGGTCATTGGGTGGAGTGGTGTGTCTATTGCTCAGATGCCTATGCAGCATGATCTTCATATGATGCCTTGTCATAGTAAACAAATGACGCATCACTCTATGCATGTTCAAGCTGATGATCCGGCGATGTGTCATCAATCTATGGTTCAAGTTTCTCATCAACATGGTGAACACTGCCAAGACTGTAACCCAGTCCATTGCCAGATGCTGAATCTGGCTTTACAGCAAGCTGTACCAGATGTTGAAACATCATTTATTCCTATTTCCTCTCAATTTAGCAGTGTTTATCAGGCTCAGCATTTAGCCGGATACTGGCAAGAAATCTTACGTCCTCCAAAAGCTTAATCCTTTCTTACTTATTTTCTTAGTTCAAAGGATTACAGCAATGTCTCATAAAACAATTAGCAGCCTCGTCGCTGTATTTGGTCTATTGGTTTCGCCATGGACCCTCGCAGCAATTAAGGAATATCACCTTAATATTAATGAACAGCAGGTCAATATTACTGGTCAACCGCTCAAGCGAATGACCGTAAACGGAAAGTTTACAGCCCCACTTCTTGAGTTTGAGGAAGGAGATGAGGCAGTCATTCATGTTCATAACCAATTAAAGAACCAAGATACATCTTTACACTGGCATGGGTTGTTACTGCCAGGATTGATGGATGGCGTGCCTGGGTTCAATAATTTCAAAGGAATCGCGCCAAACGAAGATTTTGTTTACCGTTTTAAGGTGAAACAAAATGGTACTTATTGGTATCACGCGCATAGTAAAGGCCAAGAACAAGATGGGCTATATGGTCCACTTGTCATTTACCCAAAAGGCAAAATACCACTGGTAGCGCATGAAAAAACTGACCGTGATTATGTGGTGATGCTTTCAGATTTTCATCATTCTTCTAGCGATAGTATTTTAAAGAATTTGAAGAAATCTGCTGATTATTACCAAAATCGCCGTGAAACCGTATCTGATGTTTGGAAGCAAGTTAAGACACAAGGCTTAAAAGTAACTTGGCAAGACCGTTCGATGTGGAATCAGATGCGGATGTTAAAAACCGATATGTCTGATGTGACGGGTTATACTTTCTTGGTCAATGGTAAGACACCAGAGCAAAACTGGACAGGTAACTTTAAAGCTGGCGAGAAGGTTCGATTACGATTTATTAACGCATCTGCAATGTCTTTTTTTGATGTCAGAATTCCAAATTTGAAAATGACAGTTGTGAGTGCAGACGGGCAGCCAGTCAAACCTGTGGCAATTGACGAGTTTCGTATTGGTACGGCTGAAACCTATGATGTCATTGTAGAACCTAAGCAATCAAATTATCAGATTGAAGCAGAGTCCATTGACCGTAGTGGTTTTGCTATCGGTACTTTGCACAATGAAAATGCACAGGCTGTGGGAGCAATTAAAATACCACAGCCTCGTCCACGTGCTTTGTTAACCATGGATGATATGGGCATGAATCATGGTGATGGAAGTGATGAACATGCTGGCCATCAAATGAATATGCAACATGACATGTCTGAAATGAAAAAAGAGACAAGCCATGCTAATCATGATCATACGATGATGAAAATGGATGATGACATGAAAGAGATGCCATCTGGCCAACATGATCATTCTATGATGCACATGAAGCATGATATGTCCACCATGCCTGAAATGAAAAATGAGGGGGCTCAAGACAGTGCTAATCATGATCATACGATAATGAACATGAACCACGACATGAAAAATATGTCATCTGATGAACATGATCATTCCATGATGCAAATGGCGCACGACATGTCTGCTATGCCTGAAATGAAGCATGATATGCAAGCAATGTCGTCGAGTGAACATAATGACACCATGATGAATATGAATCATGAGATGCCAACTCAATCTGAAAATCAGTCTAAAAAAGATGAGCCTGTTTATGGCTGGGCAAATGCTTCAACACCAGCAGGTATGAAAGCATTGCAATATAGCGATTTACAATCATTAACGCCTCAGGCAGATACCCGTGCGCCTGAGCGTGAATTAGTCATCCATTTGGGTGGCAACATGGAGCGTTATATCTGGACTATTAATGGTAAGAAATTTAACGAAGCTGAACCATTACAAGTTAAATATGGCGAACGTATTCGCTTGAAGTTTGTAAATGACAGCATGATGGCCCATCCAATGCATTTACATGGCATGTTTATGCAATTAGAAAATGGCCAAAAAGCTGAAAACTTACCGAATAAACACACCATTATTGTTCCACCAGGAAAGACCGTTACTGCATTATTGACGGCTGATGCATTAGGGGAGTGGGCGATTCATTGTCATTTGCTTTATCACATGAGTGCGGGAATGATGAATAAGTTAATTGTTGCTCAAGTAAATGACAGCCAAAAACCAGCTCAATCAAAGCCAACTGTTCAATCTGAAAATGAGAAAGGAGCTAGTCATGCACATCACTAAGCTATTTTCTCAAATGATCTGTTGCGGTGTTTTCTCTGGTGTATCGGTTCTGACTTTTGCGCAAGAACCCTTAACCCATGATCATTTACGCGAACATGGTGGACAGGTTTATCAAGCGACAAAAATTGATTCTGGCTGGACTCAAAATGAAGATGGAGAAGGGCGTTTTTCTTCTGAATTAGAAAGTTGGGTGGGTACTGATGAAAACAAACTTTTTATCAAAGCACACGTTGAGAAAGCCGAGTCAGAAGATGCGAATTATGGTGGTTCAGTACTTTATAGCCGAAATATAGCTGACTATTGGGATGTTCAGGCTGGCATAAATTATGAACGTTTGCAAAGAGAAGATGGAAAACAAGATCGCTGGGCAGGTGTCGTTGGTTTACATGGCATGGCGCCTTACTTTTTTGAAACCGATGCTTATCTCTATGCAGGTGAAGATCAGCTATGGAAGTTAAGCTTAGAGACTGAAAGAGACTTACTCTTTACTCAAAAGTTAATTGGTAAACCTTACTTAAAAGCAGATGTTGTATTACAGGATGAGTCTCGCTATGCCAGTAAAACTGGTCTGTCGAGTTTACAAGCCGGTTTTCAAACCCGTTATGAAATCAATAAAAAGGTCATGCCTTTTGTTGATGTGGGTTATGGCTATGAAAAAGGTTTAAAACAAACTGCTTGGCAAACAGGAACTGACTCTGAAAATGGTTGGTATTATGGTGCGGGATTAACACTTAAATTCTAATTGCCGAACAAAAATTAAGCTTAATGACATGCCATTGGTTTATACTGATGGCATTGTTTTTTGTGTCAGTTATGGTGCAAAGATGGCTTTAGAAAAACAAGAGAAACAAATAAATGTAAATAAAAGCTGCTCAAGCTGTGAGTGTTCAAGCGTAGCAGCGCAGGACTATTCGTTTCAGAGTGAACCTGTATCGACTGAAATCCAATGGGTGAGTTATTACCATATTCCTCATATGGATTGCGCGGCAGAAGAACAAATGGTGCGAATGGCTTTAGCCCCTTATGCTGCAAATATTCAAGAACTTGAGTTTGATTTGCCCGCTCGACATTTAGCGGTATATCACAGTACTCAAGCTGAAAAGATTACCCAAAGCTTGCAACGTTTAGGCTTAGGGGCAGAGCTACAACAAACACAACCTCATTACGAACCCATTGAAAAACCCAAAAAGATTCGAAGAAGTTCTTCAACCCATGCTGCACAAAAACAGGTTTTACAATGGTTGTTACTCATTAATGCTGTAATGTTTTTCATCGAATTTATGGCAGGTATCATTGCATCATCAACAGGCTTAATTGCTGACTCGCTTGATATGTTTGCCGATGCTGCAATTTATGGCATTGCTTTATTTGTAGTAGGTAAAAACCTCAATGCTCAATTAAAGGCTGCACATATTTCGGGTTGGTTTCAGTTTGGCTTAGCCATGATTGTGTTGGTTGATGTACTACGCCGTTTTATATATGGCAGTGAACCAGTTTCGATTCTTATGATTTTAATTGGTGGTTTGGCGCTTGCGGCCAATATTAGTTGTCTTTATTTAATGAGAGATCATAAGGAGAGTGGGGCACATATGAAGGCCAGTTATATCTTTTCTGCAAATGATGTCATCGTAAACTTAGGTGTCATTATTGCGGGAATATTGGTTGCAATCACAGGCTCTCGTTATCCTGATTTAATTATTGGATTAATTATTGTTTTGTTTGTTTTAAATGGTGCACGGAAAATCTTACAACTCAAAAATGAATAAGATTTATAGATTAAAGGTGAACTTGAGTTTGGGTTTGCCTTCATTTTTTATTTTAAAGTAAACTGAGTCTTCATATATAGGAGGAACGACCTCCCCCATAATGGGTAATCATGTCGGGACGACCTGACACTATAAAAATTAGTGAATATTATGGCTTGGGCTATTTTAATTTTAGCAGGTGTATTTGAAATCATTTGGGCATATTCTATGAAAATGTCTGAAGGTTTTACACGCTTAACACCTAGTATTATTACCGTAGTTTTTATGATTTTGAGTGTGGTTCTGCTTTCAATGTCAATGAAAACGTTACCCCTTGGTACTGCTTATACGGTTTGGACAGGCATTGGCGCAATTGGATCATTTTTAGTTGGTATATTCTTTCTCAATGAACCTATTGGTGCGATGAGAATGATTGCCGCTGTACTGATTGTATCGGGACTGGTTCTAATAAAAATTTCGTCTCCATCTTAAAAGGATAAAGTATGTTGCTGTCTTATAAGTATATCAATTCGCCTGTTGGGCAATTAAAACTAGTTGCGAATGAAAATGCTTTGGTGGCAGTACTTTGGGACAATGAAAATCCAAAACGTGTTCGACTGGCAGAGCTGGTCGAACAAGCTGAGCATCCGGTTTTATTAAAAACTGAGCAACAGTTAAAAGAATACTTTGAAGGCAAACGCCGTGAATTTACATTGCCATTAGATTTTGAAGGTACAGCATTCCAAAAACAGGTGTGGACCGCATTACTCAGCATTCCTTATGGCGAAACAAGAAGTTATAAAGAAATTGCTGTTCAAATTGGAAATGAAAAAGCAGTGCGAGCAGTAGGGGCTGCCAATGGTAAAAACCCAATTTCGATTATTGCACCTTGTCACCGAGTCATTGGCGCGGGTGGCGCTTTAGTGGGTTTTGCTGGTGGTCTTGATAAGAAAGATATTTTATTAAAATTAGAGCAAAAATAAGCTATTTTTAGCGCTCGATTTTTTCAGGCTTTTCTAATAAGCTGTCAATACTGATATTTCATATAAAGCGGGTTTTATGACCTCGCTATTTTCTGAAATATTGATCTTTTCATAACAAACTCTGGATGTTCTAAAAATGGCTGTCGGCGACGTAACAATGCCACAAATGCATGTGGTAAAAGGTGTAAAAATTGGCTCAACAGAAGCATATGTACGTTACCAAAACCGACGAGATTTAGTCATTTTTGAGTTTGCAGAAGGTTCAAATGTTGCGGGTGTATTTACTCAAAACGCCTTCTGTGCAGCACCTGTTCATGTCTCTAAAGCTCATCTTGCTCAAGGCAATCCTCGTTATTTAGTAATTAATACAGGTAATGCCAATGCGGGTACTGGACCTACAGGCTTAAAAAATGCTCAAGCTATTTGCGCGAAGTTAGCTGAGCTTGCTGGTGTGAACAGTTTTGAAGTACTTCCGTTTTCTACAGGGGTGATTGGTGAGCAGCTTCCAATGGAACGTTTACTTGCTGGTCTTCAACCTGCATTAAATAGCGTACAAGAGGCTGCTTGGAATGATGCTGCAACTGGCATTATGACTACAGATACAGTGCCTAAAGGTGCATCTGAACAATTTGAACTTGATGGCATCACTTATACCATGACAGGTATTAGTAAAGGTGCAGGTATGATTCGTCCAAACATGGCAACCATGCTGAGCTTTGTGGCTACAGATGCACCTATTAGCCGCGATTTAGTACAAAAGCTGTTAAAGACCACGGTCGATCATTCATTTAACCGTATTACCATTGATGGCGATACTTCAACAAATGACTCTTGTATTTTTGTAGCAACTGGTCAGGCTGGTGGCACTGAAATTACATCAGACAGCGATGCACGCTATGCGAAAGTGTTAGAAGTGCTTGCTCGTGTCATGAACCGTTTGGCGCAGTTAATTATACGTGATGGCGAAGGCGCGACTAAGTTTATTACTGTTGCTGTAGAGGGTGGCGGCAACATTCAGGAGTGTTGTGACATTGCGTATAGCATTGCACATTCACCACTCGTTAAAACCGCACTTTTTGCATCTGACCCGAACTGGGGACGTATTTTAGCGGCAATTGGCTATGCTGGAGTGAAAGACTTAGATGTGTCTAAAATTCAGGTATGGTTAGATGACGTGCAAATCTGTAAAGATGGTGGCGCAGCCGAGGACTATACCGAAGAAGCGGGTGCGCGTGTTATGGCACAAACCGAAATTACCATTCGCGTTGATTTAGGTCGCGGACAAGCCAAAGACACGGTCTACACCTGTGACTTATCTTATGACTATGTCAAGATTAATGCAGATTACCGTTCGTAAATATTCAGTTATAATCAAGCCTCGACAAAGAGGCTTTTTTATTAGCCCCAACTTTTGATATTAAATGATTCAATCTACTAAATCATTTAAGCAGTAACGTTATATGCGAGCAGGTATGCCAGCATGAAGGATAGAGAAGACGTTTTATGAGTGATGCGACTTTAATTGCCAACGATGCAAAAAACATTGTACAAGCGCATTTAGACCGTTTAGGTGAGCCAAAAGATAATCGCCTAAGTGAAGAAGCAAAACAACAAAAGTTTGCACAGATCGAAGCAGAGCTCAAAAAACGTGATGCTGTCCTTGTTGCTCACTATTATTGCGATCCGGATGTACAAGAGCTTGCTGAAAAAACAGGTGGATGCGTTTCTGATTCTTTAGAAATGGCTCGTTTTGGACGAGATCATGCAGCCTCTACACTAGTGGTTGCTGGTGTAAAGTTTATGGGAGAAACAGCTAAAATTCTGTCTCCTGAAAAAACAATTTTAATGCCAACACTTGAAGCAACCTGCTCACTCGACTTGGGCTGTCCAGTTGATGAATTCACTGCATTTTGTGATCAACACCCTGACCATACCGTAGTGGTTTATGCCAACACATCGGCTGCTGTTAAAGCACGTGCAGATTGGGTAGTGACTTCAAGCTGTGCAGTTGAAATTGTTGAGCACCTAGATAGCTTGGGCGAAAAAATTATTTGGGCACCAGATCAGCACTTAGGCCGCTATATTCAAAAGAAAACTGGTGCTGACATGTTGCTTTGGGATGGCGCATGTATTGTCCATGAAGAATTCCGTGCACGTGGCATTGCCAACATGAAAGCCTTATATCCAGACGCTGCGGTATTGGTACATCCAGAGTCACCAGAGTCAGTTGTAGAAATTGCCGATGCGGTAGGTAGCACTTCTCAACTGATTAAAGCTGCGCAGACTTTGCCAAATGAAAGACTTATTGTGGCAACTGACCGCGGTATTTTCTACAAGATGCAGCAAGCGGTACCAAATAAGATTTTAGTTGAAGCGCCAACAGCAGGTGAGGGTGCAACTTGTCGTTCATGTGCTCACTGTCCGTGGATGGCAATGAATGAACTCGACGGAATTTTAGAAGTTTTACAAAAAGGTGATCAGGAAATACACGTTGATCCAGCACTTGCTGAACGTGCCAAAATGCCTTTAGATCGAATGTTAGCCTTTAGTGCATCGTTAAAACGTTAAAAGTACGCAAAATGCTTGTTAAATATACATTTGATAAGGATTTTTAACTTTTTTTGAGAATAGGTGTTGACGTCTGAGGGCGTCGCGCCTAGAATGCACACCGTACCGCACGATGTGCGATACAGCAAAAGCTGAGATAGATCGGAGCATAGCACAGCCTGGTAGTGCACCTGGTTTGGGACCAGGGGGTCGTAGGTTCGAATCCTACTGCTCCGACCACTTAAAATAATATTTTAAGATCGGCGAAGTATCGCATGATAAGCATCATCGGTTAAGCGCCTGTAGCTCAGTTGGATAGAGCATCCGCCTTCTAAGCGGATGGTCACAGGTTCGAATCCTGTCAGGCGCGCCATTCGGTAGCTTGGTACATAGAACTTATTTGATGGTGGATGTAGCTCAGTTGGTAGAGCCCTGGATTGTGATTCCAGTTGTCGCGGGTTCGAATCCCGTCATTCACCCCAATTTCGGAGCATAGCACAGCCTGGTAGTGCACCTGGTTTGGGACCAGGGGGTCGTAGGTTCGAATCCTACTGCTCCGACCATATTTAAAAGCGTTCAAGCTTTCTAAAATATCCCAAATATTAAAATAATTTCTTCTCATCTTACAGATAGAAGGAATTTTTTTGTTTTCTATATCGAAATTTTAATTTATACATACTCCCATATTTGAATTTCTTTATATAAGCTCTGTTCTCTGTTCTCTGTTCTCTGTTCTCTGTTCTCTGTTCTCTGTTCTCTGTTCTCTGTTCTCTGTTCTCTGTTCTCTGTTCTCTGTTCTCTGTTCTCTGTTCTCTGTTCTCTGTTCTCTGTTCTCTGTTCTCTGTTCTCTGTTCTCTGCTATTGATATTTCTGTTTTAACTCATCTTTTTCTTGTTCTGATAAAAATGCGATTTTAAGACCATTTTCTTGAGCTGTATAAATTTGCTCAGGGCTTAAACCCGCGAGGGGAGCAGCAGTTAAATATTCATGTTGTATCTCAATCCCTTCTACAGCAGGGTCATCAGTATTAATAGTGGCAAGCACTCCATGTTCTAAAAAAGTCTTTAATGGATGTTCTGCTAAAGAAGGCACTGTATTGGTTTGAATGTTTGAGGTAAGACAAGACTCAATACCAATTTTATGTTTTGCCAAATAATCTAAAAGTTTTAAATCTTGAACTGCTTTAACACCATGCCCAATTCGCTCAGCACCTAATTCTTCAATGGCTTGCCAAATACTTTCTGGGCCGGCAGCTTCGCCTGCATGTACCGTAATGTGCCAACCTGCATCACGTGCTTTCTTAAAGTGATCAATAAATAAATTGCCCGGAAAACCAAGCTCATCTCCAGCGAGATCCAACGCTTTAATATCATTTTTATGGGCAAGTAGTGCATTTAATTCTTTTTTGCAGGCTTCTTGGCCAAAAGTACGGCTCATAATGCCAATTAAATTCGCTTTTACCCCATAAGCTTGGCTGCCTTCTTTTACACCCGCAATAACCGCTTCAACAACACCTTCAAGTGGAAGTTGATGTGTCATTCCCATATAACCCGGTGAAAAACGCAGTTCTACATAGTCTAGGCCTTGTTGTGCTGCATCTTGCATGTTTTCAAAAGCAATGCGTTTGCAGGCATCTAAACTGGCTAATACTTTTACGCCCCAATCGAGCTTAGATAAAAAACTTAATAAATCTGGTTGGTTATCCATAACTTGTACGTGCGGGCGTAAAGATTCAATGTCATAGGCAGGTAAATATAAATGGTATTGTTGCCCCAAATCCAAAATGGTTTGAATGCGGATGTTGCCATCAAGATGACGGTGTATATCGGTAAGCGGAAGGGTTTTTGTAATCATAGATTTCTTCTTATCTGTTCATATTGATTCATCATGCCTGTTTAGGGCAGCTGATAAAAGTTTGGTTTTGCTATGTTTTTGTGAAAAGCGTTGAGCTGAGTTTTTTGAACTTACTATATTTGTATAAGTTTTAATTTTGATGACATTGTTCTGGCCTAAGAAGACAACGCAGTCTGTGTAAGATACAAGTACCAAGATTTTTATTGTTTTTAATTTCGCTGAGCCTGTTTTTGTTGACTCTTTAAGAATGGATTGGCTGAAGAATGGTCATTGGTATTTTGCCTTTTAGTTGTAAAGATGAATAAAGGCTTGCTAAAGACTAAACTGATAAAGCGATTAATTTATCTGTAGAAATCTATTTCTGGCAAGTAAATGAAAAAGAAGAAATAGGAAGCACACAAATGAAATCGGTACTTTGTCATCAAGCAAAACTACAAGTGGTGGACCAACCGAAATTAACGCCTGCAAAAGGACAAGTGTTATTAGAAGTGGTTCGATGCGGGATTTGTGGTTCTGATTTACATATGCAGCATCACTGCGACCACATGCATGATTTAGCTGCACGTGTCGGGTTTCATGGTTTAGCGAAGTCCACAGACCCATTTGTACTGGGGCATGAATTTTGTGGCAAGGTTTTAGACTACGGACCAAAAACACGCCACAAACTTAAAGCCGATACACTGGTTTGTGCAATGCCGCTTTTAAATGTAGATCAGCATGGTTATTTGTCTACAGGGCTTTCACCAAATGCATCTGGTGGGTATGCCGAGCAAGTATTGGCTCAGTCGAGCTTGATGTTTGAAGTACCCAATGGTCTAGATGTAGATAGTGCAGCTATGACTGAACCGATGGCAGTTGCATTGCATGCCGTTCGCCGTAGCCGTGTGAAAACCAGTGAACCTGCGATTGTGATTGGTTGTGGTCCTGTCGGGCTAGGTGTCATATTAATGCTTAAAGCCGCTGGGGTTAAAACTGTAGTTGCCAGCGACTTTTCACCAAACCGCCGTAAGCTTGCCGAGCAATGCGGTGCCGATATTGTGGTAGACCCTAAAGAGACATCACCATTTGCCAACTGGAAAGAGTTTGGTTTGCTTGGCAATGTTTCTGATGCCATTAACATGGGTATGGGGCTGTTTGATAAGTTACAAGCAACTCGTTTACCATGGTGGCATGGATGGCGCATGATTGATAAGTTAGGTGCTTTGCCAAAGCGTCCTGTTATTTTTGAGTGCGTGGGTGTACCGGGTGTTTTACAACAGATTATTGAAGGGGCGCCTTTATTCTCCCGAATTGTCGGGGTGGGAGTGTGCATGCAAAGTGACAAAATAGAACCTGCACTTGCGATTAATAAAGAGTTAGAAATTCAGTTTGTGTTGGGCTATACACCGCTTGAGTTTCGAGATGCGCTACACATGATTGCAGAAGGTAAAGTGAACTGCTCACCGCTCATAACAGGTGTTGTTGGCCTAGAAGGAGTTACCAATGCATTTGAAGCATTACGTGATCCTGAACAGCATGCCAAAATCTTGATTGATCCGAAGCGTAGTGGTTCTGATATTCAATTGATGAGTCATTAATTCAAAGTCATTAACGCTTAACTAAAAAGGTTGTGATCTGATTAATCACAATCTTTTTTTATGCGTATAAATCGCACAAAGTGGCTCAGCTAATTTGTATTGCTTTTTAGTTGTTCTAGTTCTTGGTAAATCCACTCAACAAATTTTTGAATGGTTGGGGTTATGTCTTGGCTCGAATGGATGAGGTAATACTTTCGGCTGCCTTTTAGTTTTTTATTAGAAACAATCACCAGTTCTTTTTTTTGTAGTTCAGATTCAATCAACATTTGTGGAATTAGAGCCATTCCCATGTCATGGCTGGCAGCAACCGCAAGCATTGAAAATAGCTCATGGCGTTGTCCATCAAAAGGTTTTGGGTGCTGCATGTGATGGGTTAGAAACCATTCTTGCCAAATGCTAGATCGAGTGGTTTGTTGTAGCAGGGGAATTTTTAGCAAATCTTCAGAGCTTAGATCATAGGTATTTTCATTGATCATGTCTGCATCTGGAAAATACTTTTCAATCAGTCTTGGTGAGCATACAGGTACAATTTCTTCATCCATTAAATAATGCGCTTGTATACCAGGCCAGTGGTCAATTTGCTGCTGTGTACCTGCAAAAATCGCAGCATCAAAAATATTGTCATTAAATAAAAAAGGCTTGGTACTGGTTTCTAAGTGAACCGTAATTTCAGGGTGTTTTTGATTTAAAAGATGAAGTTTGGGTAATAACCATCGCGTTGCAAAGGTAGGAACCACACCTAACTTTAATGTTCCACCTAAACCCTTATGAGAAATCACATCGGCTGTACATTTCTCTAGACCTAATAGGTAGGGCTTAATACTTTTAAAATATTGTTGTCCTGCAATGGTCAGTTCAACGCCATGCCGAGTACGTATAAAGAGTTCAACGCCCAAGAAATCTTCTAACTGTTGAATTTGGCGAGATACTGCACTTTGGGTAATACATAACTCTTGCGCAGCATAGGTATAACTTAGATGTTTTGCTGCACTTTCAAAGCAAATCAGGCCCTGAATGGACGGGATGCTTCTTCGCATAAATAAATCCTTTTATTTGTCGTCATATTTCAAAACAGCATATGACCTAAATACAGGTAGCCGAGTTTAGTATAAAAATAAGCCATTTTTAATGAAATACAACCAATTAAATATCTAAAGTTAAACCTTCTTATTTTAAATATGCGTAAGTCGCATAACTGCATGAACATTTATCGTTTGATTACTGCATTTTTCACGCATAACATCGAGTTAAATAAAGAAGATCAAATCAAGCAGAGGATGCGATGAATCACATGGTGACAACAAAAAAAGCAAAGGTTCAATTTAACTGGCAAGACCCATTTTTAATTGAGCAACAGCTTAGCCCAGATGAGCGCATGATTCGTGATGCGGCTCATGCCTATTGCCAAGAACGCCTGCAACCCCGTGTACTTGAACAATTCCGTCATGAAAAAACAGATCCATCTATTTTTCGTGAAATGGGAGAGCTTGGCTTACTGGGCCCAACCATCCCTGAGCAATATGGCGGCGCGGGTTTGAACTATGTGAGTTACGGTTTGGTTGCACGTGAAATTGAATATGTGGACTCGGGCTACCGCTCTATGGCGAGTGTGCAAAGTTCATTGGTGATGGTTCCGATTCATGAATTTGGTACCGAAGAGCAAAAGCAAAAGTACTTACCTAAATTAGCTACGGGTGAATACATAGGTTGTTTTGGTTTGACTGAACCTGACCATGGTTCAGACCCGGGCAGTATGATTACCCGTGCTAAAAAAGTTGACGGTGGTTACCGTTTAAGTGGCGCAAAAATGTGGATTACCAACAGTCCAATTGCCGATGTATTTGTAGTTTGGGCAAAAGAAGTTTCTGCTGAAGGTAATGTAGGTGACATTCGAGGCTTTATTTTAGAAAAGGGTTGGGAAGGCCTATCTGCACCAGCAATTCATGGCAAGGTCGGTTTACGCGCATCGATTACAGGTGAAATTGTGATGGATAACGTATTTGTACCTGAAGAGAATGCATTCCCTGAAATTCGTGGTTTGAAAGGTCCATTTACCTGTCTAAATAGTGCCCGTTATGGCATTGCGTGGGGTGCAATGGGGGCTGCTGAGTTCTGCTGGCATACTGCCCATCAATACACTATGGACCGTAAACAATTTGGTCGTCCGTTAGCTGCAAATCAATTGATTCAAAAGAAACTGGCAGATATGCAAACTGAAATTGCATTAGGCTTGCAGGCAGCATTACGTTTTGGCCGAATGAAAGATGAAGGCATTGCGTCAGTTGAAGGCACATCTTTGATTAAGCGTAACAACTGTGGAAAGGCGCTTGATATTGCTCGTATGGCACGTGACATGATGGGTGGAAATGGCATTAGTGACGAGTTTGGCGTGGCACGTCATTTGGTCAATCTTGAAGTTGTGAACACCTATGAAGGCACACATGACGTTCATGCCTTGATTTTAGGCCGTGCACAAACAGGTATCGCGGCATTTAGTAACTAACTCATTCATTTTTAAAAGATTGAGGTGTTCTTTCGAGAGCACCTTTAGGGATTTTTACGCAAAAATTTATGGATAATGACAAGATTCATCGTAAGAATACTCATGTAAAGATGTGCCTCTGTGTACTTAAAACCAAATGTAAGATGATGAAAAGTATAGAAGATTAAGTCATGCAGAAAACATAAGTAGGCTACCGATGACTCATTTGGGAAAATGAGGAACTAAAGATGAACAATGACGTTCAAGTAATATCGAAAGAGTTAAAAATTACATTTCCAAGTAACCTTGGAACATATGAAAGAATTGGACCAAATACATGGAAATGGGCGTTGTTATTTGCCTATTTTGCGATGGTGGTCGATGGCATTGATATTATGCTGCTGTCTTATAGCTTGACTAGTTTAAAGGCAGAGTTTGGTTTAAGTACCTTTCAAGCAGGTGCCTTAGGTAGTGCTTCTTTGGCGGGTATGGGTATTGGCGGTATTTTGGGTGGTTGGGCATGTGACAAGTTTGGTCGTGTAAGAACCATTGCTAACTCGGTAACCTTCTTTTCTGTAGCGACCTGTTTATTGGGCTTTACGCAAAGCTTCGAGCAATTTATGGCTTTACGTTTCATAGGTGCTTTGGGAATCGGAGCACTCTATATGGCCTGTAATACCTTAATGGCTGAATATGTGCCCACTACTTACCGTACAACAGTCTTGGGCACGTTACAGACGGGGCAAACCGTAGGTTATATTGCAGCGACACTCTTAGCTGGTGCGATTATTCCAGATCATGGCTGGCGCGTTTTGTTCTTCCTGACCGTAGTACCTGCGTTTATTAATATTTTCCTGCAACGATTTGTACCTGAGCCAAAATCTTGGCAGCTCACCAAAATTGAAAGCTTGCAAGGCAATAGACAACCTAAAGAAATGGTGGTGGCTGAAAAGCCGAAAAGTGGCAGTATTTATAAGCAAATTTTTAATAACTTTAAGCACCGCAAAATGTTTTTGTTGTGGATGACCACAGCATTCTTCTTGCAGTTTGGTTATTACGGTATTAACAACTGGATGCCAAGTTATTTGGAAACAGAAGTGCATATGAACTTTAAAAACTTAACCAGTTATATGGTGGGTTCATATACAGCAATGATTCTAGGCAAAATTTTAGCAGGTTATCTTGCCGACAAATTTAACCGCCGTGCTGTTTTTGTGTTTGGAACAATTGCGAGCGCCGTGTTTTTACCAATCATTATTTTCTTCAATACCCCTGACAATATTTTGTATTTATTGATCACTTTTGGCTTCTTATATGGCATTCCATACGGTGTGAACGCGACCTATATGGCTGAAAGTTTTTCAACGGATGTGCGCGGAACAGCGATTGGCGGTGCCTATAACATTGGTCGTGTCGGGGCTGCGATTGCACCAGCCACCATTGGTTTCTTGGCATCGGGCGGTACATTTGCTATGGCCTTTATTGTGATGGGCGCTGCGTATTTTGTTGCGGGTGTATTGCCAGGCTTATTTATTAAAGATCGTCAGTACGATCCGCAAAAACAATCATAAACAATGACAAAAAGGTGCGTTGAGTACCTTCTAAAAAGATAAGGGTATCGTTATGGGTGCATTACAAGGAATTCGGGTTTTAGATTTAAGTCGTGTGCTTGCAGGGCCTTGGTGTGGGCAAATCTTGGCAGACCTTGGCGCGGAAGTGATTAAGATTGAACGCCCTCGAGTCGGTGATGACACTCGTATGTGGGGGCCACCATGGATGCTCGATCAAGATGGAAACATGACCCGTGAATCTGGTTATTTTCAGTGTACCAACCGCAATAAATATTCGGTTGCGGTGGATATTACCACGCCAGAAGGTCAGACCTTAATTTATGAAATTGCCAAGACTGCCGACGTGGTAATTGAAAATTATAAAACAGGGTCTTTGGCTAAATATGGTTTGGACTATGCGTCATTAAGTGAGTTAAACCCAAATATTGTGTATTGTTCCATTACTGGATTTGGGCAAGATGGCCCACGTGCAGAAGAACCCGGCTATGATTTTATTATTCAAGGCATGTCTGGCTTAATGAGCATTACAGGCGAGCCTGATGATGTGGCAGGCGGTGGTGCACAAAAAGTTGGCGTGGCTGTTGTAGATATTCAAACTGGTTTATATTCAACCATTGCCATTCAAGCGGCCTTGATTGCACGTTCGCACACAGGGCGTGGTCAGTATATTGATATGTCACTCCTTGATGTACAGGTCGCGGCACTGGCAAATCAGGGAATGAACTATTTAGCTTCGGGTAAAGCGCCACAACGCATGGGTAATCAACACCCGAGTATTGTGCCGTATCAAACTTTTAAGGCCAAAGATAAAGAATTTATTATTGCGTGTGGTAACGATAAACAGTTTAAAGATTTGTGCGTTGCGATTGGTTATCCAGAGTTACTCGAAAATGAAAAGTTTGTGCGTAATCAAGATCGCGTAAAATATCGAGATGAACTGATTCCTTTATTGTCCGAACACTTTTTGCAAAAAAATGCCAAAGAATGGGTCGACATGATTCATGCTTTAAAAGTACCCGTAGGTGTTATCAATTCTATTGAAGATGCTTTGGCTGAACCACAAATCGTCCATCGTAATTTGGTGGTGAATATTCCTCATCATTTAAATGAAAACTTTCAAACCATAGGCTCACCAATCAAGCTGTCTGATACTCCAGTTGAATATCATCATGCACCGCCAGAGCTAGGTGAACATACCGCTCAAATCTTATCGAGATTTAAAACAGCAGAAGAACTGGCTGCGTTAAAAGAGAAAGGCATTATTGATGGAAAAATTGCTTAAGCTATTGTCGTTTTTAATGTGATTCAATTGAAATAAAAAACTGTGATTTGCAATAACTCACAGTTTTTATTAGAAAATAATAGTTTTAATATTTAAAAATAAGCGGTAGCTCTGGTCTGAAATCATGAATCATTCCTTGAGGTTCATGATCAAAACTAATTTCCATTAAATGCTCCGATCCATCGGTCACTTCAAAACTATCAAGCGTATTGAACAGTAATGAAGTAGGGTGCTGTTCGAGATTTGGAATAGAAACCTTAATTGAGGTAATTTCTGATAAATCTTTGCTATGCACAAGTGGCTGTTGTTTTTCTTTTACGGCAAGGTCTGGTCGTGAAGCAAATGAAAGGAAGAACCACATCGGTTCAGATACCACAGAATCTTTGGCAACATTTACTTCTAAGCTGGCTGGTAAATAGCTTGGCTTGTAAACCCAATTAGGAAATTTTGCGCCATTATCATCTTTATTTTTAGGGCGAAAACAAATACCAAAAGGGGACGCGATATTATTTTGAGTACTTAGTCGCTCAAAAAGCAGAGTAGGTTTGGTGAGATCGCTTGAGGCTTCTTCTGGGTTATTTAAAAAGATTAATTCGATAAAGCTATTTTTAAAGAAAAAGCGTCTGTTTTCTGTACCTTGACCCGGGTGCTTATTGGATGAACCTTCTGTTAGACCGAATTTTTTTAAAGTTTCAGCTTCTGGAGCGCCTGATTGTACACAAATAAAAATATGGTCTACTTCCATTTTAAGTTCTCATGCTAATGTTGATGAATATTAAATAATTGATTAATAGAATTTTTCATGTTTATCGCAAGTGTTTCATCGAAACCATCGACTAAAAAGCGGCTAATTAAGCCTTCAATCACCGTATAGATCAGCTCAGATAAAGCTTCACCATTCGGTATATTGCAGTTTTGCGCAATCAATACTTTAATCCATTGTTTATGGGCTTTAGAAATAGAAATAATGTCTTGATCATCTTGGTTAGATTCAGCGACCGCTCTTACAAATAAACAGCCTTTAAAAAAATCTTGCCTAAACCAATTGGTGTGCCAATCCAGAATTTTATTGATGGCCTCTAACCCTGTTGCATCTCCCACATAGCCTAAAAGGCTTTGCTTAAACCGTTCATCACGTGCCACTAGCACAGACTTAACCAGTTGATTTTTATTTTTATAGTACGTGTACATAGTGGTTTTAGAGCAGCCAGATTCATCGCGAATCAGGTCAACACCCACCCCGACAAAACTATTTTCATTAAATAACTTCTCGGCTGTATCTAATATTTTTAAGGCAGATTTAGACATAAAACTTTTCCAAAAATAAAATAGTACAGATCTGTACTATTTTTAATTTTATCTATATGCTTTTTAAAAAGCAACTTTTGTTTGAGGAAAAAAAATCATGTTCTCTATCTTTTATGGCAAAGAAAAACTGGCCCCATCGCCCACTAAAGTTGATATTTTAAGAAGCCTTATTGGAGGTACACTCAGTATTTTTATACTTTTGTGGTTGAGTAAGCTCACACACAATATCTTTATCATGGCGCCGTTTGGTGCAACCTGTGTGTTGCTCTATACCGTGTCACAGTCACCTTTGGCTCAGCCGAGAAATATTATATTTGGGCATCTTATTTCGGCTTTTGTGGGTTTGTTTTTTCTAAAATTTGTCGGTGTTTCTATTTTTACAATTGCTTTTTCAGTGGGCTGTGCCATTGCACTCATGCAAGTATTTAAGTGCGTTCATCCACCTGCTGGGGCCAATCCTTTGGTTATTTTGTTGACTGCGAGCAGCATACATTACGAGTGGAGTTTCTTAATTTTCCCTGTTTTAGTTGGTGCAGTGTCTTTGGTTTTGGTAGCGATGCTAATCAATAATATTAAAGCGAGTACGAAGTGGCTGATGTATGGCTTGGGAATTTTAAATAGTAAAAAGTAGGGAAAGCATGAGCGTTTTGAGCTTAAAAATAATAAAAGTATTCACTATGCCCAGATAGTGAATACTTTTGAGTGAAATTATGACTTCTTGGAAATACGTTCTTCGATGGCAAATTTGAGTAAAGAAGCACTGCGGTAAAAACCATGTGCGAACTTTCCAAATGGCATGGTTATAAAGAATGTCATGACCGTAGCTAAATGGAAAATCAGTAAAAGTGCCATGTATGGAGAATTACGAAATGCCATAAGAGCTAAGCCTGAAGCACTGACTAAAATTAAAAGGAAAATAAAGCCTCGATCTACAGGTTTTTGCTCACGGTCACCATGTAATGGGTGGCGTTTAAGGTTTAAATAAAGCAAGCCAGATGGTCCAATCACTAAGCCAAGCCCACCCAACGTACCCAAAATAACAGGTAAGCTAAAGATAGGGTAAGGCGCATGCAGGTTAAGGAAATAGTGATATAAAGTCGCTACACCTGTGGCTGCAAAGCAGAGCATAAAGCCATAAAAGGTGAGGTGATGGAACACGCGGCGGATTTGTGTGTAACGGTCATCTTGTTCATTACAGCCTTTACCATGCCCACCATCTAAATATTTAAGTGTTAAAACATTTTGAGAGGCTTGAATAAGGTCGGGTTTCTCAACTTTGCCATGAATGACTTTAGAGGTTTGTCGCCAGAATTTGCTAATCCCAATACCGAGCAAAACAATGGCAACTGTAAAGGTCGCTCCAAAAAGTAGAGCTAAAAAGTTATGCGGGAAAATCGCATAGAAATTACCTTGATAGCCTGCAAACAGGTCGGTGCCTTTGTACCACACCACAGCCAACATGCATAAAAAGAAAATAGCTGATAATGCTGAGACAAAAGGAATCCCGACAGACTTATAAAGTCGGCCTAAAGGCTGAGGGGTCGCAAACTCTTGGTAAGTTTCTAAACGTACTTGTGCCATCGCTTTTGGAATGTTTACACCAAACTCATGCGGCGGGGCATATTGGCAAGCGTGTAAACATGCACCACAGTTATGGCACAGGTTTGCGAGGTAATGAATATCAGCTTGATTAAACTCAAGGCGCTTGGTCATCGCCGCAAATACAGCACAAAATGACTCACAGTAGCGACAAGCATTACAAATTTGTAGTGCTCTTTGAACTTCCTGCTCATGGTCAGAGAGCTGAACAACTGGAATTAGGGCTTTAGTACTAGCATTCATGTTCAACTCCTTGTGAAAGTGCATAGTGGGCTGCATTTTTTCCGGCAATGCGTCCAAAGGTCGTGCCAATCGACATACCAACGCCTGCGGTATAACCCTGACCGAGTACGTTACCTGCCATCATTTCACCTGCGACAAACAGGTTGCGGCTGGCTTTATTGTTAAAACGCACAGCAGCATCGTCTTCGACTTTTAAGCCTAAATAGGTAAAGGTAATGCCGGGTTTAAGCGCATAGGCATAGAACGGCGGGCGATCGAGAGGAACGGCCCAGTGGGTTTTGTTGGGAACAATATTTTCGGTGGTGCAGTCATCTAAAACAGTATGGTTAAAGGTGCCTTGTACACAGGCTTGATTAAATTCTTCTACCGTGTGGCATAAGGTTTTTGCATCTAGTCCGATTTTTTCGGCTAACTCTTGAATGCTATTTGCTTTCACACCCGCAAACACAGGTGGCATAAAGCGACCAATGGCTTTTGAGTCGATAATCGAATAGGCAATTTGCTGCGGTTGTTTGGCAACAAGGCGGCCCCAAATCGCATAACGTTTTGGCCAGAAGTCTTCGCCTTCATCGTAAAAACGTTCAGCTTTGTTATTGACCACAATGCCCAGTGAAACGCAGTCAATACGGGTACAAATACCGCCGTCATATAACGGTGCGCGTGCATCTACGGCTACGCAATGCGATTGCGATGGATCACCAATAATATCGGCACCTTGATCTATCATAAATTTGAGTAAGTTGCCTTGGTTAAAACGGGTTCCACGAATAATGAAATTATCGGCAGGCCATTCGCCGTTTTCATTTTGTCCCCATGCTTCTCTTAACCATTCAAGATTTGACTCAAAACCACCTGCGGCCAATACACAGCTTTTCGCTTTAAACACACGACCATCTTCCGCAATTGCAGCTTCAAAATGTCCTTGGTTTAACTTTAGGTCTTTAATTTTTGTGTTGTATAAAATCTCAATACCAAGCTCTTGGGCACTGCGGTAATACGCATTAATAAGCGCCTTACCGCCACCCATAAAAAAGGCATTGGTACGTGCAACATGCAAAGCACCTGAGAGCGGCGGCTGAAAATTTACACCATGTTTACGCATCCAGTCGCGGCAAGTCGCCGTGCTACGAATAACGAGACGAGCTAAGTGCTCATTGGTTTTTCCGGCAGTCACTTTAAGCAGGTCTTGCCAATATTCTTCTTCTGGGTAGGCATCGACTAATACATCTTGAGGAGCATCATGCATGCAGCGAAGGTTACGAGTGTGTTGTGAGTTACCACCACGCCATTCTTTCGGTGCTGCTTCTATGACAAGCACAGAGGCGCCACTTTCTTTTGCCGTGAGTGCGGCACACAGTGCGGCATTCCCACCACCAATCACAATTACATCATGCATGGATTTCTCCTTTTCTCAGCTAGGGCTAATGTAGCTTTAAAAGGGACGGTGAAGTGAGAGGCTAAGCTTGAATGGGTGTTTAGTAAAAATAAACACTAATCGCTTAAGTGTTTATGAGATGTGCACCGGGCCAGCGTTTTTCATTAATGAGATTGGTGACACAAGCACGAATAACCACTTTGGTGCCTAAAGTAGCCGGTGAGAGCTCTTCTTCAGAGAGACTAATTAAATAGTTAATGCGTTCAATAGCAGGTTCTACAATGCGCAGTAAACATAGGTCTTGCCGTGAGTTTAACGATGCGCCCGCAGGTTGGATGGTTGCCATTTCGAGCTGGCTAATACTTTCCATTAACAAATGCAGCCCATCAATTTCATAGGCCACTTTAAGCTGATGAATTTTCTGTTCGAGCAACAAGCGCAGTCCATGTCGTTGGCTCGGTAAAATTAGCGGAAGTTCTTTAAGCTGTGAATGAGTAATGGTTTGAGTGTCTATGCAGCTTTCAAGATGGTACTGACTCAGCACTTCTTTAGGCGAGATTAAAAACATCTGTTCTTTGACTAAAGGCTGTATGGCCCACTGTGGGTCGACATCGTCACTAAAGATGATCGCGACATCGAGCTGCCTTGCATTAACTAAGGCCTTGAGGTCACCCGATAAGCCTTCAATGAGACGGACTTTAATGTCTGGATAACGGTTTCTCATGAGTTTTAAAAAGTGCGTGCCAATAACCGATGCGACACTGGGCGAAAAACCGACGGTGACATGACCACTTAAACGTGAAGAGTGTGCAGAGTCTACCGCATGGTCTAAGTGTCTAAGTGCCAGTTGAACTTGTTGAAAAAAAGCTAAACCCGCAGGGGTGGGAACTGTACCCAAAGCAGTACGTTGTAAAAGGCGAATAGAAAGCTCGCTTTCTAATTTTGAGATTTGTTGACTTAATGCAGAAGTTCCAATATCGAGATTTTTTGCAGCTTTACCTAAGCTTCCTGACTCGATCACTGCAATAAAATACTTTAATTGTTTGAGTTCCACGGCAAATACTACATTGTCCTTTGTTAATTATTCTACACTGGTTTATCGCTATACATTTTGCTCTATTGTGCTGAGTAAACAGCCCAAAGAGTAAAGGCAACACCCTCTCAAAATGTTGCCTTTTAGAGCTTTTATTGTTTAACCTGCTCAAGACCCTGTTCTTCAATAATTTGTGTGGCTTGAGGCGATTTCACAAATTGAATAAGTTCTTTTGCGACTTTTTCATGCTCAGAGTTTTTACCAATACCTGCCGCAAACACGGTGACTTTTTGGTAAGGCGCAGGAATTGGGCCGACTAAATCAACTTGACCATATTTGCCGGTAAACGGTTTGATTTCACTAATTTGCTGGAAACCAATATCAAACTGGCCTTCGGCAATACGTTTTGCCACGCGGTCGCCGACTACTTTTTCTGCTTTACCAGAAATTACTTTGTACTCGACAGGTGGGAAGCTTGGGAAAACATCTTTTTCAAGATGCGTACCACTTGCACTTGCTGAATAGCCGATGTGTTTTGCCTTTAATAAAACTTTTTCGAATTTTGCCGCAGAGCTAATGTCCGGTTTTGGCGCACCTTTAGGCACAGCCATGCCAATGCTTGAATTGACTAAAGCACGTTGTGAATTTGGGTCGACATAACCCTTTTCTGCAAGCTTACTGAGTTCAGGAGCAGCCAAGACCACCATGTCAAAACGTTCACCACGATCGAGACGGTTTGGAATTGCAGTTGGTGATGCACCCATTGATGAACCAGACGAAAGGTGAACCGTGTGGCCAGTTTGCTTTTCAAATATTGGAATGAGTTTTTCCATAGATGAATAGAAACCGCCAGAGCTAATCACTTCGAGCGTATCTGCGTTAGCAAGGGTTGAGCCTAAGCTTGCACCAGCTAGGCAGATGGTCATGAAGATAGGGGACTTTTTCATAGTATCTCGCTTTAATGACAGGAGAGCACAGTACGGTTGCAACATGCGCCGTACTGTTCATTAAAATTTCAGGTTAAGTAGTTAGTTGTTTTAAGCGCTAACCTTGGCAGGTTCAGCAATCGCGTCAGATTTGTTCTGCTTAGAACCGCGACATAAATACAAGCTTGAGATGAGACTACATACCGCAGCAAGCATGAGCCAGAAAGCTGGTGTGCTTGCATTGCCTGTGTTTTCCACAAGGTAAGTACACGCCATTGGCGTCATACCACCAAAAATAGCGGCTGCAAGACTAAACGCTAAAGAGAAGCCAACGGTACGAACACGTTTCGGCATTACTTCGGCAAGTGTTGCGACCATAGTCCCGTTGTACATACCAAAGAAGAACGAGAAGTAAGCAAGCGTGATCAGTAAGTTTGAAAAACTAATATCGCTCACCAACCAGCTTAAAACTGGATAACTGGTAAAGATCGCAAGTGTCGTAATACCCACTAACACTGGACGGCGACCAATTTTGTCTGAAAGTAAGCCACCCATTGGTAACCAGAAGAAATTCGATAAACCTACAAATACGGTTGCTAAAAGGCTGTCTGTGACCGACATTTCTAAAGTACGTTTTGCATATACTGTGGTGTAAACCGTAATAAAATAGAACGTGGTTGTAGTCATGGCACTCATCATCATACCTGCAATTACAATGCGCCAGTTGCTCGCCAGTGTGCTGAAAATTTCCTTGGTTGAAGGATGAGTTTTTTGCGCTTTAAAAGCTTCAGTTTCCTCTAAAGTACGGCGGAATAAGAAGATTAAAGGAATGATTAAACAACCAATTAAGAACGGAATACGCCAGCCCCATTCACTCACTTGCGCATGAGTTAAGATGGTGTTGAGCCAATAACCAAATAATGCAGCAAACACCACCGCAATTTGTTGGCTACCAGACTGCCAGCTTGTGATAAAACCACGGTTTTTATCGGTTGCAATTTCTGCGAGGTAAATCGATACACCGCCAGATTCAACACCTGCCGAGAAGCCCTGTAACAGACGTCCAATCACCACTAAAATCGGGGCCATAATACCGATAGTGTCATAACCCGGTACAAAGGTAATTAAGATTGTACCAATAGCCATGAGGCTTAGAGTCACAATCAAACCTTTACGGCGACCAATTCTATCGACATAAGCACCCAAGAAAATAGCGCCGAGAGGACGCATAAGAAAGCCCGCAGCAAACACGGTAAATGTCATCATTAACGAGACATATTCATTATTTGAATGGAAAAATTTTGCTGCGATATAAGTGGCATAGAAGCCAAAAAGAAAAAAATCGTACTGTTCTAAAAAGTTGCCACTCGTTACATTTAATATTTTTTTAAAAGTAGCCCTACGGTTATTAACGACATCCATTGGAGACCTCCTTGGCCTGACAAAATGGAAACATTCACGATCTTCAAAGTTTGGACGTAAATTGATTCAATCAATAAACCTAAATAGGAAATGGGTTAGAGATGAGATTTAAAGGTGTCCTTGGTAGAAAATGTGATGCCTTGTTTCCAGTTAAAACTACACATCTATATTTCGATAAACAGAAAACCACTTATCATTCGTATAAAAATGTAATCTTAAAAAGCAGGGAGGAGTGAGAGGCGAAAATTAATTAGGTCTTTAGAAAAATTAATGACCCTTTAAACAATAATTTCAGAACAAGGCCAAATTTGGTTTTGAATTAACTCTTTCACACATGCCTTAATGGCTGACTTGGCAGCAAGTGCAGCGGGTGATAATTCTTCTTCGGCAAGGCTCACCAAGTAGTTAATTCGTTCTACTTCTGGGTCAATCACCTTAAGTAATTGCAGCTTATGTTTATACTCTTGCAAGCAAGCACTTCCGGGACGAACACTGGCAAGGTCTAGGTGAATTAGACTGTCCATAAGCAGGTGTAAGCCATCAATTTCATAGACGACATTAAGCTGACCAATCTTGTGTTCAAGCAGTTTCCGTAAGCTATGGCGCTGACGTGGTAGCACTAATGGAATATCGCCAATTTGCTGCGACTGAATAATGCCGCTTTTAATGCACTCGCTCAGACCGTATTTTTCGAGCACTTCTTTGCGTGCCATTAAATACATTTGCTCACGTACCAAAGGCTGTATAGACCACTGCTTATCAATCTCATTCGTAAAAATAATGGCGATATCAAGCTGACGCGAGTTAATGTACTGAATCAGGTTACCTGACAGGGTTTCCACAATCTCTAAGCGAATGTCTGGATAACGTTCAGACATTAGTTTCATTAAAGGGATACCAATCAAAGCGGTAATGGTCGGCGGAAAACCAAGACTGACATGACCTGAAAGCCGTGCTGAATGCGCAGCATCTATAGCAAAGTTCACCTGACGCAAAATAAGCTGAGAGTGCTTTAAAAAGGCAAGGCCAGCAGGTGTTGGGGTCACGCCAAAAGCATTACGCTGTAATAAGCGAATGCTTAACTCTTGTTCGAGCTTGCTAATTTGCTGACTAATCGCTGAAGCGCCAACATCAAGTTTTTGGGCAGCTTTACCAATACTGCCTGATTCAACCACCGTCAAAAAATACTTTATTTGCTTGATTTCCATAATAAATGTATTCGCTCATCATCCTTGATTTATAGAGATATGAAGGATTGGAAAATCTATCATGCATTTTCATATTAACAGCAATGCATAAAAAAGTTTCTGAAAATTAAAAAGCTCTACTGAAAATTAGTAAAAAGCAGAATCACCCCCAACACACATAAAATAGAACCAATTACCTTATTAATCTGCGTTTGTTTGGCTAACATTTTCTGTCTTAAGAGCATAGATGAAAACAGCACGGCCACCAGTGAAAACCATACAAAATGGGCAAATGACATAAAAAAGCCATAAGCTAAAAGAACGCTTTCAGGCGTGGTTAAACTCACAATTTGCGTATAGGTACTAATCACAAATAGCGTGGTTTTAGGGTTAAGGGCATTGGTAAAAAAGCCGTATTTTATGGCTTGAAAACTACCTATAGCATTTAAAGCAACAGCGTTTAAAACAGGTTTTTGAGTAAAAGTTTTATAGCCAATATAGATCAGGTAAAGCGCGCCAATATACTTAACAATAGTCAAAATTTGCGGCGTATAAGCCATCACAAACGCAACCGCTATTAGTGTATAAGTCACATGTACCAACACACCTAGTGATATTCCGAGTGAAGTGAACACACCTATTTTTCTGCCATACAGATAACTATTTTTAGTCACAATCGCGAAGTCAGCTCCGGGGCTTACCACTGCCAAAATCGTAATAAGAATAACCGCAATAAACTCTGCCATTATCTTGTACTCTCACTAAAAACAAGGGAGCTAATCTGTAGTTTTTGGAATGTATATAAGAAGGCGCAAGAACTACCTATAGTTGCTATTCTTTTTGCGAGAAATGTCGGGGCTTTAGGTTTGTGAAAATAGATATAGATATTCAATATGTTTTTCATCATCTAAAATGGTGTTTAATAAAGATGATTTTTATTTTTGAACAGAAACCTAAAAATAAAAATCGATAAAAACGACTGCACATCTATGAGTTTTTGGAATGATCGAAAGAATATCGCTGAATTCATTAAAATTTTTCTACTTTGTGGCGAAGTATGGCAGCGTCACTTTAGCTGCAAAGAAATTATTTGTGACGCAAAGTGCGGTTAGTAAACAGATTTATAATTTAGAAGAAGCTTTAAATACGGCTTTATTCGAGCGAAAAAATAAAACCCTTGTGATGACTGAGCAGGGCGAAATTTTATTGAGTTGTTGCCATCAGGTGTTTGGTCAACTTGATGAATGTTTAATAGAACTCAGCCACCCTAAAAACGAAAAAAAGCAACTGGTTTTGTCGTGTGAACCGACTCTTTCCATGAAATGGCTTATTCCACGATTATCAAAATTTAAAAAGCTCGGTCATGATTTTGAGGTTGTGTTACTTACCGCAGGCGGCGTGGTCGACTTTGAAAAAGATAATATTGATATCGCAATTCGTAGAAATGACTTTGATTGGGGAGAGCATATTTATAGCGAAAAGATTGCCGATGAATATATCGTTCTAGTTCAACCAACCAAGCTATCGGAAACAAACGACGTACTCATCTCGACCTCTAGACCGAATTTTTTCAAAAATATCACTCGCATTGCTGAGTTAAAGCAGAGCTTAAAAGGCTACACCAAAGTTGAGCTTGAACATTTTTATCTATGTTTAGAAGGCTGCTTGGCGGGACTCGGAGCTACAGTCATCTCAATTTATATGATTGAAAAAGAGCTTGAGTGGAACTTGCTGAAAAAAAATTCACCAATCGTTCAAGATGGCTCAGCCTATTTTTTACTTTCTCATAGTGCTTTTGAGGAAGATTCACGCAAAACTATATTTTTAGAATGGCTAAAAGCAGAGCTGAGCGAGATTCAACATAAATTACTTTAGTTCTAGCGGTAATATTTAGATAAAAATGATTTAATGAATTGAAAATAATAATAAATTTTTAATATTTTAAGGGCGATTGGCAAGCGCCGTATATTGAATTTTTGCCATCTAAAAATTTCTAAGATGAAAAATATTTAACTTCATACTTATTTATTAAACTCTAAACATGAATTTCACTCAGTTTTGAATGAGACTAAATCATTTTTATTCATGTTGTGATTACGGTATAAATCTATTCATGCTCTGAAGCGCTCCAGTAATTCACTTTTGATAAGACCATGAGGCACAAAACTGACAAGGCTGGAAATGTTTAAAAAGAGCTCAAAAATTTTTTAGGTTTATCTCAGAAATTAGGGTACTGATCAAAATGAGTAAAGAATTTACATTTACGATTAAGAGTATTTGTTTCGATGAGAACTATCGTCCAGCAGACAATACGCGTATTACCACCAACTTTGCTAACTTGGCGAGAGGGATGAGCCGCGAAGAAAATTTGCGCAACACCTTAAGGATGATCGACAATCGTTTCAATGCCTTAGCTCATTGGGACAACCCTAAGGGCGACCGCTATGGCGTTGAACTTGAAATCATTTCAGTTGAAATGAATATTGATGCTCAAAATCGTGCAAGCGGGCTGCCTTTAATCGAAATATTGAAAACCAATATTGTTGATAAAAAGACTAATGAACGCATCGAAGGTATTGTAGGTAATAACTTCTCGTCTTATGTACGTGACTATGACTTTAGTGTGCTGTTGTTAGATCACAACAAAAACCAGTCGACTTTTAGCACGCCAGAAAAGTTTGGTGAATTGCACGGCAACTTGTTTAAGAGCTTCATTAACTCTGAAACTTACAGAGCCAACTTTAAAAAAGCGCCTGTGATTTGCTTAAGCGTTTCAACGACGAAAGAGTACCACCGTACTGAAAACGAACATCCAGTTTTGGGCGTGGAATACAAGCAAGAAGACTATTCACTAACCGATGAATATTTCCAAAAAATGGGCTTAAAAGTTCGCTACTTCATGCCGCCAAATAGCGTTGCGCCGTTAGCGTTCTATTTTACTGGTGATTTGCTGAGTGATTACACCAACCTTGAGTTGATCAGTACCATTAGTACGATGGAAACCTTCCAAAAGATTTACCGTCCTGAAATTTACAATGCAAATTCAGTGGCTGGAAAATCTTATCAACCGAGTTTGAAAAACGAAGATTATTCACTTACTCGAATTGTGTATGACCGTGAAGAACGTAGCCGTCTGGCTATAGAGCAGGGGAAGTTTGTTGAAGAGCAATTTATCAAACCATACCAAGCGATTCTTGAGCAGTGGTCTGCGAATTACGCTCCTAATTAATCAACATACGGGTCATTGATCATGAAAAAATTATTACCGACTTCAACTGCTGGCAGCTTACCAAAACCGTCTTGGCTTGCAGAACCTGAAAAGCTTTGGTCGCCTTGGAAACTCGAAAACGAAGGCTTAATCGAAGGTAAAAAAGACGCGTTACGTTTGGCATTGCACGAACAACAACTTGCTGGCATCGACATTGTGAGCGATGGTGAACAAACCCGCCAACACTTTGTGACCACGTTTATTGAACACTTAAATGGCGTAGATTTTGAAAAGCGCGAAACAGTTCGTATTCGTGACCGTTACGATGCAAGCGTACCGTCTGTGGTAGGTGCGGTGTCTCGTCAAAAGCCTGTGTTTGTTGAAGATGCGAAGTTCTTACGTCAGCAAACCAATCAACCAATTAAATGGGCATTACCTGGCCCAATGACCATGATTGATACACTTTATGATGGTCACTACAAGAGCCGTGAAAAACTGGCTTGGGAATTTGCCAAAATCTTGAACCAAGAAGCGCGTGAGTTAGAAGCTGCTGGTGTAGACATCATTCAGTTTGACGAACCTGCATTTAACGTCTTCTTTGACGAAGTAAATGACTGGGGTATTGCGACTTTAGAGCGTGCAATTGAAGGTCTAAAATGCGAAACTGCGGTACACATTTGCTATGGTTACGGCATTAAAGCCAACACTGACTGGAAAAAGACACTCGGTTCAGAATGGCGCCAGTACGAAGAAGCTTTCCCGAAACTTCAAACTTCTAACATTGATATCATCTCGTTAGAATGCCACAACTCACATGTGCCTATCGATTTGCTCGAACTTATTCGTGGTAAAAAAGTGATGGTCGGTGCAATTGATGTCGCATCTAACCAGATTGAAACACCAGAAGAAGTGGCGAACACACTACGTAAAGCGCTTCAGTTTGTAGATGCCGACAAGCTTTACCCTTGCACAAACTGCGGTATGGCACCTCTTTCACGTGAAGTGGCACGTGGCAAGTTAAATGCTTTAAGTGCAGGTGCAGAAATTGTTCGCCGAGAACTGACTGGTTTGGAACTTACTGCTTAATATTTACCAATACAATGGTATAAAGGGTTACTTTTTTGATGGCTATTGATAATCAAAGCAGTAACCCTCATTTCACTTATTACATGTAGTTCTAAACAGGACTCATGTCGATACAGTGCCTTTCTGATGGAGTTGGGCGGTATAGCAAAACACACAGGACAAGGTACGGTTCAATTTAGGAATAATGTCATGGTTCAAGCAACAGACTTTAGAAATGCAATGTCTTTACTCACAAGTGCGGTTAGCGTTGTGACCACGGCAGGCATGTCTGGCCGTTTTGGATTTACTGCCTCTGCTGTTTGTAGTGTGACTGACACACCGCCGACATTATTGGTCTGTATGAACCAAGCTGCGAGTTCACATGCACATTTCCTAGATAATAAAATCTTAACGGTGAATGTGTTAGGCGCGCACCACGAACATATTTCAAAAGCATTTTCATCTAAACTCACACCAGAAGAACGCTTTAAACATGGCGAATGGATTGAGTTAGAAACGGGTTCACCTGTGTTGGATGATGCTTTGGTGAGTTTTGATTGCGAGATTGAACAAATTCAACAAGTCGGCACACATACGATTTTTATATGTCCGATTGTGGCGATTAAACAAAGCCAGCATGACCAAAGTTTGGTTTACTTTAACCGCTCTTATCACCAAGTGGGGCAGACAGAGATTGTCTAAACCCACTTTTATGCGAAATTTTTTATTCTTTGATATGAGTACAAAAATTAAAAGACTGTAATTAAGAGAAATTTGAATGTTAAACTACTGATAAAATTAATTTATATTTTAATAAATAGTTAAATTACACGGGAAATTTAAATATATGATTTTTATTTGGCAAGGACTGGGGTTTTTAGCTATTGTTGTACCATTCCTAGTAGTACTACTAGTGAATATTGTGGTAGATCAAATATATGGTACTGGGTATTATTCATCACATCACATATTTGCAACTGGTGGTTTGATTGTTTCAGCCGTAGTTATTTGGTTTTTAGGCATGAGGTTGAATAATAAAAAACATGATCGAATATTGCTTGATCAAGTAACTGGTGAAACAGTTATCCTTAAAAAGAAACATACTTTTTTTTGGATACCGTTACAATATTTCTCGATAGTTCTTATAGCATTTGCAGTGTTTTTTTTAATAGATAAGTCTTAAATATCCTAGCTTTTATTTTAAAGTTAAAGTTCTGCGCCTGTGAATTATTACTTTCACTAATTAATGTTAGATTACCCAGCTTATGTAAAAGTTTTGATGACTTTCGACATCGCACCTATCTCTAATAAGAACGAGCTGCTTTTCGTGGTAATCTACATCCTATCGTAGATAGTTTTATCTTGGCTGCAATTACGCAAACAAAGATTGTTTGATCTAAAATCATTGTCATGATTATTATCTCAGTAAGTCTATTAAAAATATAATTAAATATAATATCTAAAGTAATAATTAAGTTAATCTAATGAAAAACAATAAGATATTTAATCACTTCTCATAAATGCAACATTGACACATCTAAACTCTCAGATTATGCTTTGCGTGCTGGCCACATTGCCAGCCGGCTTTGACAGGTCGATCTTCAAGTACATTGAAAAAACTTGTTTTTTTTTGATGTAGACCCACTCGTCCCTCTTTTGTAGCGGTAGGACGGAAGGGGGACACCTTCGGGTGTGCTGGGTTCTTGAAGCCGGTCTGTCAACCCCCTTTCGTTCTGCCACCATAAGTCCGAAAAAATGCTCTGGCAGAACTCCAAATAAAAAGGAGTTGGCTATGCACATCCATCATTTCTTGGCACGCCGTGCCAAAAGCTACAACAACACAGCTTAAAAAATTACAGCAGCTTGAACGCCATAAGGTTTTCAGGCTTTACGTCATTTTTACTTAAAACTTAGCAACAAAAAACTTGAGATGTGCCAAGCACCGTCTTGCGGCTTTGCTGTGCCTTTTTTTCTCTCAAAAAGGGCACAGGCTTTTTATCTCATTTAGACACAACAAGAACTTATAACGGTAAAACTATGCCAAATTTAGAAACCTCTTCCAAAAAATTACAGGCTGTTCAAACCACCATACAACTTATTACGACACATGGATTCCACAAAGTAGGCGTAGACCTGATTGCTAAAGAAACCAAAATCGCCAAAGATACGATTTACAACTATTTTCACTCCAAAGAACACCTGATCGAAATGTGCATCGTTTTTCAAAAAAGCCTGCTCAGAGAACAAGTGCTTTCCATCATCTACTCAAGCCGTTACTACACTTCAAAAGATAAACTCAAAGCAATTATTGTTTTACATACCAATCTAAACAGCCATTACAACCTTTTACTTAAAGCCATTTTTGAAATAAAACTCATTCACCCGAAGGCCTACGGTATGGCGGTTGAATACCGAAAGTGGTTGCGCCATGAAATTTTTGACCTGATTTTTAGCGGTGAAACCCGCGAGCCAAAGTTCGATGCCAACATGGTGGTCAACCTGATCGATGGTTTGCTGCTACAGGCTCTAAGCTCTAATAGTTTGGATGAACGGGATGAGGTGTTGGAGAGGTTTTGGGGGAGGGGTATAAATAATAAAATAGTATACGGTGACTATACTTAAGGTTATTCAATAAAATTTTATTTTCATGCTAATATTTAGCCGCTAAGGGTATATGAAATATATTTATATATTAATTTGAGAATCTTTATTTTGGTTGGGATATATTAATAATGAAATTATTTATAAAAATTATTTTATCCTTATTGGCTGTTTTTCTTATTTTGTTGGTTGTAACTTCATCTTTTAATCTGCAATTGAAAATTTTTAAATTACTTCATCCTGATTGGGTTGAATTAAAAGATTATAAAATTTTAGATTACAAGATTTACTGTTCAAGTAAACCTTGGCGACGAGGAATGGATAGGAATGCTCGTGGAGATATAAAGTATCAATATACGTATCGAAATGCCACTTATACATCAGAAAAAGAAGATTTTTTGGTTGTATATAGATTATTTATTTCTGAAAACTGTGATGAGATGAAAGGCCAAAATTTATCTATATTTAATGAGATAAAGAAAAATAATGAAATAAAAGTTTTTATTTCACCAGATACAAAAAAATCAAAAATATTAATAACAAAAAAAGGCTTATCATTTAGAAACTCTTGGATGATAAACCTTGTTTTAGAAATTCAGTTAATATTTTTGGTCTTAATTGGATTAATTATATATTTGATTGTGACTTCTAAAAAATAATAGAGGACTAATTTGTATGTTAATAGTATATAATTATCTAACATTTGCTAAGAATTAATATATTATAGTTTTGAGTTTTGAGTTTTGAGTTTTGAGTTTTGAGTTTTGAGTTTTGAGTTTTGAGTTTTGAGTTTTGAGTTTTGAGTTTTGAGTTATGAGTTATGAGTTATGAATAAATTTTTCTATATTAGTCTCTATCTTGTATTGTTTTTACTTGTTTTAATTTTTTTATGCACAAGCATTCCTACTGCTAAGTTAAAAATTTTTAATTTAACTCATCCAAATTGGATACAGTTAGAAAAATTTCAGATCTTAAATTATGAGATTAAGTGCTCAAGTCCTTGGGGACGAGGCGGGGATAAAATGGCAAATCTAGTAGTTTCATATCAATATAATTATGGAA